>JAGWAJ010000040.1:0-4866 GCA_021296475.1 Acidobacteriota bacterium
GGGGGCAGGCCCAGCCGGGGGGGGCGGCGGCCGCCGCCGCGGCGGCGCGCCCCGCGGCGATGCAGTCCGGTATGCCCACGCCGCGGATGGCGGACCCGGCCAGGTGCAGCCCCGGCAGTCGCGCCAGGCGGTCGTCGATGGCGGCGACCGTGGCGAGGTGGCCTACGTCGTGCTGCGGGTTCGCGTCCGGCCAGCGGTAGACGCGCGCCAGGGTGGGGGGGGCCGTGATGTCGAGCAGGCCGGCGAGGTCGCGATGGACGGCGTCGATCAGGTCGTCGTCCGCCCGCGCGAGGACGTCCGGATCGTGGGCGCCGCCGAGGAAGCCCCGGAACAGGGCCTGCCCGTTCGGCGCCCGCCCCGGCCACTTGGACGATATCGACGTGCCGGCCATGATCGACAGGCCCCCGGCGGCGCGCTCGACCCGTGGGACGACGAATCCGCTCCCGCGGATCGCCCGGCCGACCGCGGCGCGCGGATAGGCCAGCGTCACGGTGGCGCTCGACGTGTGGCGGATGGACGCGCACAGGCGCGCCGCCTGCGTGTCGAGCGGCGCGAGGAGCGCCGCCGCGACCCGCGCCGGAACGGCGAGGAGCACCTGCCGCGCGGTTACGCCGTCGCCGCCGCCGACGATGCGGAACGGGCCGCTCCCCTCGATCGCCCGCACCGGCCCGCCGCAGCGTACCGTGGCGGGTGGAAGCCTGCCCGCGACGGCGGTCACGAGCTCGCCGAGCCCTCCCGGCAGCGAGCGGAACGGTCCCTGGTCGCCGCCGCGGCGTGCGCGTCCGGTGCGTTGCCGACGCAGTCCCCGCACCACGCTGCCGTCGGTCCGCTCCGCCTCGACGAGGGTCGGGAACAGTGCGCGGACCGACAGCCTCTCGACGTCACCCGCATGGATGCCGGCGAGGAGCGGCTCGGCCAGGTAGTCGACCGCCTCCCGACCGAAGCGGCGCCGGAAGAAGGCCGCGACCGACTCGTCGCCGGCGCCGTCGCGCGGGGGCAGCGTCAGGTCGAGCGCCATCCGCAGCCGTCCGCGCCAACTCAACGGGCGGTTCCGGGCGAGCGAGTCCGCGCGCGTCGGGATTCCGAGCACCGACCCCGGTGCGAGGGGCCGCAGCCGTCCGCGCCGCAGGACGTACGCCGCACGCGGCGCCAGGGTGGCGATCAGCCGCGGGCCGAGCCCCACCTCGCGGCAGAGGGTCAGCGCGGCGGGCTTGTGCACGAGCAACGAGTCGGGACCGGCGTCCAGGGTGAATCCACCCACCGACTCCGTCCGGATCATCCCCCCGAGCCGCGGCGTGCCCTCGAGGAGCACGAAGGAGACGCCGCGGCGGTGCAGCTCGTAGGCGGCGGCGAGTCCGGTGATCCCGCCGCCTACGACGGCTACCGCCACCGCGTCCATCGGGGGCATCGAGGTCAGAGGCGGTGCGCCATGTGGGCGAGCAACTCGACCTTGTCGACCGGGGTCTCGGGCAGGATGCCGTGTCCCAGGTTGAAGATGTGACCGGGACGGTTCCCGGCGCGGCGCAGCACGTCGCTCGCCCCCTCGAGAAGCCGGTCGATCGGGCCGAGCAGGAGCGTGGGATCGAGGTTGCCCTGAATGGCGCGATCGGGGCCGATCCGTTCCCATGCCTCGTCGAGCGGGATACGCCAGTCGACGCCGATGACGTCGCCGCCGGCCTCCGCCATCGCCTCGAGCAGTGTCGCCGTGCCGGTGCCGAAGTGGAGCACCGGCACCCCGGTGGAGGCCGCGGCGTCGAGGATGCGCCGCGTATGGGGCAGGGCGAACTCCCGATAGTCGGCCGGGCCGAGCGCGCCGATCCACGAGTCGAAGACCTGCACGGCCTGCGCGCCCGCCTCGACCTGCGCCACCACGTAATCGGCGATCGCCGCGGCGAACTTGTCGCACAGCAGGTGCCACGCGGTCGGCTCGCCGTACATCAGCGCCTTGGTCCGCGCGTAGCTGCGCGACGCGCCGCCCTCGATGGCGTAGGAAGCGAGCGTGAAGGGGGCGCCCGCGAAGCCGATGAGCGGCACCCGGCCTTCGAGCTCGCGACGCAGGATGCGAATCGTGGTCAGAACGTGCGGGAGCGCGTCACGCGCCTCGAACTGCCGGACCCGGTCGACGTCCGCCGCGGATCGCACCGGCTCGTGGATGACCGGCCCCTCGCCCTTGGCGAACGTGAACGGTACGCCCATCGGCTCGAGCGGCAGCAGCAGGTCGGAGAACAGGATCGCCGCGTCGATCTCGAGGCGGTTCACCGGCTGCAGCGTCACCTCGACCGCCAGCTCCGGATGCCGGCAGATCTCGAGCAGGGTATGGCGCGCGCGCAGTTCGCGGTACTCCGCCATGTAGCGGCCGGCCTGCCGCATGAACCAGACGGGGGTGGCATCGACGGGCTCCCGCCGGCACGCTCGCAGAAAACGGTCGTTCACGCCCCGGATCGTACTACGGGTGCGCCCGGCGAGGCCGGCGCGGACGCTCGGCGTGGGCGGCGGCCGGAGCCGGGATCCGTGCTAGGATGGCGGACGGGCCATGCCGTTTCTCAGGTTTGCACGCGACGCGCGCGGCTACGAGAACACCTACGTGCTCCACGGGTTCCGCGGCGGCGAGCACGCCGGGCCCCGGTTGCTCTACTGGTTCCGCACGCCGCCGAACGTGAGGGTCGGCCGCCTGCCGCTCGACGAGACGGCCATTCGCGCAATCGAGGAGAGCAACCCCGAGTTGACGTTCGACTGGACGAAGATGCTCAAGGTCAAGCCGAAGGCGCCGCCGGCGCCCTCGTCCGCGAGGCGCTCGGGAGGTAGGCGAGCGGCCACCCGCAGGCCCGCCCCACCGGGCGCCGCCTCCGTGCCCGGTGAGAACGGGGCGACCTTGGAGGAGGAGTCGGCGCCGGTCGCGGCGAGCGACGCCGCGAACATCGACGCCGCGGAGGTCGACGCTGCGGGAATCGACGCTGCGGGAATCGATGCCGCGGAAGTCGACGCTGCGGGAATCGATGCCGTGGGAATCGACGGGGGGGACGCGGGCGCGCCGGGCGCCGATGAGGCCGTGTCGCGCCATCCGGTCGCCGCCCTCGTCGGCGACGACGGACTCGCCCGCCTCCGGGCGCGGTATGCTGAGTTGCGGGCGCGTGTCGCCGAGAAGCAGGTGACTTCGAGCGCCCGCGAGGCGCTCGAAGCGCGCGTCGAGGCGCTCAATCCGGACGCTTGGCGGGCGGGTGAGGCCGTCGTCCGGGCGATCGAGCGTTTCGAGGCGGACGTGGAGCAGATCAGGAAGACGCTCGGGCGACGGTCGCGCCGCCGACCGGGCAGGGCCGGCCGCGGCGGCTCGTCCCGCTCCGGGGCGGGCGCAGGCCGGAGTCGCAGAGAGGACGCGAGTGAAGGGGCGTCCACACCATTGGAGGGCTCCCATGAGGGACCGCAGAGTGGCTGAAGCGATCCGGGCCGGGTGGCATGCGGCCTGGGTCGTCGCGGTGCTGACAGGCGTGTTCGCGTTTGGCGTCGTCGCCGACGCGCAGGGGCCGCGGCCGGGGCAGGGGCCGCGGCCGGGGCAGCCGGCCGGCATCGCCCCGACCGAGGATCCGCTGGCGGTGTTCCGTTCCGGGGTCACGTTGGTTACGACCGACGTCATCGTGCGTGACGAGAACGACCTCTTCATGCCCGACCTGACGAAGGACGACTTCAGGATCCTGGAGGACGGGATCCCGCAGGAGGTGGCCTCGCTGGTGCTCGTGCACGGGGGCCGCGTCTACAACCAGCTCCTGCCGCCGCCCCCGGTGCAGGAAGGGATCATCCTGCCGCCGACGCGGCCGGTGAACGACACCGCCGGGCGCATCTTCGTCATTCTCGTCGACGACCTGCACATCGAGGCCAACAAGACGCCCAAGGCCCGGCAGGTGTTCGAGAAGCTGGCCGACACGCTGATCCACGAGGGCGACCTGTTCGGGATCGTCTCCACCGGCCCGTCGTCCATCCGCGTCGACCTGACCTACGACCGCAGCCGCCTCTACTCCTCCATGGAGCGGATCACGGGCGACGGGTTCACGGCCAACGAGCTGATCAACGAAGTGTCGCCGGGCACCCGCGGGCCGGAGGAGCTCCGCTGGCGCGCCCACGTCGCCTTCAAGACCGCGCGCGACACCGTGCTGGGGCTCGAGCAGGTGCAGAACCGCCGCAAGGCCGTCATCTACTTCAGCAGCGGCTACGACTTCAACCCCTTCGAGTTCGAGCGCTACTTCGCCCGCGACCCGATCGCCCGCGAGTTCCAGCAGGGCCGCACCTACGGCGACATCTACCAGGACATGCCGGATCCGGGATTCGACCCGTTCACGCGGCTCGACCGGCAGGGCGAGGTGTTCAGCGACGCCGACCTCGCGATGGAGGTCATGGAGCTGGCCCAGGCCGCCAATCGCGCCAACGCGAGCTTCTACACCGTCGACCCGCGGGGACTGCTCGCCGGGCCGGACGTCGACTACAACGGACCCGCGCAGCCGTGGAACGAGTGGCGGATGCAGACGCAGAGCAGTCTGCGGGGTCGGATCGCGGTGGTCAACCGCAACGACTTCGAGGGTGCGTTCCGGGAGATCGACGCCGAGACGAGCGACTACTACGTGCTGGGGTTCTACTCGAGCAACGCCGACCCGACGGCCCGCACGCGGCGCTTGAGCGTCACCGTGAACCGGGAGGGCGCCCAGGTGCGGTCGCGCACGCACTACACGTTCGCGCGTCCTCCGGAAGAGGATCCGGCACCGTAGTCGCGCGTTGCCCAAGGGACTCGGCGGCGCGCGCGCGCGGCTGCGGAGAGGCGCATCCCGATCGTCGCCCTTCTTCCTCGGGGTGGTGGCGATCGGCGCGTTCGTCGTCAGC
>JAGWAJ010000040.1:5190-23783 GCA_021296475.1 Acidobacteriota bacterium
TGGTGCTGCTGGAGCACGGGCGAGATCTGGGGCTCGACGTCGTCGTGTCCGGCCGCGACGTGCGCCGCGCGTCGACCACGCACGTCAGACAGCGCGAGCGGGTCACGCTGGGCGATCTGTTGCACCTGGCCCTCGTCGCGTCTGACAACGCGGCCGCACGGGCCATCGCGCGGGCCTCCCCGTGGGGGACGCGCGGCTTCGTCGAGCGGATGAACCGCAAGGCGGCGGAGCTCGGCCTCGACGGCACGCGCTTCGTCGACCCGTCCGGTCTCGACGAGCGCAACGTGTCGTCGCCGTACGACGTGGCGCGGCTCATCGCGGCGGCCATGGCGGAGCCGGCCCTCGCGCGGATCATGGCCAAGGGGTCCTACCGGTTCCGCACGAGCGGGCGCCGCGTGGCGGTGCGCAACACGAACCGCCTGGTGCGCGAGCGCGCCGACGTCACGGGCGGCAAGACCGGCTACATCCGCGAGGCGGGCTACTGTCTGGCGGCCTATGTCGAGTCGCGGGGAGGCGTCCCACTGGCCGTCGTCGTGCTCGGAGCCCGGTCGAACGCGGAGCGGTTCGCGGAAGTTCGCCGTCTCGCCGACTGGGTGCGAACCCAGGGGCAGACGCTCCTCGACGGTCGTCGATTGGCGGTACAGTGAGATTGGCGCGCCGGGTTCGCGGGCCGGCGCGGCGGGTGCGTTCAGTTATCCAGCGGGCGGCGGGAGAATCGTGATGCGGGACGTGATCATCATCGGATCGGGGCCGGCCGGCCTGACCGCCGCGCTGTACGCGGCGCGGGCCAGCCTGCACCCGTTGCTCGTCGAGGGGCTCGAATCGGGCGGCCAGTTGATGCTGACCACCGCGGTGGAGAACTACCCGGGTTTCCGCGACGGCATCATGGGACCGGAGCTGATGGCCGAGATGCGGGCCCAGGCCGAGCGCTTCGGGACGGAGTCGCTGCGCGGGGACGTGACCGAGGTCGACCTCTCGCGCCGGCCGTTCCGCGTCGCGACGAGCGAGGGCGAGCTCCACGCGCGCGCGCTGATCCTGGCCACCGGCGCGTCAGCCCGCCTGCTCGGGCTTCCCTCCGAGCGGACGCTGATGGGACACGGCGTTTCGACCTGCGCGACGTGCGACGGCTACTTCTTCCGCGACAAGCCGATCGTGGTGGTCGGGGGCGGCGACTCCGCGATGGAGGAGGCGACCTTTCTCACCAAGTTCGCGTCGCAGGTGACGCTCGTGCATCGCCGCGATGCCTTCCGCGCGTCCCGCATCATGCAGGACAAGGCGCGCGCCAACCCGAAGATCGACTTCGCGCTCGACAGCGTGGTCGAGGAGATCCGCGACGTCGACAAGGGCGTCGTCAGCAGCGTCGTGCTGCGCAACGTCCAGGACGACACGCGGCGGGAGGTCGCGGTCGACGGCGTGTTCGTCGCCATCGGCCACACACCGAACACGAAGCTGGTCGCGGGCCAGATCGAGCTCGACGCCAACGGCTACATCGTCACCGGTCAGGGGTCGGAGACCAGTGTCCCGGGCGTCTTCGCGTGCGGCGACGTGCAGGATCACGTCTACCGGCAGGCGGTCACCGCGGCCGGGTCGGGGTGCATGGCCGCGATCGACGCGGAGCGCTATCTGGAGAGCCTGCCCGCGGACGACCCCGTGGCGGTCGTCGGGGACGCCGGGCGCGCGGCTGTCTGATCCCGCGCCCTGACGGGCGCGTCGGCCGCCCGACATCCCGGCGGAGCGGGGCGCCCGGGCACAGGGACGGTGGCCTGGCTACAGTAAGGTGCTGTGGGCTGCGCCGAGGATCCCGAAGGACGGTCGGGCGCGCTACCCGAGTTGTCCGGCGTCGTTGACCGGCTGGTCGATCCACCCGCCGCCCAGGACCTCGTCCCCGTCGTAGAGGACGACCGCCTGTCCCGGTGCGACGGCCGCCTGCGGCACGTCGAACTCCAGTCGGGCGCGCGCGTCGTCGAGGGGCCAGGCGCGCGCCTGCGCTTCGGGGTGCCGGTGCCGGATCTGCGCCGCGACCCGCTGTCCCGCCGCGGGCGGGGTCGAGATCCAGTTCATGCGCGAAGCGGTGAGCGCCGTCCGCTCCAGGGCTTCGCGCGGGCCCACCGTCACGGTTCCGGTCTCCGCCTCGATAGCCGTGACGTAGAGCCGCACCGGGCTGGCGAGGCCGAGTCCCTTGCGCTGCCCGACCGTGAAGCGATGCACTCCGCCGTGCCGGCCGAGGACGCGCCCCGCGGTGTCCTTCACCGGACCGGGGCCGGGAGGCTCCCCGGCCCGCCGCTCCACGAACGCCGCGTAGTCGCCGTCGGCGACGAAGCAGATCTCGTGGCTGTCGGGCTTGTCGGCCACCGCGAGCCCGTGGGCTCTCGCATGGTCGCGAACCTCGCTCTTCGTCAGGTCCCCGAGCGGGAAATGCGCGCGCGCAAGCTGGGCCTGGGTGAGCGAAAAGAGGAAGTACGACTGGTCCTTGGCGCGGTCGCGTGGCGGGCGCGCCCCGCGCCCTCGCCGTCCGCGCGCGCCTCGCCCCGCGCGTAGTGGCCCGTGGCGACGCCGTCGGCGTCGAGGCCGCGCGCCCGGTCGAGCAGGTGGCGGAACTTGAGATCGCCGTTGCAGTGGACGCACGGGATCGGCGTGCGCGCCGCGCGGTAGTCGGCCACGAACGGGGCGACCACGTGACGTTCGAACTCGTGCTCGAAGTTGACGATGTAGTGCGGGATGCCCAGTCGGGCCGCCACCCGCCGCGCGTCGTGCAGGTCGTCGAGCGTGCAGCACGACCCGAATGCCGTCTCGCCCTCGCGCTGATCGTAGAGCTGCATCGAGAGCCCGACGACGTCATGGCCGTCCGCGGCAAGCAGCGCGGCGGCGACCGACGAGTCGACGCCCCCCGACATCGCGGCGACGATGCGCATGGCGCTAGCGCGCCCTCACGGGCGCGTTGGGAGTCTGCGCGGGGGCCAATTCCTCCATGGCAGGTTCGACGGCGCAGACTCCTAGGCCCGGGCCCCCGCCCCGGTCCCGGCGAGGGCGCGCAGCCGGCTGACGATTTCGGGCAGCACGCCGAGGACGTGGTCGATCTCCGCGCCGGTGTTGCCGAGGCCGACGCTGAAGCGGATCGAGCTCTGGACGCGCCGCGGGGGGAAGCCCATGGCCCGCAGGACGTGCGACGGCTCCAGCGTCCCCGAGGAGCAGGCGGAGCCGGTCGAGACCGCGATGCCCTCGAGATCGAGGGCGATGAGCAGCGCCTCCGCCTCGACGCCGTCGAAGCCGATGCTGGTCGTGTTCGGCACGCGAGCGTCCGGCGCCCCGTTGACGACCGTGCCGGGCACGCGGTCGAGGATGCCTGCCTCGAGTCGGTCCCGGAGCGCCCGGCAGCCCTCCGCCGTCGACTCGAGTTGCTCCTTCGCAACGCGCGCGGCGACCCCGAGGCCGACGATGGCGGGGACGTTCTCGGTCCCCGCCCGCCGGTTGCGCTCCTGTCGGCCGCCCGTCATCGTCGCCACGACGCGCGCGCCGCGGCGCAGCCAGAGGGCCCCGGCGCCCTTCGGCCCATTGAACTTGTGGCCCGAGACGGACAGCAGATCGACCCCGAGCGCGCGCACGTCGAGCGGGACCTTGCCCGCCGACTGCACCGCGTCCACGTGGAAGCGGACGCCGCCGGCGTGCGCGACGCGGGCGAGCTCTGCAATGGGCTGCAGCGTGCCGATCTCGTTGTTCGCGTGCATGACCGACACGAGCGCGGTTTCGGGCGTGAGGGCTCGCTCGAGCTCCGCCGGGTCGACGACGCCGCGGGAGTCGACGGGGAGCAGGGTCGTCCGCCAGCCGCGGGCGGCAAGCGCCTTCAAGGTGTGCAGCACGGCTTCGTGCTCGATCGCCGAGGCGATCAGGTGCCGCCGCTCGGCCGGGGCGGCCTCCGCGCCGCCGCGGATCGCGAGGTTGTCGGCCTCCGTGCCGCCGCTCGTGAAGACGATTTCCGACGGCTCGCCGCCGACGAGCGCCGCCACGCTGCCGCGCGCGTCGTCGAGCGCGGCCTTGGCCGCCTGCCCGTAGGCATGCACGCTCGAGGCGTTGCCGAACTGGCTGCGCAGGGTTTCCGCGACGGCGTCGGCGGCGGCCGGATGCACGGGCGTCGTCGCATTGTGATCGAGGTAGATGGACACTTCCCCCAATTCTAGCATCGGCGCTAACTGTCAGCAAACAAACGGACTAGACAGATCCAAAGAGCGCACAATATACTAGCCGGGCTGGGTAGGGGGCGGACGCACTCCCGCGTGCCCCTACGACCGCACTGGAGAGCGCTGATGTGGAAACGGGACGAATCGCTTCGATCCCTGGCCGAGACCGAGCTGGAAGACGATGATCTCACCGTCCGACCGAAGCCTGCGAACCGCAAGGACAGCGAAGGGATGCGCGTCACGGAGCGCGTCAACATCGGGAAGTCGGTCATCATCAAGGGCGAGTTGAACGGCAGCGAGGACCTGACCATCGAGGGCCGGGTCGAGGGCAAGATCGAGCTCCGCCAGCACGTGTTGACGATCGGCCCCAACGGCAGGATCAAGGCGCAGGTGTTCGCGAAATCGGTCGTCGTGCTCGGCGAGGTGAACGGCAACGTCGCCGCGACCGACAAGGTGAGCATCCGGGAGAACGGCTCGGTCGACGGCGACATCACCGCGCCGCGCGTGGCGATCGCCGAGGGCGCACACTTCCGCGGCAGCGTCGACATGCAGCGCTCCGAGACCTCCCAGTCTTCTCCGCCGCCCGCGGTGGCGGTCAAGAAGGGGCAGGGGGGCGGCGGCAAGGCCGCGGCGCAGGCTGCCGCGGCGCAGTCGGCGGCTTCGGGAGCGAGCCGCTAGGCGCTCCGAGGGATGGCGCGTCCAGTTGTCGCCCTGCTGAGCGACTTCGGCACCCGGGACCATTACGCCGGCGCCATGAAGGGCGTCGTTCTGGGCATCTGCCCCGACGCGGCGCTCGTGGACATCTCGCACGATGTTCCGCCCCACGACATCCTGACCGCCGGCCTCGAGCTGGCCGCGTCCTATCGGGCTTTCCCGGTCGGCTCGGTCTTCCTGGTCGTCGTCGATCCGGGCGTCGGCTCGGCGCGTCGCGGCCTGGCCGCCGACGTCGGCGACTACCGGCTCGTGGCTCCCGACAACGGGGTTCTGACGCCGGTGTTCGGGGAGACGCCGCCGAAGCGGGTGGTCGAGTTGACGGAGCGGCGCTACGCGCGGCCCACCGTCAGCCGGACCTTCGAGGGCCGCGACCGCTTCGCCCCCGCGGCCGCCTGGCTCGCCAAGGGGGTGCAGCTCTCGGCGCTCGGCCGCCCGGTGACCGACTACCGGCTGCTCGACATTCCGTCGCCCGCGGCAGGGGAGGGCCGCATCGCCGGCGAAGTGCTTCTCGTCGATCGGTTCGGCAACCTGGTGACGAACATCGATCGCAAGGCGTTCGAGCGCCTGGCCCAGAGCGGGACGATTCAGATCGAGGCGGGGACGCACGGAATCGGCCGACTCGTGGAGACCTACGCGGACATCGGAGGCGACGAGGTGTGCGCCCTGTTCGGCAGCACCGACCACCTCGAGTTCGCGGCCAACTCGACCAGCGCGGCGGAGCGGCTGGGGCTCGACCGGGGTGCGCCGGTCACCGTGAGCCGCGGCTGAACGGCGCGCTCTCACCGCAGGACCTACCGCATGTTCGACCTCGAGCTTTCCGAAGAGCACCGGCTGCTGGAGCAGTCCGTACGCGAATGGGGCGCCCGCTCGGTGGCCCCGCGCATCCGGACCCTGGACCGCGAGCATCGCTTCGACCCGGACATCCTGAAGGAGATGGCCTCGCTCGACCTGCTCGGACTCTGCGTGCCGACCGAGTACGGCGGCGCCGGGATGGACTACCTGAGCTTCGGGCTCGCCTGCGAGGAGGCGGAGTACGTCGACACCTCGCTGCGCGTCATCCTGTCGGTGCACCTGGGGCTGAACTGCCTCACGCTGCTCACCTGGGGCACGGAGGAGCAGAAGCGGCGTTACCTGGTGCCGCAGGCGCAGGGGCGCAAGATCGCCAGCTACGGGCTGACCGAGCCGGCGGCCGGGAGCGACGTTCGCGGCATGCAGAGCGTCGCCGTCAAGCGCGGCGACCGGTACGTGCTGAGCGGCGAGAAGATGTGGATCTCGCTCGGCGACGTGGCGGACCACTTCCTGGTGTTTGCCTACAGCGACCTCGAGAAGAAGCGCCGGCGGGACGTGTCCGGCATCAGCGCGTTCATGGTGGAGCGCGGCTTTCCCGGCTTCTCGAGCGGGACGCTGACCGAGAAGTGGGGCATTCTGGCCGGCAACACCGGGTTCTTCAAGATGGACGAGGTGGAAGTGCCGGAGGAGAACCTGATCGGGCGCGAGGGCGAGGGGTTCAAGATCGCCATGTTCGCGCTCGATCAGGGGCGGCTGAGCGTCGCGGCGGGGGCGACGGGCCTCATCCGCGCGTGCCGCGACGCCAGCGCGGCGTACGCCAAGGAGCGCCAGACGTTCGGGGTGGAGATCGGGCGTCACCAGCTCG
Source organism: Acidobacteriota bacterium (assembly GCA_021296475.1). Lineage (GTDB taxonomy): Bacteria > Acidobacteriota > Vicinamibacteria > Vicinamibacterales > UBA8438 > JAGWAJ01. The sequence goes on from JAGWAJ010000040.1 coordinate 11,734, forward strand.
TCAAGGAGATGATCGCCCAGATGGAGTCGGACTACCAGGCGGCGCGCCTCCTCTGGCAGCGGTCGGCCTGGATGAAGAACCGCGGCCGGCGCAACACGCGCGAGACGGGGCTCGCGAAGTGGTTCGCCACGGTCGCGTCGGAGCGCGCGGCGGCGGACTCCGTGCAGATCCACGGCGCGAACGGCTACTCGGACGAGTATCCGGTCGGGCGCTTCTACCGCAACTGCAAGGGTGCGGTCATCTACGAGGGCACCCGCGAGATTCACAAGCTCATGCAGGCGGACTACGTGCTCGGCTACCGGGCGGACAAGCCGACCCGCTGCGAGCTGCCCGCCTACCGAGAGGCGGTGGAGGCATGACCGAGACCGACGCGCGCCCGGTCGGGACCGAGCCGGAAGGCCGTGCCGGGGGGGGCGGGCCGGAGAGCGCGCAGGATCTCTCGCTGGCGTTCCTCGACGTCGCCGAACAGGCGGCGATCGCCTGCGCCCGGACCATGGGGCAGGGCGACCGCCACCACTCCGACCAGGTTGCCGTCGAGGCAATGCGCGCCCGCCTCGATCGCGTCCCCATCGACGGAAAGATCGTGATCGGTGAGGGAGAGCGCGACAAGGCGCCGATGCTGTACATCGGCGAGCGCGTCGGGCAGGGAGCGAGGGGAGTCGAGGGGCTTCAGGAGGTCGACATCGCGGTCGACCCGCTGGAGGGGACGAACCTCTGCGCGACGGGCGCCCCGCGCGCCATCGCCGTCCTCGCCGCGGCCGAGCGGGGCGGGCTGCTGCACGCCCCGGACATCTACATGGAGAAGCTGGTGGTCGGCCCGCGGGCGAAGTGGGCCGTCAGCCTCGATGCGCCGGTGGCCGACAACCTGAAGCGCATCGCGCGCTGCCTCGACCGCGAGGTGTCGGATCTGGTGGTGGTCGTGCTCGATCGCGAGCGGCACGGGAAGCTGATCGCCGACATCCGGGAGGCGGGCGCCCGCATTCGGCTCATCGGCGACGGCGACCTGACGGCGGCGATCGGGGCGGCCGTCGCCGGCAACGCCACCCATGCCGTCATGGGCAGCGGCGGGGCCCCGGAAGGCGTGCTGACCGCGGCGGCGATGCGCTGCCTGGGCGGCGAGATCTTCGGTCGGCTCGTCATCGACACGCCGGAGAAGGAAGAGCGCGTCCGCGCCATGGGGATCACCGACTTCCGGAGGATCTACACCTCGGCCGACCTCGCGCCGGGCGAGCACATCACGTTCGCCGCGACCGGCGTCACCGAGGGAGCGCTCATGAAGGGCGTCCGCTTCTTCGGCGACGGCTGCCGGACGAGCTCCGTCGTCATGCGCACGAAACCGCACCGCGTGCAGTTCATCGAGACGATTCACGTCCGCTCGCGCGGCGGCGCCGCGGAGCTCCGCTTCTAGCCGTTCTGCCTGTGCGGCTCGCGCTCCGGCGGTCGGCGGTGCTGGCGGCGGCGGAACGGGCGCCGGGTCCTGTCGTCGTGCACGCCGCTCCGCTGGCGGGGCAGCGGAGCGCGCGGTCGGCGCGGCGGCCGCCGCTGACGGTCCTGTGATGCCATCCGAGGTTCCCGCTGTTCGTGTGCTCGGGGTCGACCGGGAGGCGCCCGATCCGCAAACGCTACGGATCGCGGCCCGGATCCTGACCGCGGGCGGGGTGGTCGCCTATCCGACGGACACGCTCTACGGGTTGGCCGCGGACCCGCGAGACGCCGCCGCCGTAGACCGCCTCGTGGACGCCAAGCGCCGCCCGCCGGGGCTGGCGATACCCCTCATTGCCGCCGACCGGGCGCAGGCGGAACGCGCCGCCGGCGCGCTGACACCCTTGGCGCTCCGCCTCATGGAGGCGTTCTGGCCCGGCCCGCTCGCGATCGTGGTCGGCGCCGCCCCGGACCTGGACCGGCGGGTCGTCGGCGAGGGCGGGACGATCGCCGTGCGCGTGCCGGCGAACGCGGTGGCCCGGGCGTTGGCGCGGACGTTCCAGTATCCCATCACCGCCACGAGCGCCAACCGCAGCGGCCGCCCGGCTCCGGCCACCGCGGCCGATGCCGGCGCCGCCTTCGGGACGGACATCGACGCCGTGATCGATGCGGGGCCGACGCCGGGCGGCGCTCCGTCGACGATCGTCGACGCCCGCGGAGCCGCGCCGCGTCTCGTGCGCGAGGGGGCCGTGCCGTGGGACCGCGTGCTACAATCGACCGCGTGAGGGGCTCCGGCGCGGCCGTGCTTCACGCGCCGGCGCGTGCTCGGTCGGCGATCGTCGGTCTCCGCTTCGGCACGCGCCGCCGCGCCGCCGCCGCCGACTCGCTCGACGGGCTCGCAGGCTTGGCGGCGGCCGCCGGCGTTGCGGTTTCCTTCCGCACGCTCCAGATGCGATCGAGGCCGGATCCGGCCTGCCTTCTCGGCCGCGGCAAGGTGCGGCAGCTCCCCGCGGCCTGTGACGAGCTCGACATCGAGCGGGTGGCGGTCGACGCCGAGCTCACGGAACGCTGGCGCCGCGACGGGTGGGGGCGGGAGCCGCGATGTTACTGACGCGCTGGACGTCCCTCGCGGCGGCGGCCGCGGTCGCGGCGCTCGGGCTGGGGGCCTGCGCGCCGCGCGTCCCGGTGGTCACCGCTCCGCTTCATCCCGAGTACCTCTTTCCGGAGATCCCGGCGGAGTATGCGCAGTCGGCGTTCGCGGGCCGGCATCGGGACGCGTGGGCGTTCCTGCAGGCCGGGAACCCGAACGCGGCTGCCGAGCGCTTCGCGATCCTGGCCGCGCGCGACCCCGCGTTCTACCCGGCGCTGGCCGGCCTCGGGTGGACGAACGTGGCGCGCGGCGCGTACGCGGACGCGGTGGCCAACTTCGAGACGGTCCTCGCGACGCAGCCCGCCTATCTCCCGGCCCTGCTGGGCCGCGGCGAGGCGTTCCTCGGGGACGAAGACCCCGTCGCGGCGCTCCGGAGCTTCGAGGCGGTGCTCGCCGTCGACCCCGGTCGAGTCCAGGTGGAGCGTGTCATAGAGGAGCTTCGGCTCACCGTGTCCCAGGAGCGGGTCGCATTTGCGGAGGCGGCGGCCGGGCGCGGGGACTGGGCGGCGGCGGAGGCCGCGTACCTCGAGGTGCTGGAGGGGTCGCCCGACAGCCCGTTCCTCTACACGGCGCTCGCGTACGCCCGGCTGGGACGGCGGGACCTCGACGGCGCGCTCCGGAGCGCACGACAGGCCACGGCTCTCGATCCCGACAACGGCCCGGCGCTGGTCGCGGAAGGCGAGATCCTCGAGGCGCGCGGCGACCTCACCGGCGCCGAGGCCGCGTTTCTGCGTGCCGACACCGTCGATCCGAGCGACGAGACCGCCGCCCATCTGGTGCGGCTACGGGAGCGGCGGCGTGTCGCGGCGCTGCCCGCCGAGTACCGCGCGATCGGGGCTCGGGACGAAGTCACCCGCGCCGATCTGGCGGCGCTGCTCGGCGTGCAGTTCGAGCCGCTGCTGGCCGACGCCGTGCTCGGCGAGGCCGTGCCGATCATCACCGACACCCGCGAGCATTGGAGCCGCCCCTGGATCCTGGCCGTGACGCAGGCGCGGGTGATGGCGGTCGATGCCGCCTACCGCTTCGAGCCGTACCGCATCGTGCGTCGCGGGGAGCTCGCCGAGGCGGTGGCCAACGTGCTCTACCTCATCGCGGAGATCGATCCGGAGGGCGTCGAGAGCTGGCGTGAGGCCCCCCCGCGGATCGCCGACATGAACGAGGCGCACCTCAACTATGCGAGCGTCGTGGACGCCGTCTCCGCCGGCGTGTTGTCGACGTTCACCGACGGGACGTTCCAGCCCACGCGGTCCGTCAGCGGCACGGAGGCGGTCGAAGCGGTGGACAGACTCGGAGCGTTGCTCCGCGACGTGGGCTAGCGACCGTGGCAACCTTGACCGCCGCCAACCAGCTCACGCTCGTCCGCTTGATGCTGGTCCCCTGCCTCGTCATCCTGGTCGTGTACGGCTTCCACGGTTGGGCCCTGATCGTCTTCGTCCTCGCCGGCATCACGGACGTGCTCGACGGGCTGATCGCCCGGCGGGCCGGGCAGCGCACGAAGCTCGGGGCGTGGCTGGACCCGATGGCGGACAAGCTGCTGCTCGTTTCGATGTTCCTGGTGCTGACCGCGCCGCTCGAAATGGCCAACCGGTTGCCGATCTGGCTGACGGTGCTCGTCATCAGCCGCGACATCCTCATCGTGTTGACCGTGGCGGTCATCAACCTGGCCATCGAGCGCCGCGTCTTCTATCCGTCGAGACTGGGGAAGGCGGCCACCCTCATATACATCCTGACCTGCGCCGTCACCCTCTACTTCAACTACCTGGATCGCGCGTCGGTCGTCGTCGACGCAGCCATCTACTCGTCGCTCGCCGTCACCCTGCTCTCGGGCATCCACTACATCGTGCTGGTGGTCAAGGACAGCTGACCCGGTCTCAGGCGCCCGCGGCGAGCTTGCGGCGGAAGTACTCGATGGTCGCCGCCAGGCCGTCGCCGAGCGCGACGCGCGGTTCCCAACCCAGGCGCGCGCGGGCCAGCGCGATGTCCGGCCGACGCACCCGCGGATCGTCGACCGGCAGGGGGTGGTGGACGATGCGGGACCTCGAGCCGGTGGCGGCGATGATCGCCCGGGCGATGTCGAGGACCGTGAGCTCCGCCGGGTTGCCGATGTTGACCGGCTCGTTCAGGTCCGACTCGGCCAGCCGGACCACGCCGTCCACGAGATCGCTGATGAAGCAGAAGCTGCGCGTCTGGTCCCCGCTGCCGTAGACCGTCACGTCCTCCCCGCTGAGCGCCTGGGCGATGAAGTTCGGCACCGCGCGCCCGTCGCGCACCCGCATGCGGGGGCCGTAGGTGTTGAAGATCCGGACGATCTTCGTGTCGAGTCCGTGGAAGCGGTGGTAGGCGATGGTCATCGCCTCGGCGAAGCGCTTGGCCTCGTCGTACACACCGCGCGGCCCGATCGGGTTGACGTTCCCCCAGTAGGTCTCGCGCTGCGGGTGCTCCAGCGGGTCGCCGTAGACTTCGGAGGTCGACGCGAGCACGAAACGGGCCCGTTTGGCCTTGGCCAGACCGAGCGCGTTGTGGGTGCCGAGGGCGCCGACCTTGAGAGTCGGAATGGGGTGTTCCAGGTAGTCGATGGGGCTGGCCGGGCTCGCCCAGTGCAGCACCAGCCCGACCTCGCCCTCGACCGCGATGCCGTTGGTGACGTCGTGCTCGACGAACGTGAAGTCGCGCCCGTCGAGATGGGCGATGTTGGCCCGATCTCCGGTCAGGAGGTTGTCGATCCCGACGACCGAGTAGCCGCGCCGGATCAACGCGTCCGCGAGGTGCGAGCCGATGAATCCGGCGGCCCCGGTGATGACGGCGCGTGGCATGGTGCGGCGGCGGGCGGCCCGGTCTAGTAGGCGTGACGGTGGAACGAGAAGCGGAGCAGGGTGAGCCAAATGATCTTGACGTCGAGCGCGATCGACCAGTTCTCGATGTAGTAGAGGTCGTACTCGATGCGCTTCTCGATCGAGGTGTTCCCGCGCCAGCCGTTCACCTGGGCCCAGCCCGTGAGCCCCGCCTTGACCTTGTGGCGCAGCATGTACTGCGGGACGCTGGCCTTGAACCGCTCGACGAAGTACGGGCGCTCCGGCCGAGGACCCACGAGCGACATCTCGCCCTTGACGACGTTCCAGAGCTGCGGAAGCTCGTCGAGGCTGAAGCGGCGCAGGAAGCGGCCTACCGGCGTGCGCCGCGGGTCGTTCTCGCGGGTCCACACGGGACCGGTGTCCCGTTCCGCGTCGTCGAACATCGACCGGAACTTGAGCACGTGGAACGGACGTCCGTCGAGCCCCATCCGTTCCTGCCGGTAGAGGACCGGCCCCGGCGACGTCAGCCGGATGGCCGCGGCGATCGCGGCGAACGGCAGGGACAGGACCGCGAGGGCCGCCGCCGACACGCCCAGGTCCATCAGGCGCTTGACGACGCTGCCCAGGCCGCGGAGCGGCACGTCGTTCACGTTGATGACCGGAATGCCGTCGAGGTCTTCCAGTCGGGCGCGCAGCGTCACGAATTGCAGGAAGTCGGGGATGATGTTGACGTCGACGCACTCCTTGTTCGCCACCTCCACGAGACGCAGCATCTCCATGTGGGCGTCGATCGGGAGGGCGACGTAGAGCTGGTCGATCCGCTCGCGCCGGAGGATCTCCTCGGTGTCGTCGAGCGGCCCGAGCAGCGGCAACCCCCGATAGCCGATCCGGTCGTCCGCGGCGTCGTCGACGAAGCCGACGACCCGGTACCCGAACTCTCCGTGAACGAGGAAGCGATCCGCGAGATGGCAGGCGAGGTCGCCGGTACCCGCGATCAGCACGCGGCGCAGGCCGATCCCGGCGCGGAAACGGCGCTGCATCAGGAGCCGTATCGCCTCGCGCGAGCCGTAGGTCAGGCCGACGTTCAGTCCGAGGAAGAGCGTCCACGCGACGCGTGAGACCTCGTAGGCCCCCGCTGCCTGCGCTTCCGGAGAGGCGTAGTAGACCTGCAGGTACAGGGTCGCCATCAGACCGATCACCATGGCGGTGAGCGTGCCGACGAACGTCGTGAAGAAATCGTCCACGCGGGTCCGGCTGCGCCGGGGGCGATAGCCGCCGAGCAACTGGTAGGAGAAGACGACGAGAAGTCCGATCGCCGGCGCGAGGACCAGGTACTGGTCGAAGGGGGGATGGCCCTTGGGGGCCGGGATGAGGCCGATCTCGAAGCGGACGAGGTACGCGAGCAGAAACGCGGCCGCGCCGAGCAGGGCATCGAGCGTCGCCTGGCCCGCTGCCAACGCCCGCGTCCGTCGCGTGACCACGGCTCAGCATAACACCGGCGGAGCCCCTTTCGGATCCAGGTCGCGGTCGGCCGGGCTCGCGGTTCCGCGCGTGACGGTCCGTGATCGGCTCGCGCACCCGTTCAACAGCAGCCGCGGCGAGTGTGAGCGGCGGCGGCGGGAATGGCGCTGTGCGAGGTGAATCTGGAGCGCCATCTCTACCTCGACCGGGTGTTCGAGAGCCTGGACACGGGGCGCATGCTCCGCGAACTGGAGGCGCTGGGCGGCACGCGGCTGGACGGAGCGCTACTGTTTCTGGACGAGGTGCAGGCGACGCCGCGCGCCCTGCCTGCCCTGCGCTACCTCTACGAAGACCGACCGGACCTGCCGGTACCCGGGACGTGACCGCGCGCGTTCTGTCGTTGCCGTTGTACGCGGTGGACGCGCTGCCCCGGCTGCTCCGGGCGCAGGACCAGGCGCTCGGCCCTCCGACAACGCCGCCCGGCGAGACCCGGGACCTGGACTAGCGATTCAGCCGCCGGCGGCGACCTCGCCGTAGATCCGGCGGACCTCCGACACCGAGTGCTCCCACGAGAACGCCTCGGCCCGGGCGAGCCCCTTCCGCCGCAGCTCCGCGCGCAGCGTCGCATCGTCGAGCGCCCGGGCGATGCCGTCGGCAATCGACTCCGCTTCGTAGGGGTCGGTCAGGATCGCGGCGTCGCCGAGCACCTCGGGCAGCGACGAGACGTTGGAGGAGACGACCGGCGTGCCGCAGGCCAGCGCCTCGAGCGGGGAGAGCCCGAACCCCTCGTAGAGCGACGGGAAGACGAAGACGTCGGCCAGGTGGTAGAGGGCGGCCAGGGTCACCGTCGGCTGGTAGCCGAGGAAGCGCACGTGCCGGTGCAGGTGGTAACGGTGCACGGCCCGCCGCAGGGTCGCGTACTTGGAGACCTCGCTGCCGGTGATGAGAAGGCCGAGATCGTCGCGTCCGCCCCGGCGGATCATCATGAACGCGTCGATGAGCCGCTCGAGGTTCTTGTGCGGCTTCACGTTGCCCGCGTACATGATGAAGCGGCGCGGAAGCTGGTAGCGGTCGCGGACGCGGACCATCTCGTCCTCGGACGGCGGGACGCGGAACCGTTCGTCGATGGCGTTCGGGATGACCGTGATCCGCTCCTCGGGCACGTCGAAGAAGGTGAGGAGGTCGTCCTTCGAGGCCTGGGACACCGTGAGGATGCGGCTCGCGCGGCGAATGGCGGTCCAGATCTGCGCGCGGGCGTACGCGTGCGCGAGACGACTCGGCAGGTACTGCGGGAACCGCAGGTGGATGCAGTCGTGAATGGTCACGATCGAGCGGCACGGCGTGAGCGGCGGCAGCACGTAGTGCGGGGCGTGAAACAGCTCGGCGCCCGACCGGCCGAGGGCGAGCGGCACGGAGAGCTGCTCGCGCACGGAGTAGTTCGGGGCTCGTTCGGTCCACACCCGGAAGTTGTCGCCGAGCGTCACGACCTCGGCGTCGTGGCCGTGACGGCACAGCAGGACGTAGTCGGTATCGTGGTCGAGACGGGCCAGGTGGTGCAGCAGGTTGCGAACGTAGGTGCCGATCCCGTAGTCGTGCAGCTTGCGTGCGTCGATCGCTACTCGCACCAGCCCCACTATAGCAGCGTCCCCACTCAGGGCGGACCGGTGGCTTCCCGCTGGGGGAGCTGGCCGCGGACGCGCAGGTACGCCCGCAGGAGCGGCAGCCAGCGGGGATGGTGCTTGGCGTAGAAGGCGAGATGGCTGCGGCGGTACGCGTCGTGGGCGGCGTCGGGGGCGGTCTGGCGGGAGCTCCCGCGGGCATGGACGATCTCGGCCGCCGGCGTGAACAGCACGCGCCGGCCGCGCGCACGGAGCGCGGCGCAGAAGTCGACGTCCTCCGTGTAGAGGAAGAACCGCTCGTCGAGGAGGCCTACCGTCTCGGCGTCCTTCCGCCGCGCCAGCAGGCAGGCGCCGCTCACCCAGTCGACATAGCGCAACGACGCCGTCCGCCGCGCCGCCCAGCGGCGGGCGAGCGGCAGGCGGGAAGCCGCGGCCCGTCCGAGCACCTTCTGCCGCAACTCGTTCCACGGCGAGATCATCCGGCCGAAGGACAGCTCGACCGTACCGTCCGGGGCAACGATGCGCGGGCCGGCGACCGCGGCGGACCGGTCGGCGTCGAGGGCGGCGACGAGCCGGTCGATGCTGCCCGGCGGCGCGACGGCGTCGCTGTTCAACAGGAGAATCAGCTCGCTCGCGCTGTGTCGGATTCCGGCATTGGCGGCGTGGGCGAAGCCGGTGTTCTCCCCGAGGCGGACGAGGCGCGCCTCCGGCCAGTCGGTCTCCACCGCGTCCGGGCTGCCGTCGCTGGATCCATTGTCGATCACGACGATCTGGTGGCTGCTGACGGGAGGAGCGGCCCGGAGCGACGCGAGGCACGCCTCGAGGCGGCGCCGCGTGTTGAAGCTGACGATGACGATGGCGACGCGGCAATCGGCGCCGGCACAGCCCCGGGTCTCGATGCGGCTCATCGCGTCGCGGCGCCAGCCTGCTCCAGCACGGCCATCGTCTCGGCCGCGGTGCGGCTCCACGTGAAGCGCGCCAGGCGGGCCGCGCCCCGCGCCAGCAGGTCGGCACACAGCGCGTCGTCATGCAGCAGGCGCAGGATCTCCCGCGCGACGATCGGCGGGTCGTCGAACGGCACGAAGCGGGCCGCGTCGCCGCAGACCTCCCGCGCCACCTCGGAATCGCCGACGACGGCCGGGACGCCGGCCGCCAGCGCCTCGAGCGGCGTCATCCCGAACCCCTCGTACTCGGACAGGAAGGCGAAGACCCGCGCCCGGCGGAACAGCGCCGCGAGGTGGGCATCCGGGAGATGGCCGCACAGGTCGACGCGGTCCGCGATGCCGGCCGCCTCGGCGCGGGCCGCGAGGTCCTGGGCCGGGTGCGTCCGATCCGCGCCGACAATCGCCAGCCTCGCGTCCGATCGCTGGCGGACCACGCGCGCGAAGGCGTCGATCAGGGTCGGCAGGTGCCGGCGGTTGAAGATGGATCCGACGAAAAGTACGAGCGCCGAACCCGCGGGGGCAATCACCGGCCCATCCGGAAGAATGGTGACCCGCCCATCCGAGGGAAGCACCGCCCGCCCCTCGAGCGGAGAGGTCGCCGATGGCGGGGCCTCGACCCCGTCGTAGACGACCGCCACCCGAGCCGGGTCGAGGTCGAGTTCTCGAACGATCTCCGCGCGGGCGAACTTCGATACGGTCACGACGCGCGCGGCGCGGCTCGCCGCGCGCCGGGCCAGCCAACGCCGCCGGACCCCCTCGCGCCACCCGAACCACTCGGGGTGCACGGCGAACGAGATGTCGTGGAGGGTGACGACGGCCGGCGCGGCGAGGCGCAGCGGGATGGAGTAGCCGGGGCCAAAGAAGACGTCGAGATCGTCGCCGTTCGCGGCGCGCGCCAGGGCCGACTGCTCCCACCCGATGCCGGGGGCGCCGGGCACCGTCCGCGTCTCGATCCGCGCTCCCCGCCCCGGCCCGCCGAGCGCGCCGGCGCCGCCGTCCTGAGGCATGTAGACCAGCACCTCGTGGCCGGCCGCCAACGGGGACGCCGCCCATTCGCGGCAGAGGTTGGCAGCGTAGCGTCCCACGCCGGTGCGCGCGCCGGCCAGCTCCCGCCCGTCGATGCCGATCCTCATGCCGTCCGGCTCAGGGGGCCGGGCTTCCCGGTGCGGCCGCGGGGTCGGCGGGCTCGGCTGCGGCACGGCCGGCCCGCGTCTCGATCGCCTGCCGGTAGGCCGCGCGCAGAATGCGCGCCGAGGTCCGCCAATCGAACTTCCGGGCCTGCGCGGGCCCGCGCGCCGCGCACCGCACGCGGAGCTCCGGTTCGTCGAGGAGGAGTCCCAGAGCATGCGCCAGCGCCGCCGGATCGGTCGGGTCGACGAGGATTCCGGCCTCGCCCACCACCTCGGGCAGCGCGCCGCGGTCCGACGCGACCACCGGTACGCCGAGCGTCATCGCTTCGAGGGCGGGGAGCCCGAAGCCCTCGTCGAGCGACGGCAGCACGAGGGCGCAGGCGCCGGCATAGAGCGACCGGAGCGTCGCCGCGTCGACGTAGCCGGTACGTCGGACCCGGCCCGCGAGCCGCGGGTCCTCGAGGGCTCGCCGCCACTCCGCGTCGGCGCCGTCCGGAGCCTCGCCGCCCGCCAGCACGAGGTCGGGCACGCGGGTGCGGCGTGCGGCCAGACGCGCGTACGCGGCGAGAAGGCCGGCGACGTTCTTGCGGCGGGCCAGGCTTCCCACGAAGAGCAGGTGGCCGTCTTCCGGCGCCGCCGGTCGCGGTGACCAGGAGGGGGCGCCGCACGGGCACACCGCGATCCGTTCGCGCGGCACTCCCAGGTGTCGCGCAACCTCTCCCGCGGTGTAGCGGGACGGAACCACGACGTGGGCGGCCCGGCGAGCGTGGCGCCGGGCGAGCGCGGGATAGTCGCGGCGGATCTCCTTCCACGCTCGATCCGGGTGTGCGAGGAAGTCCAGATCGCAGATCGTCACCACCTGCGCGGCGCGGCGCGATGGCAGCAGGAGCGGATGAGACGAGTGCACGACGTCGAAGCGCCGTCGGGTCAGCGCCTCGATCGGGGGCCACTCCGCACGGTGCCACGCGACGTTCAGAAGGCGCACGGGAATCCGGCGGTCGATCGCGGCGACGGCGGCGGGCAGCCCGCGGTCGGCGAGCGGACCGAGCCGGTCCTTCCACGAGCTGCTGAAGAGCGTGACCTCGACCGGCTCGCCGCCGGGGCCGCCGAGATCCGGGTCGGCCAGGGCAGCCGCGAGGTGATGGACCAACGCGCCTACGCCGGTCGGTGCGCGCAGCGCGGGCCGATAGTCGAGCAGAACGCGCATGCCGAGCGATCGTACCACGCAGCCGCGGATGGACCTGCCCGCCGGCTGCCACGAGGCCGCCGCCCGTGCTACGCTCACGGCGCCATGATTCGGGGCGAGAGGCGGCGGCGGTGAGGATCGCCGTCGTCGGCACCGGGTACGTCGGGCTCGTCGTCGGCGCCTGCTTCGCGGAGTACGGCAACGACGTCACCTGCGTCGACAACGACGCCGCCAAGATCGGCGCCCTCGCCGGCGGGCGGCTTCCGTTCTACGAGCCGGGGCTCCAGGAGCTGGTAACGCGCAACCACGACGAGCAGCGCCTGCTCTTCACCAGCGACCTGCGCTG
>JAGWAJ010000040.1:23852-27644 GCA_021296475.1 Acidobacteriota bacterium
CTGGCCGTCGCCCGCGACCTCGCACACGCGATGAACGGGTACAAGGTGGTCGTCACGAAGAGCACCGTTCCGGTGGGCACCGCACGCCGCGTCCGGGAGGTGATGGAGCGCGGCACGACGCATCCCTTCAGCATCGCCAGCAACCCCGAGTTCCTGAAGCAGGGAGCGGCGATCGACGACTTCATGCGTCCGGATCGGGTGGTGATCGGCGTGGACGACGAGCGGGCGGGCGAGTTGCTCGAGGCGTTGTACACGCCGTTCACGCGCACCGGGGCGCCGATCCAGGTGATGGACTGCGCGAGCGCCGAGCTCGCCAAGTACGCCGCGAACGCGATGCTGGCCACGCGCGTCTCGTTCATGAACGAGATCGCGAACGTGTGCGAGCTGGCCGGGGCCGACGTCGACCAGGTGCGCTCCGCGGTCGCCGCGGATCGCCGCATCGGCGCGTCGTTCCTCTTCCCGGGCATCGGCTACGGCGGGAGCTGCTTTCCGAAGGACGTCAAGGCGCTCGTGCGGTTCGCGGGCGAGGCCGGATACCGCTTTCGCATCCTGGAATCGGTCGAGGCCGTCAACGCGGCCCAGAAGCACCGCCTGGTCGCCAAGATGGAGGCGCATTTCGGGTCGCTCGAGGGGAAGCGCATCGCTTTGTGGGGCCTGTCGTTCAAGCCGCGGACCGATGACATGCGCGAGGCGCCGTCGATCGTCCTCGTGAACGAGGTGCTGGCCCGGGGCGGGACCGTCCACGCATACGATCCGCGGGCCCAGGCGGTGGCGCGCGGCATCTTCGGCGACCGGATCGACTACGCGCCTCACAGCTACGACGCCCTCGCGGGCGCAGATGCGCTGGCCATCGTCACCGAGTGGGCCGAGTTCCGGGAGCCCGACTTCACCAGGATGCACGAGTTGATGCGCAGCCCGGCGATCTTCGACGGCCGCAACCTGTTCGACGTCGCCCAGATGCGGGCGAAGGGGTTCGCCTACCACTCGATAGGACGCTGATGGGGGCGGTGCTCGTGACCGGGGGCGCCGGCTACATCGGCAGCCACGCGGTGAAGGCGCTTCGGGCCGCCGGCCGGGACGTGGTGGTGCTCGACGATCTCTCGTTGGGGCATCGGGCGGCCGTCGCGGGCGTGCCGTTCGTCGAGGCCGGCATCGCCGACGCCCCCGCGGTCCGGGACACGCTGCGGCGGCACGCCGTGACCGCGGTGATGCACTTCGCGGCGTCGGCGTCGGTGGGGGAGTCGGTCGCCGACCCGCACGGGTACTACGTCAACAACGTGGTCGATACGCTCGCCCTTCTCGGCGCTCTGCGCGACGGTTCGGTACGCCACCTGGTCTTCTCGTCGACCGCGGCCGTGTACGGCGTGCCGGAGGAGACCCCGATTCGCGAGGACCACCCGACGCGGCCGGTCAACCCCTACGGCGAGACGAAGCTCGCCGTAGAGCGGGCGTTGCCCCACTACGAGCAGGCGTACGGCCTTGTCGCGATTCGACTGCGCTACTTCAACGCGGCAGGGGCGGACCCGGACGGAACGATCGGCGAGGACCACCGGCCCGAGAATCACGTCATACCCCGCGCGATCGACGCGGCGCAGGGCGGACCGCGCTTCGAGGTCTACGGCGCCGACTACGCCACACCCGACGGGACGTGCCTGCGCGACTACGTCCACGTTTCGGACCTGGCTCATGCGCACGTGCTGGCGCTGGCGGCGCTAGAGGCCGGGCGACCGGCGCGCGCCTACAACGTCGGCACCGGCCGACCGCATTCCGTGCTCGACGTCCTGTCCTCGGTCGAGCGTGTCACCGGGCGTCCGCCGGTCCGGGCCGTCGCCGCGCGGCGGTCCGGCGATCCGGCCGTGCTCCACGCGTCGAACGCGCGGATTCGCGACGAGCTGGGCTGGCGCCCGCGCTTCGAGGACCTCGACGCCATCGTGGAGACGGCGTGGCGCTGGCGCCGGGCGCACCCCGGCGGCTACGCCGAGACGGCGCCCGAGCCCTGAGAGGGTAAGCCGTGGACCGCCCCTTCGAGCGGCTGGTGCGCTACGGACGACCCTACCGGCGCCAGCTCTGTATTGCCGTCGTGGCGATGGCGGGGTACGGGGCAGCCAACGGCGGTCTCGTCTACCTGTTCCGGCTGGTGCTGAACGACGTGTTTGCGGCTGCCGGCCCACCCGATCAGGGGCAGATCAACCTCCTCGTCGCGGCGATCCTCGGTTGTACCGTCCTGAAGGGGGCCGGCGCGTACTTCTCGGTCTACCTGATGGCCGACATCGGGCTGTCGGTCGTCCGCGACCTCCGCAACGAGCTGTTCGGCCACGTAATGGGGCAATCGGCCAGCTTCTTCGCGCGGCGCAACGTCGGGACCGTGACGTCGCGCCTGATGAACGACATCGGGCAGATCCAGTTCATCATCACGGAGTCGCTCGGCGACGCGCTGCGGGCGTCGATCACGGTCGTCGTCCTCGCCGGCCTGCTGTTCCGCTTCAACGCACGACTCGCGCTGGTCTGCATCATCTGCGCGCCGCTGGTCGTGTATCCCCTGGTGCGGCTCGGCCAGCGGGTGCGGCGCAACACGCGTCAGGTGCAGGCGGAGACGGGGCACCTGCAGCACATCTCGATGGAGGCGTTCTCGGGACACCGGATCGTCACCGCCTTCGCCGCCGCGCGCTTCGAGGCCCGGCGCTTCCGGCAGGCTGCGGACCGGTTGTACCGGGTGGCCTTGAAGGTGACGAGCACGCTGGCCATGCTGCCGCCCCTGATGGAGTGGCTGGGCGCGCTCGCGGTGGTGGGAGCGCTGCTGTACGGCGTGACCGAGGTCGCCCGCGGCGACGTCGAGGCGGGCGACTTCATCGCCTTCGTCGGGGCGCTGCTCATGATGTACGGACCGGTGAAGAAGTTGAGCCGGGTGAACGCCCAGTTCCACCAGGGCATGGCGTGCGCCGAGCGCGTCTTCGAGGTGCTCGACACGCGCAGCGAGATCCGCGATCGCCCGTCCGCCCGACCGCTCGCGCGCCCCCGCCGCGACATCGTCTTCGACGGCGTCTCGTTCACCTACCCCGACGGGCGCGGGAAGACGGTGCTGCGGGACGTGTCGTTCCGTGCGACCGCGGGTCAGGTCGTCGCCATCGTCGGGCTGAGCGGAGCCGGCAAGACGACGCTGGTCAATCTGCTGCCGCGGCTGTACGACGTCACCGCGGGCGCGGTGCGGATCGACGGGGTCGACGTGCGCGATGTCACGCTTGCGTCGCTGCGGGCCAACATCGGCATCGTGACCCAGGACACCGTGTTGTTCGACGACACGGTCGCGCGCAACATCGCCTATGCGACGGAGACGGACGCCGCGGCGCCGACGGACGCCGCGGCGCGGATCGAGGCCGCGGCGCGCGCCGCGCACGCCCACGAGTTCATCGAGGTGCTCCCGGACGGCTACGAGACGCCAATCGGAGATCGGGGCCAGCGCCTGTCGGGCGGCCAGCGGCAGCGGCTCGCCATCGCGCGGGCCCTGTTCCGCAACGCCCCGATCCTGATTCTCGACGAGGCGACGTCGTCGCTCGACACCGAATCCGAGCGCCTGGTGCAGGAAGCGCTCGCCCGCCTGCTGCTCAACCGCACCTCGTTCGTCATCGCGCACCGGCTGTCGACCGTCCGCCGGGCGGACATGATCGTGGTGCTCGACGAGGGAGAGGTGCGCGAGATCGGCCGTCACGAGGAGCTGGTGGCGATGCCCGACGGCCTCTACGCCAGGCTCTACTCCCTGCAGCTCTTCGACGCCAGCCGCCGGGGGGCGACAGC
>JAGWAJ010000041.1:0-4480 GCA_021296475.1 Acidobacteriota bacterium
CTGCCGCGCCCGCTGCGGCCGAGTCCCGATCCCGTCGCCATCGAGCGCGGTCGCCTCGAACGCCGTGATCGCGGAGGTTCCGCGCTGGGTCGACATCGACGACACGCTGCAGCGCGGCCGGGAGCGGGCGACTACCTCGAGCGGACGTACGTCGCCGCGCTCCGCGAGCTCGCCGCCCACGACGGGCTGCCGCTTGCCCGTTCGTCGGGGTTCGTGGCTGCCCCCCTCACCGTCGGACGCCACGGCGAACTCGTCACGGGCGGGGCGCCCCACCTTCTGACCGCCCTCGCGCAGGGTTGCTGGAGAGGAAGGGCGCCGACGTCGAGGAGCGCGACGAGGACGACCAGGACGAGGACCTCTGAATGCCCCTAACGGAGGGTCGGTGGGGCTTCGACTGACCTATCGAGGTCGGATAACGGTTACCTATGTTGACTTCGAGCGCTTCGGCGCGCAGGGCGGCTGGTCCCGTGGCGTGGCCGACGCCGGTCGAGGTCGCCGCGACGCCGAGCCCCCGCAACGCGCAACGCGCGACGCCGTTCGGCGTGCTACGCTCCCCGACATCTGGAGGTGGGGTTCAGGGAAACCGCCGTTACAATGGCACGAGACTCACCAATTGAATGGACGGGTCATACTTTCAACCCGTGGTGGGGATGTACGAAGGTATCCCCGGCGTGCGACCACTGCTACGCGGAAGTCTGGGCGAGGCGCACAGGTCATCATGTCTGGGGCGCTGGGGTTCACCGGCGGCAGCTCAGCGATAACTACTGGGACCAACCCCTGCGCCGGGATCGGGCAGCGGAAGCGACTGGACGGCGCGCACGCGTGTTCTGCGCGTCAATGGCGGACGTTTTCGAGTGGCGACCAGACCTCGAACGCCCTCCGGGATCGGCTCTGGTGTCTCGTAGAACGGACACCGAATCTCGACTGGCTACTACTCACGAAGCGGCCGGAGCTGGCTCGCCGCCTCACGCCCTGGAGAGCGGCGTGGCCGAGCAACGTCTGGTTGGGAACGACCGTCGAGAACCAGCACTTCGCTGACCAACGGATCGACGAGTACATTCACCTCTTCTTGGTGGTCACTAAACACGGCGTCTACCTGGACCTCTTCGCCGGGCCGCAGCGAGCGAGCGACACGACAAACTGGTCTGTCCGACGGGTCCTCGATCGCCGGTCGGTGGGCAACCCCGCGATTCACCACTATGCCGTTTGCGATAGTGATTCCCGCAAGGCGCAGCGACTGCGAGACCTTGGGCAACGGCATCCCTCATTCTGTGTGTATGAGGGCGACGTGAACCGGTTGGTCAACGTAATGCTTGAGGACGCGCCGATCCGGTCGCGCACGTGCAGCGCGAGCGAGACGCAAGCTACCCGGGCTCGCCTTCCAGCCGGTCCATGCCGGCTTCGTAGATCGCGCGCACCTCGGCCGTGACCTCCCGGTAGCGGGCGAGGAGCTCGGCGCCGGAGCTCGCCTCGCGCAGGCGGTGGGCGATGGGATCGAGGGCGGCCGGGTCGGTCGGGATGGCCCCGCCGCCCGTGTCCGTATAGATGCGCAGCACTGTCTCGAGCTCCCGCAGGAACGCGTAGCCTTCGCGCAGCGTGTCCACCTCCGCGGGCCGCAGGATTGCCGTATCGGGCAGCGCGGCGAGAAGCGCCCGCGAGCCGGGAACGCGGAATTGCTCCCGTTCCGCCCCCTCGCGGATCTGCAGCACCTGCAGCAGGAAGTCGATGTCGGCCAGCCCGCCGCGTCCCCGCTTCAGGTCGAGGTGGTCGCCGGCCGCCTCGCCGGCCAGCTCGCGCTCGATCCGGGACCGCACGTGCCGCGCGTAGGACGGGATGTCGGGTGCCCACGGGCCATAGACGAAACGGTCGACGGTCTCGCACACCCGTCCGGCCAGCTCCGGGTCGCCGCCCGCCGGCCGGCGACGGGTCCACGCCATGCGCTCCCAGGTTTCCGCGCGCTCGCGCAGGTAGCGCTCGAAGGCGGGGAGCGGGATCGCCAGCGCGCCCATCTTCCCTTCGGGACGGAGCCGCGTGTCGAACTCGTACGCGGACCCGGCGCCCGTCTTTCGCGAGAGCAGGTCGTGGATGGCGCGGACGAACTTCTGGTGCCGCTCGAAGCGCGGGGCGTCGGTCGTCTCGCCGGCGTAGACGAACACCAGGTCGAGGTCGGAGTGCACCGTCAGCTCGCGGCTGCCGAGCTTGCCGAGCGCCACGACGGTCCAGCCCGCCTCCGGGTCCGCCGCATCGGGATCCGGGGGGCGCTCCAGCGCCGCGGTGCGCGCGGCCGCCTCGACGGCGCAGTCGGCGACGAGGGAGAGCTTGTCGTTCAGCCGGTCGAGACGACGGCCCGCCAGCCACTCGGCGAGCACCTTGAACTCCTCGATGACCTTCACGCGGCGGAACGGGTCGAAGCGGGACTCGAAGTCGTCGCCGCCCGCGACCACTGCGTCGAACGCCTCGGCCACCGCGGCGCGGAACGACTCCGGCTCGAGCGCGACGCTGGCGAGGAAGTCGAGCAGCTCCGGGTAGGCGGAGAGGCGCGCCGCGAAGAGATCGCCGGCGTCGAGCCCGATCAGCAGCCGTTCCCGCAGCTCGTCGTCCTCGAGCAGGGTGCGGAACAGGGCGCCGGGAGCCCCGACGTGGGACACCACCTGCTCGAGGCGGAGGAGAACCTGTCCCGGCGCGGAGAGACGGGTCTCGCCGGACAGGATGGAGCCGAGCAGGTTGGCCAGCAGGCCGCGCGCGGAAGCCCGCCCCTGCGCCGGAGCGGCATCGAGCGCGCGGATCGCGTCGAGCGCCCCCTGCGGGTTCTCGACCCCTGCGTCGCCGAGGCGCGAGCGTCCCTCGTCGTCGCTCATCTCGCCCGCGAGCAGGCGGAACATGTCGCGGCCGCCCTGCCGGCTTCCGTCGGCGGCCGAATCGTGGAAGAGGTCCGAGTAGACCGCGTGGACGCGGTCCCGGTGGCGGTCGAGGACCGACATCAGCGTGTCCACGTTGTCGAAGCCGAGGCGCCGCGCCAGGGCGAGCATTCCCCGGTCGGTGCCGGAGAGGCTGTGGGTCTGCTGGTCCTCGGCGACCTGCAGGCCGTGCTCGATGTTGCGCAGGAAGATGTAGGCCGCCGCGAGGTCGCGCTGCACCTCCGCGTCGATGAACCCGTTGGCGCCGAGCTGCTCGAGCGCGGTCAGCGTGTGACCGGTGCGGAGCGCGGGCGTATCGCCGCCGTGGATCAGTTGGAACACCTGTGCGAACAGCTCGATCTCGCGGATGCCGCCGCGCCCCTCCTTGATGTTCCGATCCAGGTCTCCGTGCTTCGCGTGCGCCCGGTCGGCCCGCGCCTTGTAGCGCACCAGCTCCTCGATGGCGGCGTGGTCGAGGTACTTGCGATAGACGAACGGCTGCACCGTCTCCACGAAGCGCGCCCCGAGCTCCCGGTCCCCCGCGATCGGGCGCGCCTTGAGCAGCGCGAACCGCTCGAAGGTCTCGGCCAGGCTCTCGTAGTACTGCGCCGCCTGGCGGAGCGAGTAGACGAGGGCCCCTCGCTGCCCCATCGGCCGCAGGCGCATGTCGACCCGGTAGAGGTAGCCCTCCCCGGTGTGCTCGCTCAGCAGGCCCGTGAGCCGCCGGCCGAGCTTCTGGTAGCGCGGATGCACCGCCGCCACGGCGTCGTCCGGCGCGTCGTAGACGTAGATGAGATCGATGTCCGAGCTGTAGTTGAGGTCGCCGCCGCCGAGCTTGCCCATGCCGATGACCGCGAAGCGTCCGGCCAGCGGGCCTCCGCGCTCCGTCTGCTCCGCCGTGGCGATCCGCAGGGCGCCGTCGACGATGGCGTCGGCGAGGTCCGAAAGCTGTGCGGTCGTCGTCGTCAGCGTCTCCCGGTCGAGCATGCCGAACAGGTCCCGCGCCGCCACGCGCAGCATCTCCCGCCGTTGCAGACGCTTCAGTCCGTCGATCTGACGCTCGGGGTGCTGGCCGCCGCCGAACAGCCGGAGGGTCTCGTGCTCGAAGGCCTTCCGATCGGGCGGCGGGGCGTCGAGCTCGCGCCGCAGCCAGTCGAGGTAGCCCGGATTGCGGATCAGGATCTCGCTCAGAAAGGGCGAGGTGCCGAGGATCTGCGCCAGGATGTCGAGCGCCCGCGGGTCGGCACGGACCGTGCCGAGGAACGCGGCCTTCGGTGTCCGCGCCGTGACGTAGCGGCAGAAGCCGACGAGGGCGGCATCCGGATCCGGGGTCGTCGAGAGGGTGTCGAGGAGCAGCTCCGCGAGGTCTCCGAGCGCCAGCCGGCTCGTCAGATCGTCGGCGATCTCCTGCAGATGCCGGTCCGCCGCCGCGCCGTCACGCAGCCCGCGCCATTCCAGGAACCGCGCGGCCTCCGCGGTCGACAGCTCGGCGGCAAGGAAGAGGTCGCGCGGAGTGACGGAGTCCATCTTCGTCCCTGCTTGCTGCGGACGGGCGGGTTCCCCGGTGCGCCCGGGCACCGGGG
>JAGWAJ010000041.1:4560-38335 GCA_021296475.1 Acidobacteriota bacterium
CGCTCCGCTGGCGTTCTGCGGGGCAAGCTCCTAGCCCACCATTCGTCGCCTGACGGCTCCGCCTGGTGCCCAACCAACCCTGCTAGGAGTCTGCCCCGTTCTACGGCGCAGACTCCTAGATGTCGAAGTAGAGCGCGAACTCCCACGGGTGCGGCCGCAGGCGAATCGCGTCCACCTCGTTCTCCCGCTTGTAGGCGATCCACGTCTCAATCACGTCCGACGTGAAGACGTCGCCCTTGAGCAGGAAGTCGTGGTCGGCCTCGAGCGCGTCGAGGACCTGCGACAGGTCGGCCGGCGTGCTGGCGATCTTGCCGAGCTCCTCCGGCGGCAGGTCGTAGAGGTCCTTGTCGAGCGGTCCGGGCGGCGTGATCTTGTTCTGCACGCCGTCGAGGCCCGCCATCAGCATGGCGCTGAACGCGAGGTACCCGTTGCAGGTCGGGTCGGGGAAGCGGCACTCGACCCGCTTCGCCTTCTCGCTGCTCGAGTACACCGGGATGCGGACCGCCGCGCTGCGGTTGCGCATCGAGTAGATCAGGTTGATCGGCGCTTCGTAGCCCGGCACCAGCCGCCGGTACGAGTTGGTGGTCGGGTTCGTCAGCGCCAGCAGTGCGGGCGCGTGCTTGAGGAGGCCGCCGATGTAGTACAGGGCGGTCTGGCTGAGGTCGGCGTAGGTTCCCGCCTCGAAGAACTGGTTGCGCCCGTCCTTCCAGAGGCTCTGGTGCACGTGCATCCCGGAGCCGTTGTCCTGGAAGATCGGCTTCGGCATGAGGGTCACCGTCTTGCCGTGGCGCCGGGCCACGTTCTTGACGGCGTACTTGTACTTGAGCAGCTTGTCGCCCATGCTCACGAGCGAGTCGAAGCGCATGTCGATCTCGGCCTGACCCGCCGTGCCCACCTCGTGGTGCTGCACCTCGACGTCGACGCCGATCTCCTCGAGCGCCAGCATCATCTCGGTGCGCAGATCCTGGTGCGTGTCGGCCGGCGGCACCGGGAAGTAGCCCTGCTTGTAGCGGATCTTGTAGCCGAGGTTGCGCGAGGCGCCGGCGGCGTCGGGGTTCTCCACGCGGCCGGCGTTCCAGAATCCCTCGCCGGCGTCGACACGGTAGAAGCCCTCGTTGTAGGTCTGTCCGTAGCGGACGTCGTCGAGAATGAAGAACTCCGGCTCGGGGCCGAAGTAGGCGGTGTCGCCGATGCCCGTCGACTTCAGGTATGCCTCCGCCTTCTGGGCGATGTAGCGCGGATCGCGGCTGTAGGACTCGCCGGTGACCGGGTCCTTCACGTTGCAGATCAGGACCAGCGTCGGCGTCGCCGCGAACGGGTCGACGAACGCGGTGGCCGGGTCGGGGAAGAGCAGCATGTCGCTCTCCTGGATCTGCTGGAAGCCCCGGATGCTCGACCCGTCGAAGCCGATCCCCTCCTCGAAGATGTCGATTTCGAACTCCTTCGTCGACACCGTGAAGTGCTGCCAGAGGCCGGGGAGATCGACGAACCGCAGGTCGACCGCCCTGATCTGCTTGCTCTCGATGAGCGCCATCACGTCTGTTGCCTTCATCCAATGCCTCCAAGTGTGAGTAGTGACGATCGGAAGACCGGCGGCGGGCGCAGCGCACCCGTCGCGATGGGGGCGCCGGTTCACACCACGTCGCGTTCTCCCGTGCGAATGACGCGGCTCTGCTCGACCGGCACGACGAAGATGCGCCCGTCGCCGATCTCTCCCGTGCGGGCCTCGGCCATGATGGCGTCGATCGCGTCCTCGACGGCGTCGTCCTCGACGACGACCTCGACCTTCATCTTCGGCAGCAGGCTGATCTCGTACTCGCCGCCCCGGTAGACCGGCGAGTGACCCCGCTGCCGGCCGTGGCCGCGAACCTCCGAGACGGTCATGCCGGAGATGCCGTTCCGGGAGAGGGCGTCCTTGATGGCGTCGACCTTGCTGGGGCGCACGATGGCCTCGATTAGCTTCATGGCTTCTGTCCGGCGGCCAGGGTGGACTCCAGCTCCGCTCGCAACTCGTCCTGCTCCGCGTTGGTCAGCTTCCGGCCGGCCCGGGTGAGGTGGAACACGTCGATCGCCCGCGTTCCCTCGGTCGAGATGAGCACGAGGTCGATGTCGCACCCCTGGTTCGAGATGGCCCGGCTCACGCGGTAGAGCAGCCCCCAGGCGTTGCGGGCGATGATCTCCAGCACCGTGAACCGCTGCGAGCGGTGGTTCTCGAAGTGGATGACCTGTCTGATCGGGGAGGCCCCGCGCGCCGGCCGTTCGCGGGCGCGCAGCTTGGCGTCGATGTCGATCCGCCCGGCGACGACCTCGCGCAGCGTTCCGGTCAGCTCGTCCGCCGCGGTCGGGTTCATCCGCAGGTAGCCCTCCACGTCCGCGAACTGGAAGAGGTCCAGGACCACGCCCCCCTGGTTCTTCATCGCCTGGCCTCGCAGGATGTCCATGCCGTAGTGGGACAGCACCCCGCAAATGTCGGCGAAGAGCCGCGGCTGATCGAACGTGACCGCGCTCAGCTCCCACGCCGAGCCCTTCTCCTCGAGAGAGCAGTGGACGTCGCCGCGCGCGATGTCGCGGGAGAGTCGGACGTGGTCGTAGACGGTCGAGCGGTCCACCAACCGCAGGTAGCGCTGCGGGTAGCCGTCGAGGAAGGCCGTCACCTCCGCTTCCGAGAGGTCATCCGGACGCCGGGTGGTGAAGTCCTCCAGGGTCCGGGTCGCTTCGTCGATTACGTCGTCGCCGTACTCGAGGGTGAGGCGGTTGTAGGTCTCGACGTACAGCCGCCACAGGAGCTCTTCCTTCCACGGGTTCATCACCTCGGGGGCGACGGCGTCGACGTCCACTAGCGTCATCAGGCAGAGCAGCTTCAGGCGCTGCTCCGTGCCGACGAGACGCGCGAACTGCGCCACGACGTCCGGGTCGTCCACGTCGCGGCGGAAGGCGGCGACCGACATGCTCAGGTGGTGCCGAATGAGGAACTCGACGGTGGCGACGCCGCTCTCGTGGAGCTTGATCCGCCGCATCGCGCCGGCCGCCATGCGCACGCCTTCTTCCGAGTGGTTCCGATTGGTCCACTTGCCGACGTCGTGGAAGAGCAGCGCCAGCACCAGGAGCTCGGGGTTGGGCAGCTCGGCCAGTAGCGAGCCGAAGCGCTTTCGGCTCCGTGTCTTCGGCGTGCAGAGCCCCTCGAGGCTGCGGATGGTCTGCAGCGTGTGCTCGTCGACCGTGTACTTGTGGTAGAAGTCGCGGATTACGAGGCAGTAGACCTTCTGGAACTCCGGGAACATCCGCCCCAGGAGGCCGCAGCCGTGCATCTCGGACAGCCGGTCGTAGAGCCCCGGCCGCGGGCGCAGGATGCGCAGCAGGCGGTCGCGCTCGTCGGTGGAGACGAAGAACCGCTCCGGCGCATACCGCTTGCCGTGGCGCTCGATGCACGTCAGCGCCTGGTCCGCAACCGGGACGTCGGTGTCGAGCGCCGCCTCGAACGGGTGCAGCCAGGTGCGCGGGCGCAGCGACGCGTGCGTGCCGTCGGTGAACCGGATGCCGTCCCACGCGCGTTCGAGCTCGTCCCCGATCGGCGTGACCTTCTCCGTCTCCGGCGCCTGGAGCGATCGCATCGACGCCGCGAGCGCCCGGGCGACCACCTGGGCGTGGTGGAAGTACGTGCTCATGAGCGACTCGACCTGCCGCTGCGGCTGGTCGCCGGGCGACCCGAACAGGGCCGCCACCCGTTCCTGCAGCTCGTAGCCGAGGCCGTTGAAGTTGCGCCTCCGCTCCAGGTGCAGGATGGAGCGAATCCGCAGCAGGAAGTCCTCCGCCTCGCGCACGCGGCCGGGGTGGTAGGCGACCGCGCCTCCGGCGTCGTCGCTCAGGTGGGCGAGCAGGCGGAGCGCGGTCGCATCGCGCAGCGAGCCGGGCGAGTCCTTCACGTCGGGCTCGAGTTGGAACACGGTGCGGTGGAACTGCGTGTGGCGCTGGCCGGTCAGGTCGAGGAGGGCCTGGCGCATCGGCCCCCGCCAGGCCGAGCCGGGGCCGAGGCACGTCGTGGCGACGCGGTCGAACGTCTCCCGGCTTCCCGCGACGAAACGGGCCTCGAGCACCGCCAGCAGGAACTCCGGATTGTCGGCCTCTACCGTCTCGAGGTCGGCCAGCTCCCGGACCTGATGGCCCACCTCGAGACGGAGGTCCCACAGCGGATGCAGCACCGACCGCAGGAACCGTTCCTCCGCGGCTCCGATCCGCCCGTCGAAGACGACCATCAGGTCGATGTCGGAGTGCAGGCAGAGCTGGCGCCGGCCGTAGCCGCCGATGGCGAGGAGCGCCACCGGGGTGTCGGTCTCCGGGCGCGCGGACTCGTAGATCCCCCCGACGATCGCGTCGACCGCACCGGAGTAGCGGGCGAGCGCTGCGAGGCCGGCCCGCGCGCGCCCGGTCTCGGCGACCACCGCCGCGCGGGCTTCGTCCAGCCGGGATTTCAACGTGTCAGGGGACATGGGGATTCGATGGGCGCGACATGATGGACCGCCGGTGTCGCCGTGTCGCGCCGCGGCCCGGCACGGAGCCGGCGCTGCGCGCCGGCCGCCGGGGCCTCGCCCGGACATCGCCGCCCTGCGGCGCCGCTGCCCGCCCGGCCGGTCCTGCAGGAGTCCACATCGCTCTGCGGCGCCGACGCCTAGTACGCGATGTTGACTCCCACGGCGCCGACAGCCTGCAGCTTGTCCCCGTCATTCAGGACCCTGAGATAGTCGCCGAGCGCCAGCAGGTGCACTCCGGCGCTGATCGTCCACGTGCCCGCCGCCTCGGGCATCCCCAGGCGCAGCGTGGCGACCGCACCCAGGTCGAAGTAGCCGAACACGTCGTTGTGGTCGCCGCCGTCCTCGTAGTAGTGGTGGAGGCTCAGGCCGAGCGTGGCGGGAAAGCCGATCGACGCCCGCTCGGCGATGAGATCGAGCCCGGGCTCGATCCCCAGCTCGAAGTAGGTGCCCTCGCTCTGCCCTCCGTCCGCCTGGCCGCTCAGCTCGACGGCGAGGCCTACGTGCGGTTGCAGCGGAATCAGCAGGCGGTCGCTGTCGTCGAGGCTCAGCGCCAGGCTGACCTCCTGCACGGTGCCGAAGGAGTCGTTGGGGCTCAGGTACGAGGTGTAGGTGACGCCGGCGGTCAGCGTGTCGCTGCCGAAGGTGAGGCCGGTGAAGAAGTCGGACTCGTACCACATGGCCGTCGTCCGGCCCGACGTGCCGGCCCCGCTCGGCCCGGAGTGCAGGCTGTTCCACTGCCCGACGGTCAACGTCAGCGAGCTGAGCGACTCGTTGCCGGCGCCGAGCAGATCCGCCGAGACGTCGGCGTACGGTTGCACGATCAGGCCGGAGCGCTCCTGCTTGATGCCGCGGAAGAAGTACGCGTTGCTCGTGTCGATGCCCATCGAGAAGGAGAGCCGGCCCTCGCCGCCCTGCGCGTGCGCCGACCGCGCACCGCCGACGGCCACCGCCGTCAATAGTGCAAGAGCCGCCGCGCGCGCCGCGCGGCGGCGAGCCGCTGTCGTCATCCGATGTCCTCCGCGGAGTGCCGCTCCGGAGATGTGTGCCCGCACGCGAATCGCCGGTGGATCTTACAAGATCCCCATGCGGCACACCCTCCGCGGCCGCCCCGGAAGCCGGGCGGTTGCGGGTGGAAAGAAGCCGGCCCGCGGGGCGCCGGCTTCCTCCACGAGACCCTGTGCTCAGGAGGGGGAGACAGAGTCACGAACCTTTCCTTCCGCGAGGGCCGCAGGGACTTCTAGTACCCCAGGCTGATCCCGAACAGCCCGATGACCTTCGCGCCCTTGTCCTCGCCGTTGAGAATTTTCACGCTCTCGCTGAACATCAGCGCGTTCACGCCGACGGCGAGGTCCCACGAGCCGTACTCCTCGGGGACGGGCAGTGGCACCCCGAGCGACGCCCCGATGCTGAAGAAGCCGCCCGCGCCGTCCGACCAGACGCCCATGTCGTTCTGGTACTCGAAGTAGTTGCTCATGCTGGCGGCGAACGTCACCGGGAACGAGAGGCTGACCGGGGCGTCCTCGAGCGGCACGCCGGGCTCGAAGCCGATCTCCACGTA
Source organism: Acidobacteriota bacterium (assembly GCA_021296475.1). Taxonomy (GTDB): domain Bacteria; phylum Acidobacteriota; class Vicinamibacteria; order Vicinamibacterales; family UBA8438; genus JAGWAJ01. The sequence continues at coordinate 10,648 of JAGWAJ010000041.1, forward strand.
GCTGCCCTCGTTCGGCCCGCCGTCCGCGCCGCCCGCCGCCTCGAACGCGAACGTCGCGTAGGGGGCGGCGAACGTGTCGAAGCTCAGCCCGAGCGCCACCTCCTTGGTCGTGCCCCAGCTTCCGCGCGGGCTCATGTAGGCGGTGTAGGTGAGGTCGATGCCCACCATGTCGCCGGCGGCGATCCCGAGCCCGGCGTAGAAGTCCGACTCGTAGTAGATCTGGGGCGCGCCTTCGTTCACGAACCCGTCATCACCGACCGAGTGCAGGCTGTTCCACGTGCCGGCGGTAATCGAGACCGGACCCAGGCTCATGCTCGCGTCGAGGAACGGCTGGGCGATGAAGCCGCCGGTCTCCTGGATGATGCCGCGGAAGTAGTAGTCGGACACGAAGTCGACGCCGGCGCTGAATCCGAGCATGCCGGAGTTGGGAGCTGCGTCGTCCTGCACGGCGGCCGCCTCGGCCTCGGTCGCCTCGACCTCGGCCTCGGTCGCCTCGGCCTCGGCCGCGGTCGCCTCGGCCTCGGCCTCGGCCGCGGCGCCGGTGATCCCGAGCGCTACCAGCATGGCGAGCGGTAGATGGAGCCAGTGACGAGTCCACATGTGCATGGCGTTGTGCGTTCCTCTCTCTCTCTCTCGTGTTGTGGCGCGGTGCAGCATCCGAACGCGGCCACGATTCGCTTGGCCGTTGTGCTGTCCGTCTCCGTTGCGCTGTCCGTCCTCCTTGGAAGCAATGGCCGTGCCATGCCCGTCGAGACCGGGATTCCGGGGCTACGCCATTCAGAATTGTCGACTTGGCAGGCGATCTCCGGACCTCCCGCGGCGGCGTTGAGAGCCTGGGGGAGCTGGAGTTCTTACGCAATTGTAGAGAATGCCGTATATCGAGACGTTTTTGTTGTGTCGGGGAATGCCCTCGAGGCCCCTTGTTTCCCAGGGATTGCCCTTGGTTCGTGCTGCCGGCTGGCACGGCGGAGCGAAGTCGTGCAGCCCGACAGCAGTCGTTGGGCGGGTCGCGTCGGACGTTACAGTCTGCGGCGATGCCGAGCTCTACATACTTGTAGGTGTGGCGCCCATTTGCTTCATTTTTGTGGGGCCCTGGTCCGCGCTCGGGACGGGGCCCGACGCGGTCGTGCTTCGATCGCTCACGGCGCGGTCCTGCCGAGGCTGGCCCAGGCTTCGTCGCACTCGACGTCGGAGCCTCGCGGATGCAGGAAGACCGTTTCGTTCTCCCGCAGGCGGGCCGTCACGACCCGGACGATGTCGCGTGCCCGGGCGAGGCGGCCGACCCCGTGCGCGACCGGGCCCCGTCGCTGCAGGCGGTCCGCCTCCAGCCAGTCGTCGACCAGCGCGAACCTTGCGCAGCAGTGATCGATCTCGGTGTAGTCGAAGCGCACGGGCCGTCCGCGTTCGAGCACCGTGACGTGCACCGCGCGCCGGTATCGCACGCCGACCTCGTTCTCCGCGAGGTGAATCGTCGTGTCGGCATCGTGACCGACTCCGAGCAGCAGCACCTGGCCGTCGTGGTCGCGCGCCCGCCCGACGGGGCTGTCGGCTCCGTGCGGCGGGTCGATCGGGTGCGGGGCCGTGATCTCGGCGGCCCGCGGCCCCACCGCCGCGAAGGCGTGCGGGCTGCCGCTGCGGAGCACGCCGCCGCCGCGCCAGAATGTGTCGGCGGTGACGCCCATGTCGGGGCACGGCGTGCGGGCGGAGTCGAACGGATGCTCGTCGTCGGACGACATGCTCGGCATGACGAGGGTACCGCGCGGCCCCAGCGCCTGGCGCAGGGCGGCGATGAGGCCCGCCGGGCCGCCTTCGACCGGGCCCGTGCGCGAGAACGAGGTGTGGACGAGCAGCACGCCGCCGGACCGCACTCCGAGGTCTCGGAGCTGGCCCGCCACGTGCGCCGGCGGAGCGGGAGTCATGGCCATGGTCTCTCTCCAGCGAGGCGCGGCTGCGGCTGCCGGCGTCCGCGCGCATATAATCGTCCCGCCGCTGCGGACCGCACCCGGCGCAGGGCCCGGGCGGGGCGCGCGCACGGCGAGGAGCAGGCCCGATGGAAGACGCCTTCATCTACGACGGGATTCGGACGCCGTTCGGTCGTCACGCCGGGGCGCTGTCGCCCGTGCGCCCGGACGACCTGCTCGGCGGCCTCGTGCGCACGCTGGTCGCGCGGAGCCCCTTCGACGCCGGCGCGTTCGAGGACGTGATCGCCGGATGCACGAATCAGGCCGGCGAGGACTGCCGCAACGTCGCCCGCCGCGCCGGGCTCCTCGGGGGCCTGCCGGTCGAGGTCGCCGGGATGACCGTCAACCGGCTCTGTGCGAGCGGGCTCGCCGCGGTGGTCGATGCGTCGCGCGCCGTCGCCTGCGGCCAGGGCGACCTCTTCATCGCCGGCGGCGTCGAGAGCATGAGCCGCGCGCCGTTCGTGATGGGCAAGGCCGACCGGGCCTACGGGCGCCAGGTGCAGATGTTCGACACCACGCTCGGCTCCCGCTTCCCGAACCCGACCGTCGCCGCCGAGTACGGCGATCACGCGATGTTCCAGACCGCCGAGGAGGTGGCGAAGGACCTCGACCTCGGCCGCGCGGAGAGCGATCGCTTCGCGGCGGCGTCGCAGGAGCGATACGCCCAGGCCAAGTCCGAGTGCTTCTACTCCGGGGAGATCCAGCCGGTGGCCGTGCCCGGACGCCGCCGCGGCGAATCCGTCGAGATGAGCCAGGACGAGCACCCGCGGCCCGGCACCAGCGTCGACAAGCTCGCGGGGCTGCGGCCGCTGGCGGACGGCGGGGTCGTCACCCCCGGCAACGCGTCGGGCATCAACGACGGTGCCGCCGCCCTCATCGTCGGCTCGCGGGCGGCGGGCGAGCGCGCCGGCGCCAAGCCCATCGCCCGGGTGGTGACCGCGGCCGCGGCGGGCGTCGAGCCCCGCGTGATGGGCCTCGGGCCGGTGCCGGCCACGCGGAAGGCGCTCGCGCGGGCCGGGCTCACCCTGGCCGACGTCGACGTCATCGAGATCAACGAGGCGTTCGCGACGCAGGTGCTCGGTTGCCTGAAGCTTCTGGAGATTGATCAGGACGACAGCCGGGTCAATCCCAACGGAGGCGCGATTGCCGTCGGACACCCCCTCGGCGCGTCGGGGGCGCGCCTCACCCTCACCGCGGCCCGTCAGTTGCAGCGGGTCGAGGGCCGCTACGCCCTTGTGACCCTCTGCATCGGTGTCGGGCAGGGGCTCGCCGCGGTGCTCGAGCGCGTGGCCGCGTAGCCCACCATGCGTCTCCTGCCGGCTCCGCCCGGTGCCCAACCAACCCTCCAGGAGTCCGCGCCGTTCCACGGCGCAGGCTCCTGGCCCACCATGCGTCGCCTGCCGGCTCCGCCTGGTGCCCAACCAACCCTCCAGGAGTCCGCGCCGTTCCACGGCGCAGACTCCTAGCCTGGCGTGGGTTCCCGCAACGCCCGGCTGCTCGCCCTGGTTGCGATCTACCTGCTGATTGCGCACGTGATCCCGGCCCCGGAGGGCGTCGACCCGCAGGGTTGGCGAATCACCGGCATCTTCTTCGCCACGATCGCCGGGCTCATGCTGCAGCCGCTCCCGGGATCGCAGGTGGTCCTGATCGGCATCACGGCGCTCATCCTGGTCGGCCGGGTGCCGATGGCGCGCGCCCTGGAAGGCTACTCCGCGGCGTCGGTCTGGATGGTGCTGGCGGCGATGATGATGTCGCGCGCGCTCCGCGACTGCGGGCTCGCGCGCCGCATCGCCCTGCAGTTCGTCCGCGCCATCGGCAACACCTCGCTCGGGCTCGGCTATGCGCTCCACCTGACCGACCTCACGCTGGCGACGGGAGTGCCGTCCATCACCGCCCGCTCGGCCAGCATCGTCTTCCCGATCGCCCGCAGCATCAGCAGCCTCTACGAGTCGGAGCCCGGGCCCACCGCGCGCCGCCTCGGCACCTTCCTGATGACGTGCATGTACCAGACCAGCGTTGTCGCCTCCGCGATGTTCTTCTACAGCAGCGCCGCCAACCTGCTGCTGGGCGACCTCGCGCGCGAGTATGCCGGCATCGAGGTGACCTGGACGAGCTGGTTCATCGCCGGCCTCGTGCCGGGCCTGGTGTCGAGCGTCGCAGTGCCGCTCCTCGTGCTGCGCGCCGTCCCGCCCGAGATCCGCCGGACGCCCGCGGCTCGGGATTTCGCGCAGCGCGAGCTCGACAGGCTCGGGCCGATCCGCGGCACGGAGGCGATCGTAGCCGTGGTCTTCGTATTCCTGATCGGGTTCTGGGTGCTCTCGTCCTACGTCGACTGGCTGTCGCCCGGCCTTGTCGCCTTCATCGGCCTGAGCGTGCTTTTCGTCTCGCAGGCGCTCACCTGGAATGCCGCGCTGGGAGAGCGCTCGGCCTGGGACATCTTCGTCTGGTACGGCGGCCTGCTGACGATGGGCGGGCTGCTCAACGAGAGCGGGTCGCCCACGGTGTTCGCAACCTGGGTCGGGTCGGCGTTCGAGGGCGTGCCGTGGCTGGTGGTCTTCGCCGCGGCCCTCGTCATCTACTACTACGCGCACTACTTCTTCGCCAGCACGACGGCCCACGCGATCGCGCTCTACGGGCCGTTCGTGGCGCTCCTCGTGGCGGTCGGGGCGCCGGCCGCCGTCGTTGCCTACAGCCTGCTCTTCATCAACAACCTGACGGCCGGGCTGACCCACTACGGGACCACGACCTCCCCGATCATCTTCGTCGAGGGTTACGTGAGCTTCCGCGACTGGTGGCGCACCGGCTTCATCGCCTCCGTGCTCAACCTGGTCATCTGGATTCCGGTGGGGGTGCTCTGGTGGAAGATCCTGGGGCTCTGGTGAGGAACGGCCCGCCACGGGCGGGCGCACGACGGCCCTTCGGCGTGGGCCCGCGTACCCGGCCAGCGCGCGACCGAAGCGCGCGAGCTCGCGGGGCGGCGGCGGTGGCGGTGGCGCTTGCGGCCTTGGGCCTGGTCGCGTGCGGGGCGGACCCCGCCACTCTCTCCTCGGCGGCCGAAGGGCCGTTCGATCTCGTGATCGCGGGCGGGCGGGTCGTCGATCCGGAGAGCGGCCTCGACGGCGTCCGCAACGTCGGCATCCGGGACGGCCGGATCGCCGCCGTCGCCGAGGGCGACCTCGTCGGCGCGGAGGTCGTCGAGGCGGGCGGCCTCGTCGTGGCCCCCGGCTTCATCGACCTGCACGCGCACGGCCAGGACGCGGTCAGCAGCGGCTACCAGGCGATGGACGGCGTGACGACGGCGCTCGAGCTCGAGATCGGCGCGTTCCCGGTCGCCCGCTGGTACGCCCGGCGCGACGGCGCGGCCCGCATCCACTACGGCGCGTCGGTGAGCCACCAGGGGGCCCGCATCCGGGCAATGCGGAGCCCCTTCGCGCTGAGCAACGCAGATGGCACGTTCTCGCTCGGCAACAGCACCGACGACGCGCTGTACCGCGCAGCCACCGACGAGGAGCTCGCCGAGCTGCAGGGGCTGATGGCCCAGGGCCTGCGCGACGGGGGCATCGGGTTCGGGTTCGGCCTCAGTTACACGCCCGGCGCGAGCCACCGCGAGCTGCTCGATCTCTTCGGCCTCGCGGCCGGCTACGACGCCCCGTCGTTCGTCCACCTCCGCTCGGCGGCCGCGTTCTCCCGCGGCGGCGCCCTGGCGCCCTTTCAGGAAGTGATCGCCAACGCGGCCGTCACCGGTGCGCCGCTCCACATCGTGCACCTGAACAGTACGGCCGGGGCACGGGCGGAGGAGGCGCTGGCGATGATCCGCGGCGCGCGGGAGCGTGGCCTCGACGTGACGACGGAGGCCTATCCCTACACCGCCAGCGCGTCGCTCATCGAGTCGCCGCTGTTCGACGGCTGGTCCGGGCGTCCGGCGGAGGCCTACGAGCGCCTGCAGTGGGTCGGGACCGGCGAGCGGCTGACGCCGGAGACCTTCGAGCGCTACCGCCGCCAGGGCGGCTGGGTCATCATGCACGGCCGGTCGGAGGCGACCAACGAGTGGATCGTCGGCCAGCCCGACGTCATGGCCGCCAGCGACGGCATTCCGTTCAGCGAGGGGCGCGGGCACCCGCGGGGGGCCGGCACCTTCGCCCGCATCCTCGGGCACTACGTCCGCGAGCGGGGCGCGCTGTCGCTTACCGACGCCCTGCGCAAGATGACGCTGCTGCCGGCCGAGCGCCTCGAGGGCATCGTCCCCGCCATGGCGCGCAAGGGCCGCGTGCAGGTGGGGAGCGACGCCGATCTGACGCTCTTCGACCCCGAGCGCATCATCGACCGCGCCACCTACGAGGCCCCCGACCGCTACTCGGCCGGCATCGAGCATGTGCTCGTCGCCGGCACGTTCGTCGTCCGCGACGGCGCCCTGGTCGACGGCGTCACCCCCGGCCGGCCCTTGCACGGCCGGCACCGGGTAGCCGAGTAGCCTGGAGTCGGGCGCGCCAGCGCAATCAGCGCGCCCGACTCCGTTTACCGCGTGGACTCGCGACGCCCGAATCAGTGCGCCAGCGGGTGCGGGCGGACCTGGAACTTCACCAGGTTGCCCTGCGTGCCCTTGCCGCCCTCGTTGTGCCAGACGGCGTTGGTGCCATAGTCGGCCCAGACGGCGCGCCCTTTCCAGCCCGCGTCCGGATCGTCGATGCGCCCGTCCATCCCGCGCGAGTAGAACCCGAGGGGATACGGCACGCGCATGATCACGTACTCCTCCTCCTCCGGGAGGAAGGCGAGCAGCGAGTCCGACGTCGAGCCGGTGGCGATCGGCACGTTGTCGCCGAGGCCGAGGGTGTTGAACTGGTCCACCCAGTGGTAGTAGTGGAAGTCGGCGCTCCCGTGGTCGGTGACGCCCTTCATCTGCGGACCGGGCGTCGCGTAGAGCGTCCAGCCCTCGGGGCAGTGCTGGCCGGTCGCCTCGGGGCCGTTCAGCACCGCGCATTGGCTGCGGTCGAACTTCGCGATGTGGCCGCTGCCCGAGAGCGCCGTCCAGACGACGCCGTTGCGGTCGATGTCGACGCCGCGCGGCGAGTAGCCCTGAACGGCGGCGCGGTCGTTCTCGAACGGCGGCTGGTAGTACTCGGCGATGCAACTCTCCGGCGGATTGTCGCCGATGTCGAGGCGCACGATCTGCCCCGGCACGCCGCCCGACGCCGCCCAGACGACGTTGGGCTCGGTCGGGTCGGGCACGATGCCGTACCAGCCGCGGCCCATCTGCCGGTCCTTCGTGGGGTCGGGGTCGTCGCGGAGGCCCGTGAACTCGCCGATGCGCCCGTCGCCGGTGGTGTCGACGACGGTCGGGCACCAGCCCTGCGAGGCCTGCGCGTCGCCGGTCTCGTCGTAGACCTTCGTGTTGACCCAGCCGATCACGTCGCTGACCGAGCTGAGGTAGAGCGTGTCGTCCGCATCGAAGCCGAACTGCAGGTGGTGCGTGTTGAAGCAGGTGTCGATGAGCTCCGTTTCCTCGGTCGCCGGGTCGTAGTAGGCCACGTGCCGCGCCGCCCGCTCCAGCGGGTAGTACCGCGCGTACGGGTTGTCGGATCCCTCGCGGCACCACGCCGGGTTGCCGGGACCGCGGATCTGGTGGGTCATCCAGACTCGGCCCTGTCCGTCCATCATCGGGTTGTGGGGGTTGCCGGGGTTGTTCCAGATCAGCTCGTCGCCGAAGTAGAACGACGGGTTCGGCATCTCCTGCGCGATGTAGGACTGGAAGTCGCCCTCGCCGGGGGTGTCGCGGACCGGCAACACCACCTCGTGCGCCTCGTTCGTGTTCGGATCCACCCAGACCAGCTTGTCGTTGGCGAACTCCACCCCGTAGACCGGGCCGCCGGCGTTGACGCTCGGATCGCGCTTGTCGGTCGCGATCTCGTCGTGGATGTAGCCGGTCTCGCCGCCCCACTCCCAGAGCGTCAGCACCACGTCGCGCTCCCGGCCCTGCGGCCGCGGCGGCTGCTGGGGCACCTCGCCCGTCGTGATGCGATCCGTCCAGTCGGCGTAGGCGGCGATGCCGCGCTGGCGGCCGAAGCGGCTGATGGTGCGGGCCATGTTGGAGGCTCGCTGGCCGGTGACGATCCGGTGCGCCCAGGCCGCCTCGGTCGAGTCGAAGTCCGCGGCGTTGGGAATCTCGCGGGTCGGCAGGTTGCCGAGCTGGTGGCAGAGCTGGCAGCCCTGCTTCAGCAGGTCGATCCAGTGGGCCTGCGTCCGGACGCTGGCCGGGATGCCGTTGCCGTCCCCGCCGGTGCCCGGGAACTCCGCCTTCTCCGGGACCTCCATCAGCGAGTACCAGTAGTTGGCCGGGTAGACCTGGGCCGCGTCGCGCGGCGTCGGCGCCTCGACCGCGGTCAGATCGAGCGACTGCCCGGGCCGCGTCGCGACCCGCGGGGAATCGACCAGCCCGTAGCCGCGCACCCAGACGTCGTAGTCCGCCTCCGGGAGGTCCGGCAGGACGTAGCGGCCCTCGTCGTCCGTCACGACGATCTTGCGGTACAGCGTCGCGAAGTCGTCGGTCTCGGCGATGACCCAGACGCCTGCCTCCGGGCCGCCGGCGCTCCGCACCACGCCGCCGACGTCGTCGTCGTCGAGCGTGACCGCCTGCTGAGCCGTTGCCGTGGGCCCGTCGAGGACGAGGCCCGCTGCCGCCAGACCGACGGCGGCCAGAATGGTGACGATTCGACTGGTTCGAGTTGACATCTAGGGCCTCCCGCGGTCTCGGATCGGTACCGTGTGCGTCCGCGCCATTCTACCCCCCGGCCTGCCCTCGTCTACGGCTCGCGTTGCGCCAGCGCCTGCCGCATCGTCTCGTAGTGCGTGTCGAGCGCGTAGCGGTAGGCCTCGCGCCAGTAGGCGGTGTCGTGCCCGCCGCGCCGCTGCCGGTAGTCGAAGGGGATGTCGGCGTCGATCAGCATCCCGGCGAACGCCTGGGCGGCGAGGAGGTAGGGGCCTGCCGTGCCGGAATCGATCTGGATGAAGGGCAGCGCGTTGCGGCGGACCCGCATCACGAGCAGGAACGGGTCGTGGGATTCGGCCTCCGCCGCCGTGACGAACGGCTGGCCGCGCGGCGTCCGGTCGACGATGCTGCTGAAGCCGGCGAGGCCGATCCGCGGGTCCTCGGCGCGCCGCCGCGCCTCGGCCTCCGGCGTGTAGCCCCGCGGCGGATCGGCGTCGCCGCCGAGGCGCAGCCGCTCGGCGGCCAACCGGGCGTAGTCGATCATGCCCGACTGGCTCCCGACGGAGACGAAGCGGTCCGCGTTGCGCAACCCGACGGTCAACGCTCCGTAGCCCCCCATCCCGAAGCCGGCGATGGCGCGTCCCTCCCGCGCCGCCACCGTCCGGTAGCGCGCGTCGACGTGCCCCACGACGTCGTCGGCGAGGTAGTCCTCCCACGCGTCGCGCCGCCCGTCGTCGCTCCGCGCCCAGTTGACGTAGAACGACTCGCCGGCGTCGGGCATCACGAGAATCATCGCGCGCTCGCCCGCGATCGTCGCGTCGTCGAGGATGTCCCGCCACGCGAGGAAGCTGCGGCCCTCCCCGTGCAGCAGATAGAGCGTCGGGTAGCGGCGCTCCGCGCTGGCCGAATCGTGGTACCCGCTCGGCAGGACGACGTCGTACTTCATCGGCCGGTCGACGGCCGGAGCGTGGAGCTCCACCGTCTCGACGCGACCGGGTTGCGCGCCGGCGACGGAGGCCGCGCAGAGCCAACCGAGGGCGGCCAGAGCGGCGCGGTGGGCGATGCGACGCGGGGCGGAGTAGTGGACCATCCGGAGTTCTCCCGACACAGGGCAAGTCACAGACAAGCCCGGAAACCTTCGCCTGCGGCTCCGATTCCCGCCCAGTCGGCCTACAGGAGTCCGCGCCGTTCTACGGCGCAGACTCCTGGTGCAACCCACGGCAGCTCGGTGGCGCACGGTGACTCTGTAGAATACAGAATTATGGAACATACGATACGAGCGACCGACCTGGCCCGCAACCTGGGCGATGTGTCGCCACGACTCGTTCGTCATCGAGCGCAATGGCAAGCCGGTGGCGCGCGTCGTACCCATCGCCGGCGCGGCCGGTGACGTCACCGTCGCGGAAGCGCTCGCGGCGTGGACCAGCGGCGCAGCGGCCGACCGCTCGTTCGCGGAAGATCTCGCCGCGGTCGACGCCGCCGATCGACCGCCTGCGAACCGATGGGAGTCGTAGTCGATACCAGTGCGCTCGTCGCTGCGGAGCGTCGCCGCGCAACCGACTCGTCCGGCTCGCTCCCGACGTGGAGTGAGCTCCTCGGACGACTTGCCGACGAGAACGCCGTCCTGCCGGCCGCGACATACGCGGAACTGCTGGTCGGCGTGCACCTGGCCGACTCTCCCGGACGGGCCGCGTCGCGTCGGTCGCGAATCGACGCCCTCACCGCCCGCGTGCCGATCGTCGATTTCGACGCTGCCGTCGCCCGGCGGTGGGCGCGGCTGCTCGCCGATCTCCGCCGCGCCGGCGAGCCCATTCCCGCGAACGACCTGGCGGTGGCGGCGACGGCCCTTCACCTGGGATTCGCGGTGTTGGTGGGGCCCTCCGCCGATGAGCACTTCCACCGGGTGGCGGGTCTCCGCGTGGAGCGGCTGTAGGCGCGAGGCCTCCACGCGGTCCCCGGTTCGCCGTGCGCCCGCCGACAGTGGGAGGGGGCGTCGCCGCGTGTGGTAGCTTGGCAGATTCGTGCGCGCCGCCGCTCCGGCTGGAGGCCCTGCGATGAACCGACCCGCGCCTGCCGCCGTTCCGATTCACTACCCGAGCTCGGACGGCCGGCCGATGGCGGAGAACGACGCCCAGCGCAGTGCCATCCTGTACGGGATCGGCGCCCTGACCCGCCATTTCAAGGGCCGCCCGGACGTCTACGTTTCCGGAGACCTCCTCCTCTACTACCGGGAGGGCGATCCGCGGACGTCGATCGCCCCGGACGTCTTCGTGGTGTTCGGCGTGGAGGACCGCCCACGGCAGAACTACAAGCTGTGGGAGGAGGGGCGGGCACCGGCCTTTGTGCTGGAGGTGGCGTCGCCGAGCACGTGGCGGGACGACATCGGGCGGAAGCGGTCGGTGTATGCGCGGCTCGGCGTGCGCGAGTATTGGCAGTACGACCCGCTGGGAGCGCACCTGCCGGCCCGTCTCCAGGGCGATCGGTTGGCGGGCTCGGGCTACGTTCGTCAACCGGCGGCGACGCAGCCGGACGGTGCCCTGACGCTGCGCAGCGAGACGCTGGGCCTGGAGCTGCGCGCTGCGCCGGGGCGGGAGATGCGCTTTCGGCATCCCGCCACCGGTCGCGAGCTGCGCAGCCACGACGAGGAAGCCGAGGGCCGTCTGGTCGCCGAGGCGCGGGTGGTCGAGCTGGAAGCGCTCCTCCGCAACCGGGGTTGACCGTCCCATCGCGGGGCAGGGATGCCCGCGGCGCGGGCGACCGGGGCGGTCGGACCGCGGGCCGACGGGGGCCGTCAGCCGGCCAGCTCGCCCAGGGTCGGCCGGCGCCGCCCGGCTCCCGCCGCCTGCTCGAAGGCATGGGCCATCTGCAGGACCCCGAGGTCGTCGTGCTGGCGGCCGACGATCTGCAGGCCGACCGGCAGTCCGTCGCCGGTGAACCCGCACGGGACCGCGATGGACGGAAGGCCCAGCACCGAGATGTCGCTGCAGGAGCGCATCCAGTCGAGGTAGGTGGTCATCGAGACGCCGTCGATCTCGGTCGGGTAGGGCTGCTCGACGTCGAACGGCGGTACCTGGGTGACCGGGAGCGCCAGGTACTCGTAGCGCTCCAGGAAGCGGCGAACGCGGTCGAGGAGCGCCGTCCACGCGCGCATCGCCTCGCCCAGCCGCGGGCCGGTCAGCCGCCGCCCCTCCTCGATGTTCCAGACCACGGTGTCCTTCATCTCGTGCCGGTGCTCGTCGAGCAGGGCTCCGTAGCAGAGCTCGAAGTACCACGCCCGCCACACCTGGAAGACCTCGGCGGCCCCGGTGAGGTTCGGCTCCGCGTCCTCGACCCGGCAGCCGAGGCGCTCGAGCACGGCCCGTCCGGTCTCGACCACCGCGGCTACCCGCGGGTCGACCGGCAGGCCGCCGAGGTTGCGGCTCCAGGCCACGGCAGTCCCGCCCAGGTCGCGGTCGAGCGGGGGCCGGAACGCGGCGCCCGGCTCCGGGAGCGAGAGCGGCGCCCGCGGATCCGGGCCGGCGATGACGCTCAGCATCAGCGCCGCGTCCGCCACCGAGCGTGCCATCGGGCCCTGCACCCCCATCGGGAACCAGGCCGCCTGGCTCGGCCAGATCGGGACGCGGCCCGGCGACGGCCGGAACCCGACGACGTTGCAGAAGCCGGCCGGGTTGCGCAGCGACCCCCCCAGGTCGCTCCCGTCCGCGAGCGGCACCATCCCCGCGGCCAGCGCCGCCGCCGCGCCGCCGCTGCTCCCGCCGCACGTCTTCGTTGGATCGTACGGGTTCCGGGTCGCGCCGAAGACGGCGTTGAAGGTCTGCGATCCGGCGCCGAACTCCGGCGTGTTGGTCTTGCCGATCGTGATCGCGCCGGCGGCCCGCAGCCTCTCGACGATCAGCGCGTCGTCGGGCGGGACGAAGTCGCGGAAGATCGGCGAGCCGAACGTCGTCCGGATGCCCCGCGTGGGAGTCAGGTCCTTGTGGGCGACCGGCAGGCCGTGGAGCGGCCCGACCGGCTCGCCGCGCGCGAGGGCTGCATCCGCGGCCTCCGCGCCTCGGCGCGCCGCGTCGGGAAGGAGGGTCACGATGGCGTTCAGCGTCGGATTGACACGGGCGATCCGCGCCAGGTGGGCCTCCATCACCTCCACCGCCGTGAGCTCGCGGGCCTCGATGGCGCGCGCGAGGTCGGCCGCGGAACGGAAGCAGAGATCGGATTCGCCGTCCATCGCGCCAGCGTACTACGCTCCCGGCGCGCCACGATCGTTCCTCCGCGGTGACCGCGGGCGGGCGACGCACCCTCCGGGTTCTTGCCACGGCGGGGTGAACCGGCGAGACTACCGCGTCGGGCGAGACCGGCGCGAGGCGGCAACGGTGCGGACGAGCGGGACGCGCGACGCCGCACGACAGGATTGAGGGCTGCGGGCCTCCGGCGTGAGCGCGTCGGGGAGGGAGCGGCGCGCGGCTCCGAGGACAGGAACGAAGATCCGCGGGATGGAGCAGACGATCATGAGAGCGAATCGAATCGGGACCGCGGCCGCAGCGGGCGCGCTGGCGATCGGCATCGCGTTGTCCGGGCCGCTCGCGGCCCAGGAGTCGCAGGACGTCACCGGGGCGACGGTCGAGCAGTGGATGACCGATCTCTCGAACTGGGGGCGCTGGGGCGATGACGATCAGGCGGGCACGCTCAACCTGATCACGCCGGAGAAGCGCACCGCGGCGGCCGCGCTCGTCACGGCCGGCATCCCGGTGTCGCTGTCCCACACCTATCTTACGGAGCCGGACGTCGAGGCCACCTTCCCGGTCGGCTACGAAATGCTGGGGCCGGACCGGCCGGGCCCCTTCCGCAGCGACCGCTACACGTTCGCCTACCACGGCTACGCGCACTCCCACATGGATTCGCTCTGCCACATGATGCACGACGGGCGGATGTACAACGGCTTCGTCCGCGACGAGGAGGTGACCGCGGACGGCTGCGCGAAGCTCGCCGTCATCAACTTCAAGCAGGGCATCGTCGGCCGCGGCGTCCTGATGGACATCCCGCGCCTCAGGGGCGTCGACTACCTGGAGCCGGGAACGGCGATCCACGTCGAGGATCTCGAAGCCTGGGAGCGCGAGAGCGGCGACGTCCTCTTCGTGCGCACCGGCCGCTGGGCCCGGCGCGCGGAGCACGGGCCGTGGGAGATGAACCGCGACGCGGCGGGTCTCCACGCGTCGGTCGCGCCCTGGCTCCGCGAGCGGGGCGTCGCGATGCTCGGCGCCGACGGCACCAACGACGTCCTGCCGTCCGGCGTCGAGGGCGTGACGCAGCCGATTCACCAGCTCACGATCATCGCCATGGGGATGCCGCTGTTCGACAACCTCGACCTGGAGGCGGTCGCCGCCGAGGCCGCGCGCCGGAACCGCTGGGAGTTCCTGCTCGTGGCTGCGCCGCTCGCCGTCGACGGCGGGACCGGCTCGCCGCTCAATCCTCTGGCGATCTTCTGAGCCGGCACGGCGTCCGGCTACCGTCGTCCGCGAAGGCGGCGACCTGGCGACGACGTCGGTAGCCGCGGGGAACGGCCGGCCGTCAGTCGGCGCGGGGGGCCGGATCGGCGTATCGACCGGTCGGCGGCGCCGACGGCGGAGCGACCCGGGCCGCTGTGTATGATGGGCCGATTCCGGAAGCGTCGGGGTGGCGAGCCCGGCGCCCGAACACGGGGAGCGAAATGATGCAGCAGTCGAGCGGCGCTTGGACGCTGGTGCTGGCGGTGGCCGGGATCGCGGCTGGCGTGCAACTGGACGCGCAGCAGGAGGCCGAAGAGGGGGCCAACGCCGTGCTGCCGTGGGCCTACGTGCTCAACGATCCGGACGCGAGCACGGAGCCGGTGGACCCGGACGAGGTGGTCACGGTGCCCGGCTCCCCCGTGTCGATGCCGCGCTCGGCCATCAACATCGACAACGGCCCGCCGGACTGGCACCCGGACGGCCATCCGCCGATGCCGGAGGTCGTGGCGCGCGGCGGCGGCGAGGGCGTCGTCGCGTGCGGCTACTGCCACCTGCCGAACGGGCAGGGCAAGCCGGAGAACGCCGGCCTCGCGGGCCAGCCCTACGAATACCTCGTGCAGCAGATGACGGACTGGCGGAACGGGCGGCGTCGGCCCGGCGAGCCGCGCATGGGGCCGCCCGCCTTCATGGAGCGGATCGGCCTGGCTGCCACGGACGAGGAGGCGCGGATTGCGGCCGAGTACTTCTCGTCGCTGCAGTTCCAGCCCTGGGTCCGCGTAGTGGAGACGCACGCGGTGCCCGAGACGCGCTTCGCAGGATGGATTCACGAGGTGGTCGAGGGCGGCGTCGTGGAGTCGATCGGCACGCGCATCGTCGAGACCCCGGTGGATCTGAAGCTGACCAAGCTGCGCGACGACGCCTCCGGCTTCATCGCGTACGTGCCGTGGGGCGCGGTGGCGCGCGGACGCAGGATCGTGACCACGGGGGGCGAAAACTCCGTCGCGTGCACCATCTGCCACGGGGACGACCTGCGCGGCATCGGTCCCGTGCCGGCGCTGGCCGGTCGCTCGCCGACCTACATGGCGCGGCAACTCTACGATCTGCAGACCGGCGTGCGCGACGGCGCGTGGTCCGACCTGATGGACGCCGCGGTGGCCCAACTCACCGTCGAGGACATCGTCGACATCGTGGCCTACACGGCCAGCCTGGAGCCGTAGCTAGCCCACCATATCGTCGCCTGACGGCTCCGCCTGGTGCCCAACCCAACCTCCCTGGAGTCTGCACCGTTCTACGGCGCAGACTCCAGGGAAGACCCGATGGCGATCAGCTCGCCCTCCGTGCGGATGTACCAGTAGCCGTCGACCAGGGCCGGCGACGCCAGCGTGCGGGCGCCGATGTCGTTCGTGTGCAGGATCTCGAACTCCGGTCCGGCGCGCAGGACGAAGGTGATGCCCTCGTCGTTGGTGAAGAAGAGCTTGTCGTCGACGAGCACCGGCGAGGCCGAGAAGCCCTCCCGGACGGCGCGGCCGAGCCGGCCTTGCCAGACGACCTCGCCGGTGGCGGCCCGGAAGCTGGTGACGATGCTCGCCATGTCGTTGATCGTGTAGAGGTAGCCGTCGTGGGCGAGCGGCGAGGGGACGAACGGTGAGCCGCGCGGGGTGGTCCACGCCACGTGGGTGCCCGTGACGTCGCCGCTTCCGCCGGGACGGATGGCCAGCGTCGGCCCGGCGCGCCCCGACGTGCAGAAGACGAGCCCGGCCTCGACCACCGGGGTCGGGATGACCTCGAAGTTGTTCCCACGGCAGCGCCACAGCTCCTCGCCCGTGTCCGGGTCGTAGGCATTCACCGTCCGCTGGCTGCTGACGATCAGCTCGTCGCGATCGCCGGCGCGGATGGCCACCGGCGTGCCCCAGCCGACGGTCGCATCCCGCTCCGTGCGCCACACCTCGGCCCCGGTGCGGGTGTCGTAGGCGGCCACGAAGCCGCCCGGCCGCTGGTCCTGGTAGAGGATGATGCGGTCGCCGTAGAGCAGCGGCGACCCGGCGGGCCCGTGGTAGTTGTCGATCTGGCCGACCTCGGCGTGCCACAGGCGGTTGCCGTCGAAGTCGACCGCCACGAGCCCGCGGCTCCCGAACGAGGCGTAGACGCGTTCCCCGTCGGTCACCGGCGTGGCCGCGGCGGGGCCGTTCTTCGGGTGGACGTACTCGCGGCCGCCGGGGGCCACGTCGGTCTCCCACAGCAGCTCGCCGTCGGACCGCCGGAAGGCCAGCACCGACAGCCGGCGGCCCCCCGTGCGACCGGTGGTCAGGAAGATCCGGTCGCCCCACACGATGGGCGACGAGTTCCCGCTGCCCGGCACCGCCGTGCGCCAGACGACGTTGTCGGTCTCCGACCAGCGATCGGGGTACCCGGTGCCTTCCACCAGCCCCTGGCCCGAGGGACCGCGCCAGCGCGACCAGTAGCGCGCGGCCTCCCCCTCGACCGGGATCATGCGGACGGAGCTCGCGCCCGCCCCCTCGCTCTGAGCCTCGGCGGGCAGGGCCGGCAGACCGGCGAGCAGGCTCGCAGTAACCGCTACGGCAATCCGGAAGCGTCTCACCTTTCCTCCTTGGGCCGGCGATCGGACGGCAGGCCGGGTGACGACCGTTCAGTATAATCGCGGCCGCCGCATGCAGACGATCGCGATCTCGGCGGACGTCCGGCTGACCCCCCTCGATCTCGACGACGCCCCGGACCTGTTCACCCTGACCGACGCCAACCGCGCCCACCTGCGGGCATGGCTGCCGTGGCTCGACGGCATCCGCCGCGTCGAGGACACGCGGGCGTTCATCCGGACCGCCGAAAGGCAGGCGTCCCGCAACGACGGTGCGCAGTTCGCGGTCCGGGTCGACGGGGCCATCGCCGGCATCATCGGCCACCACCGCATCGACTGGCGCAACCGCCACACCTCCCTCGGCTACTGGCTGGGCGAGGCCTACGAGGGTCGCGGGCTCGTCACGGCCGCCTGCCGGTCCCTCGTCGCCCACGCGTTCGATGCCGCGCGGCTCAACCGGGTGGAGATCCGTTGCGCGGCCGGGAACCGGCGGAGCTGCGCCGTCCCGCGCCGCCTCGGTTTCCGCGAGGAGGGGATGCTGCGCGAGGCCGAGTGGCTCTACGATCACTTCGTAGACCATGTCGTCTACGGGATGCTCGCCAGCGACTGGCGGCGCGCCGGGGGATCCCGCGGGGCGGCCGTTGCGCGCTGACCGGGCGCCGGCCGGGCGCGTTGCGATCCGCCGTGCGATGACCGGCACCGCCGCTGGACCGGCGCCGAACGTGGACGGCGGCTGGATCGGCGGCGCGTGCCACCGTTCGGCCGCGACAGAAGGAGGCCACCCGTGACCGGATTCCATCGCCTGTCGTCGACAGCTCGCGTCGGGCTCGTGCTGGCCGCGGTGGCCGCGCTCACGGTGCTGGCGCTCCCGGCCGCGGCCCAGGACTGGCCGCAGTTTCTCGGGCCGGATCGCGACGGGCGTTACGACGGCCCGCCGCTGGCGCGGGAATGGAGCGGCGGAGCGCCGGCGGAGCTGTGGCGGCGCCCGGTGGGCCAGGGGTTCGCGGGGCCGGTCGTGGCTGGCGAGCGCCTGCTGCTTTTCCACCGCGAGCGCGGCGCCGAGGTGCTGGAGGCGCTCGATGCCGGCACCGGCGAGCCGATCTGGCGCTACGACTACCCTACGACGTACCGCGACGATTTCGGCTTCGACGAGGGTCCGCGCTCCGCGCCAGTCGTGGCCGGGGGGCGCGTCTACACGTTCGGCGCGCAGGGGCAGCTCCACGCCATCGACCTCGAGACCGGCGACGGCGTCTGGAGCGTCGACACCCGCGAGCGCTTCCGCTTTCGCAAGGCCTTCTTCGGCGCCGCCGGCTCGCCCCTCGTCGAGGACGGGCGGGTGCTCGCGAACATCGGCGGACGGGACGCCGGCATCGTCGCGTTCGACGCCGCGACCGGGGACGTGCTGTGGACCGTCACGGGCGACGACGCGAGCTACTCGTCGGGGGTCGGGGCGACGTTCGGCGGCGCGCGCCACGCCGTCTTCCTCACCCGCAACGCGTTGCTGGGCCTCGACCCGGCGACCGGCCGGACGCGCTTCGAGCGGAGTTGGCGCGCCCGCATACGCGCCTCGGTCAACGCCGCGACGCCGCTCGTGGTCGGCGACCGGATCTTCGCGTCGGCGCAGTATGGCACCGGGGCCGGCGTGTTCGAGGTCGAGGGCGGCCGCCTGCGCGAGCTCTGGACCTCCGACGACGCCCTGTCGAACCACTACGCCACGAGCGTGCACCGCGACGGCCACCTCTACGGCTACCACGGGCGGCAGGAGTTCGGGCCGAGCTTCCGCGCCGTCGAGCTGGCCACGGGCGACGTGGCGTGGAGCGAGGACCGGTTCCGCGCCGGCACCGTGCTCCTGGCCGGCGATCTCCTGGTGATCATGCGCGAGACCGGCGAGCTGGTGCTCGCCGAGGCGTCTCCCGACGCCTTCCGCCCCATCGCCCGCGCCAACGTCCTGCCGCCGATCGTGCGCGCCTACCCGGCGCTCGCGGCCGGTCGGCTCTACGTCCGCAACGGGACCACGCTCGTCGCCCTCGATCTGAGCCCGTAGGGCAGCGGCAAGACCTGCCGGCGGTCACGCCCGCCCCTGGGGCAGCCGCTTCCGGGTCTACGGGAAGACGCCCCGTTCGACGTAGGCCTGAGCGACGCGGCGGATGGCGAGCAGGAACGCCGCGGTGCGGAGGTCGTCGATGCCGTCGGTCTCCTGCATCAGGTCGCGGATCTGGTGGTAGGCCGTGACCATGGTTTCTTCGAGGCCGGAGTTCACGATGGTCAGCTCGTCGACGGGCCGGACGACGGCCTCGCGCTCGTCGGCGGCGAGCCGCGCGCCGGTGGCGTGCTCCACCGCCCGCAGCAGCCGGTCCTCGGCATGCGCCTGGTAGCGGGCCTCCAGGCGGCCGAAGCGAACGTGCGACAGGTTCTTGAGCCACTCGAAGTACGACACGATGACGCCGCCCGCGTTGGCGAAGACGTCGGGGACGAGCAGCGCGCCCCGCCGGCGCAGGATGGCGTCGGCCTCCGGAGTCGTCGGGCCGTTGGCGCCCTCGAGCACGATCCGCGCCCGGATGCCCGGCGCGTTCTCCGCCGTGAGCTGGTTCTCGAGTGCGGCAGGGATCAGCACGTCGCAGTCCATCTCCAGGGCGGCCGACCGGTCGGCGGACGTCGTCGCGCCGGGGAACTGCAGGATCGTTCCCTGCTCGCCGAGGTGCTCGCGCACCTGGGCCGGGTCGAGACCCCGCGGGTCGGCGATGGCCCCGTCGTGCTCGGCGATGGCCACGATGCGGGCCCCGGCGTCGTGGCAGCACTGCGCCGTCCAGTAGCCGACCTTGCCGAATCCCTGGATGACGATGCGTTTGCCCTCGAGGCCGGGTGCGAGTTCCAGCCGCCGCATGTCGTCGGCCTGCGTGCAGACCTCGTTCAGGACGTAGAACAGCCCCCGGCCCGTCGCCTCGACCCGCCCGTTGACGCCGCCCTGCGACTCCGGCTTCCCGGTCACGCAGCCGAGGGCGTCGATCTGATCGGGATGGAGCGACTGGTAGGTGTCGGCGATCCACGCCATCTCCCGCGCGCCCGTCCCGTAGTCGGGAGCGGGCACGTCTACTGCGGGACCGATGAAGTTCTTGCGGGACAGCTCGTAGGTGTAACGGCGCGTGATGCGCTCGAGCTGCTCGACGTCGTAGCGCCGCGTGTCGACCTGTATCGCGCCCTTGGCGCCCCCGAACGGCACCTCGACGATGGCGCACTTGTAGGTCATCAGCGCCGCCAGCGCCATCACCTCGTCCTCGTCGACCTCCGCGCTGTAGCGGGTGCCGCCCTTGACCGGCAGGCGGTGCTGGCTGTGCTCGGCCCGCCAGGCGCGGACCACCTCCACCCGGCCGTCGCGTTGCCGCACCGGGAAGTCGAACCGGTACAGGCTGTTGCAGCGCTTGATCTGGTCGAGCAATCCGGGCGGGTAGTCGGTGAACGCCGCCGCGCGGTCGAAGTAGCGGCTGACGTCGGTGTAGAAGCGCCGTTCGGGCATCGTGGCTGCGGGCACCGCGGTGGTGTCGCGACACCCCCTCCCGTATTCTCTCACGGGGTCGCCGGCCCCGGAGGTGCAGACCGCACATGGCTGAGTTGCTTCTCGTGGTGGGGCTCGTCCTGGTCACGTCGGCCGCCTGCTCGCTGTTCGAAGCGGTGCTCTACTCCGTGCCCGCCAGCCATATCGAGGCGCTCGACCGGGCCGGGCGTCCGTCCGGCCGCATCCTGAAGCGCATGCGCCGCCACGTCGATCAACCGATCGCGGCCGTGCTGTCGCTGAACACCATCGCCAACACCGGCGGCGGGGCGGTGGCCGGCGCGCTGGCGGGCAGCCTGTTCGGCGCGGCCGGGCCCGGCGTCCCGGCGTTCTCGGTGGCGTTCACGCTGGCCATCCTGCTGCTCTCCGAGGTCATTCCGAAGACGGTCGGCGTCGTCCACGCGCGGGGCCTCGCGCCGCTTGTGGCGCGCCCGCTCCAGGCCCTCGTCCTGTTCTTCCGACCCCTCGTGGCGGTGACGCAGCTCGCCACCCGGCTGGTCTGGAGCGGACAGCACGAGCCGCGGATGTCGGACGAGGAGCTGCTGACGCTGGTGCGGCTCGGGCTCGGGTCGGGCGACCTGCGCATCGACGAGGCGCGCGTGATCCGCAACGTCCTGTCGCTCGAGAAGCGGACCGCGGCCGACGTGATGACGCCGCGGCCGGTGGTGTTCACGCTCGCCGCGTCGGTCACGGCGGAGGAGGCGGCGGCGCTCCCCGAGCTCGAGCGGTTCAGCCGCGTGCCGGTCCACGACGACAACGACCCGGAGGAGCTCGTCGGGCTCGTGCACAAGGTCGACATCCTGACCGCCGTGGCGCGCGACCGGTTCGACGCGACCATCGCCAGCCTGATGCGGCCGGTCCATTTCGTCGTCGACACGGCCCCGCTCGACCGGCTCCTGCGGACCTTCCTCGAGCACCGGCGGCACCTGGCGGCCGTCATCGACGAGTTCGGCGGCTTCGAGGGCATCGTCACCCTCGAGGATCTGATCGAGGAGCTGCTGGGGCAGGAGATCGTCGACGAATCCGATCGGGACGCCGACCTCCGCGACCTCGCGCGGCGCCGCCGCCACGCGCTCCTGGGGCGGCGCTCGTCCTGACGGCGGGCGCCCTGACGGGGCGCGTCTGGACGCACCGCGGAGATGGTCGAGGGCGGTCCGCAGGTCGGTCTCGCCGGAGCGATAACGCCTGCGGCGGCGCGCCCTGTTCTACACGACGCGGTGCAGCAGCGGCTCGTTCGCGCCGAGCCGGCGGCAGTTCTCGGCCGCGACGGCCAGGCTCCGCTCCATCGTTTCCTGCGTGAGCCAGGCGACGTGCGGCGTGACCACGACGTTGTCGAGGTCCAGCAGCGGGCTGTCGGCCGGGACCGGCTCGGCCTCGAAGACGTCGAGGCCGGCGGCGCCGAGGTGGCCGCGGGCGAGCGCTTCGGCCAGCGCCGCCTCGTCGACCAGTGCTCCCCGCGCGGTGTTGACGAGGGCGGCGCCGGGCTTCATGCGGGCGATCGCCGCGGCGTCGATCAGCCGCTTGGTTTCGGCCGTCAGCGGGAGGTGCAGCGACACGACGTCGCTCTCCCGGAGCAGGGCGTCGAGCGGGCGCCGCTCACCGGCGGCGTCGGGCTTCGGGCTGCGGCTCGCGAACAGGACGCGCGCGCCCATCGCGGCGAGCATCGGCGCCAGCCGGCCGGGGACCGCCCCGTAGCCGACGAGGCCGACCGTGCGGCCGCGCACCTCGCCGTAGCGGTCCTGGACCTCCGCCGGCAGTCGCCAGCCCTCGCCGGCGCGCGTCGCCGCGTCGAGGCGGGCGACGCGGCGCAGGGCGGCGAGGATGAGGAGCAGCGTCATCTCGGCGACGGCCTGCGTGTTCGTGCCCGGCATGTTGCAGACCGCCACCCCGCGGCGCCGGGCCGACTCGAGGTCGATCGTGTTGACCCCGACGCCGATCTTCTGGACGAGACGGAGCGCCGGCGCGGCTTCGAGCACCGCGTCGCTGACTGGGTCGAGCAGGTGCCACAGCACCTCGGAGTCGGCCAACTGCGTCCGGTAGCGCGCGCGGTCCGCCACCGGGCAGATGGCGACGCGGAGTCCGTGCTGCCGCTCGACCTCGGCCACCCGGCGCGTCAGGCCGGGTCCGGCCGCGTAGTGGAGGACGACCTTCATGGTTGCCGGCGGCCGCTATCATACGCGCACGGTGACGGTCAGCGACGCCGGGACCGACGGCCGCGCTCCGATCGTCGCGGCGCTGCGGCGCATGGGTCTCGCCGGCGGCGGCGCCGCGCCGGCGATGACGCCGCTCGCGGGCGGCGTCTCGTCCGACATCTGGCGCGTCGACCTGCCGGGGGGGCCAATCTGCGTGAAGCGCGCCCTGCCGCGCTTGAAGGTGGCCGCGCTGTGGGAGGCGCCGGTCGAGCGCAACCGCTACGAATGGGAGTGGCTGCTGGAGGCGCGCCGCGTCGCGCCCGACAGCGTGCCGCCGCTCGTCGCGCACGACGCCGAGGCCGGCTGCTTCGCCATGGGCCATCTCGATCCGGCGCGGCATCCGCTCTGGAAGGAGCAGCTCCGGCGCGGCGTAGCGTCCCCGGAGACCGCCCGCGCCGTGGGGCAGCGGCTCGCCGCGCTACATGCCGCCGCGGCCGGGCGGGACGAGGTGCGAGCCCGCTTCGCGACCGACGACATCTTCCACGCCATCCGCCTCGAGCCCTATCTGGTCGCAACGGGAAAGCGCCATCCCGACCTGACCCATGCCCTCGACGCGCTCGTCGACCGCACGGCGGGCACGAAGCGGACCCTCGTCCACGGGGACGTCAGCCCCAAGAACATCCTGGTCGGTCCCCGGGGGCCGATCTTCCTCGACGCCGAGTGCGCCTGGTACGGCGATCCGGCCTTCGATCTCGCCTTCTGCCTGAACCACCTGCTGCTCAAGTGCCTCTGGACCCCGCCCGCGGCCGGCCGCTTCCTGCGCGGGTTCGAGGCCCTGGCGTCCGCCTACCTCGACGGCGTCGCGTGGGAGCCGCGCGCGACGCTGGAGCGGCGGGCGGCGCACCTGCTTCCGGGCCTCCTGCTGGCGCGCGTGGATGGGAAGTCGCCCGTCGAGTACCTCAGCGCCGAGGCCGACCGGGACTGCGTGCGCGGCGTGGCGCGGCCCCTGCTCCTGACTCCCGTCGAAACCCTGGACGGCGTCCGCGACGCCTGGGTGGCAGCGCTGAGCACACGGAAGTAGGCTCGGGCGCCCCGGAATCCCGTCTCGGGCGAGCGGGCGGTCTCAAAACGGCCAGCTCGCGCCGCCGTATCCAACAGGCGCGGTCAGTCCCGGCGGCGGGGCGCGGCGGTAGTGACAGCCAGCGTCGGGTCCGGTCGGAGGCGCCCCCGTCGCTGCGCCGGAAGAGCGCTCAGCTCGGATGGCGTTCTCCCGTCGAGCGTTCCCGGCGCGGTTACTTCAACACCTTCGGCGCAGGCCGTGATCCGCGGCGAGCCGAGCCCCCGAAGCGCCTCCGCCCTGGTCTCGGCGACGGCGGCCGACAGAGCGGTCCCGACTTGTGCTTTGGACTCGTTGACCAGCCCGATCAGATCCCGTTCGAACGCGCTCCGGTTGAGGTGCTCGTCGATGTTCACGAACGCGCTGTCGAGAGCCAGCCACGCTACCGCTCCGGCGAGTACGCCGCTGATCGCAGCGCCAACCGGTCCGAGGACGGCGCCGGCGGCAGCGCCGGCCAGAGTCGTGCCCCAGGGGCTCCCGATCCGGGCGGCCTTGCCGGCTGCCCTCACGGTGGCCGACGCCGCCAGCCTCTTCGTCAGACCAGCGGTGAGGGCGGTGGCGGCGGCCATCCCGATCGCGCCCGTGCCAGCGGCTACAACGCCGGACGGGGCCGCGGATACGGAGAACCTCTCGACGGCGTCCGCCGCGCTCGCGTCCAGCATGCGCTGGTAGGTAGTCCTGAGGCTCTCCGTGGGCAGCGTCTGCCCTTCGTTCCGGACCCACTGCTCGACCGACCGCCGCATCTCGTCGCTCATCGCCCGGTCCACGTTGGTCGAGGCGTCCGCGACACGTGCCTGCAGACCCGCGAAGAGCCGTGCCGAAGACTCCTCCTGCCGCTTCCCGAACACCGCCTGCCCCAGTTCCACGTACTGGCCGATGACCGAGTAGTGCCAGTCCGTGAACGCGGGAATGGCTGTGTAGACAGGGGCGAACGCGGTGTCGAGCCCGTTCCGGATGGCCGCTTCGGTCTCCCGCAGCTCCTGCCGCACCAGCCGCTCCCGAAACGCTCGCCACTGCCGTTCCGCCCGTTGCCTGAGTTCACAGGCATCCAGCGGGTCGCGAGTCTCGGAGCCACGCCAGCGCGGCGGGTACGGAGGCGCCGGAGTGTCGAGACGTCCGATCGAACCGTGCACAATGACGAGTACGGACGACAGGATCGCGGCGGAGGCCAGGAAGAGGATGGTCGTTACGGCTCGTCTCCGGAGGGCGTTTCGGCCCCCGTGCGTCTGCGGAGTGTCTCGCGACCCGCCCGGGCGGTCCGGCGACGGTGAATCGGCGGGGAGTGCACCACGGCCGGTTCCGCCCGCGTCACGGTCTCGGGTGGACACGCGCTACTCCTGTCGTTGCCGCCCGACCGTCGCGCATGCGAGCAGGATCGATCCCTCCAGCCCGCGGACGACTCCCCCGAACACCATGGCGGCGTTCAGAAAGAAGGCGACCCACAGGAGCGATCCTACTCCGTCATGCAGCCATTCCGAAGTCGCGGCGGTCGTGACGAAGTACCAGGACAGCCCCTCCATCTGCGTCGCGATCAACAGCACGTCCTGCACCAGGGGGCATGCCGAACGCGCACTGACCGCGAACGCCTCCAGGGTCCGCTCGAGGGAATCGGGGTCGATGCCGATCGGCACCGGAATCAGGTAGTAGTTCACGTAGACGTAGGCGGCGGCCATACCGACCAGTAGTAGTCGGCCCGCCATACGGACGAGGAGTACGTCGGCAAGCGTGGTACGCCGCTTGCGGTCGCCGGAGTGACCTCTGACGTGGCGTCCCAGCGAATTCGACAGACCGTGGAAGAGCAGGGGTGCCGCCGCCGCGGCGGCGCAGAGGAAATACCAATCGGAAGGGCGCGAGCGCGCTGCGAAGACGACCAGAAACGCCGCGAGCACTCCAGCGGCGGACAGGCTGATCAGCACGGACAGCCAGTTGCGCTGCAGCCTGCGGTGCACGAACGAGCGACGGTCGAGATAGTAGTCAACCGAGAACCGCTTGCGTTCCAGCCGGGACTGCAGCAGCCCGTTGAAGATCGCGAGCCAGATCAGGCCCGGGAACACGAGGGTCGCGCAGGACCCCGCGTACGATCCGTGCCACAGGAACAGTACGGCCAGAAACAGCACGCACGCGAACAGCGAATGAACCATCCGATCGACTTTCCCGATGTGGAGCCCTTTCACTCGTCCGTCCTCGGCTCGCGTTCCTCGCTCGGCAGCGTGCGCAGACCTGCCCCGATGGGCTCGCAAGGGAATCAGACCACAGGTCGCGACGGTCGGGGGTCCGGGTCCTCCGCCGGGCGACGGCGGTCTCGCGCACAATAGGGGCGCGTTCGGCCGAGCTCCGCATGACGACCCGTGCCCATCTCATCGATCAGGTCACCGCCCGCCGCGTCTGGGACTCGCGCGGGCGGCCGACGGTGGAGGCCGAGGTCCGGCTGGGCGGCGGGGCCGCCGGACGCGCCATCGCTCCGGCCGGGGCGTCGACGGGTAGCGGGGAAGCGGTCGACCTGCGCGACGGCGGCGCCGCGTTCGGTGGCTACGACGTGACCGGCGCGGTGCGCCACGTCGAGCGTGAGATAGGCCCGGCGCTGCGCGGACATGACGCCGCGGACCAGGCCGGGCTGGATCGTGCGCTCGCCGATCTCGACGGCACTGCGGACAAGAGCCGCCTTGGCGGCAACGCGCTCATCGCGGTATCGCTGGCCGCCCTGCACGCCGCGGCCGCGGCGGCGGGCCGGCCCTTGTGGCGGCACGTCCTGGGGGATCGGCCGGCCCGGCTCCCGCTGCCGGAGATCCAGATCTTCGGGGGCGGCGCCCACGCCGGTCGCCGGGTCGACGTCCAGGACTTCATGGTCGTGCCGGTCGGCGCGTCGACCTTCGCGGAGTCGCTCGACTGGACGGCGGACATCTATCGGGCCGCCGGCGTCCGGATGGCGGAGGCGGGGCGACTGTCCGGCGTCGCCGACGAGGGCGGCTACTGGCCCGCGTTCGACACCAACGAGGAGGCGCTGGAGTGCCTCGTCCGGGCCATCGAGGACGCCGGGCGCATTCCCGGAGACGAGGTGGCCATCGCCCTCGACGTCGCGGCGTCCGAGTTCGGGAGCGCCGGCCGCTACCGCCTCGGGCTCGAAGGGCGCGACCTCGACGGCGACGGGCTCGCCGAGCTCCTGATCGGCTGGCTCGACCGCTACCCGATCGTCTCCATCGAGGATCCGCTGGGCGAAGACGACGCGCGGGGCATGCAGCGGTTCACCGCCGCCGTGGGCGACCGCGTGCAGATCGTCGGCGACGACTACCTGGTGACGAGTGCCCGGCGGGTCGAACGGGCGGCGCGGGACGGGGCCTGCAATGCGCTCCTCGTCAAGCCCAATCAGGCGGGGACGGTGACCGAGACGCGGGCCGCATTCGACGCGGCGCGCTCCGCCGGCTACGGTACGATCGTCTCCGCCCGCTCGGGCGAGACGGAGGACGTGACGATCGTCCACCTCGCCGTCGGTTGGGGGGCGGGCCAGCTCAAGGTCGGCTCATTCTCCCGTTCGGAGCGGATGGCCAAGTGGAACGAGGGTCTGCGCATCGAGAGCGCCCTCGGGGACGCCGCGGCGTTCGCGGGACGGGCGGCTCTCGGGGGGGCGGACCCTGCTGCTCGATCGCTGGCGTAGCGTGCGGTTTCGAAGTCTCGGCTGGTATCGTGGACCAACCGATGCTGGCGACCGCAATCCCGCTGGACTTGCCGCCTGTCGTGGTTCGGCGGCCGGTGCCGCCGGTGCGGTCCGCATCTGCGCCGACGGGACCATCCTCACGCGCAACACGCTGCGGCGGGACAACGGGTTCTTCACCTGGGACCTGCGGCTCTCGCGCCGCGAGCTGGGGAACGGGGTGGTCATCGAGCCGATCGTGGAGGTGTTCAATCTCACCAACGCCGACAACTTCCTCGACACGGCCCACGGGTCGCTGCTGTTCAACTTCGACGGGACGCTCCGCAGCGGGCTCGGTGACACCCGGCGGGGACAGGCGGGCGTCAGCGTGCGGTTCTGACCGGTATCGCGGCGAGCCGGCTCGGCGGACACGCGTGACCCGTTGGCCGGCGCCGGGGTCCGGACCGGTCGTCGACGGGCATTCGGCTCACGGGTGAATGGCATGGCGAGCAGTTGGTACGGAA
>JAGWAJ010000124.1 GCA_021296475.1 Acidobacteriota bacterium
CGACGATGTCGATGACCATCTTGTCGACGTCCTGCTCGGCCAGCACCTTCGCGCCGAGGGTCAGGAACCCGGTCGCGGCGAGATTCCCGAACCGCTCGTCGTCGCCCGCCGCGGGCATCAGGTCGCCGGCAATCTGCTCCTGCACGAACCGGTCGTAGGGCTTGTCGCGGTTGAACGCGTCGATGACCCAGTCGCGGTAGCGGAAGGCGTTGGGGTGCGCGATGTTCTCGTCCAGCCCGTTCGAGTCGGCGTAGCGGGCGACGTCGAGCCAGTGCCGGCCCCAGCGCTCGCCGTAGCGCGGCGACGCGAGCAGCCGCTCGACCACCCGCTCGTAGGCGCCGGGCCGCTCGTCGGCGAGGAAGGCGTCGATCTCGGCCGGGGTCGGGGGCAGGCCGGTGAGGTCGAACGTGACCCGCCGCAGCAGTTGCCGCCGGCCGGCGCGGGCGACGGGAGCCAGCCCCTCGGCCTCGAGCCGGGCGAGGATGAACCGGTCGATGTCGCTGCGCACCCAGGCCGGGTCGCCGACGGCGGGCGGCGCGGGACGGGCCATCGGCCGGTACGCCCAGTGCTCGCGGCCGGGACCGAAGTCGTAGTCGGCGCCGCCGTCGGACCGGGCGGCGACGATCGGGGCGTCGGAGACCCGCGGATCGACCGCGCCGCGGGCCACCCAGCGCTCGAAGTCGGCGACGACGGCGGCCGGGAGCCGGCCGTCGGGCGGCATCTTGATCGGCCCGTCGTAGCGGATGACGTCGATCAGCAGGCTCTCGTCCGGCGAGCCGGGCACGACGGCCGCGCCGGTGTCGCCGCCCGCCCGCAGCCCGGCCGCGTCGACCAGGGCCAGTCCGGCCTGGATGCGCTCGGGGTTCGCGCCGTGACACGGGTAGCAGCGCTCGGCGAGGACGGGTCGGATCTTCGACTCGAAGTGCTCGAGGTCCGCGGGCGGGAACTCCTGCGCCCGTGCCGGGGCGGCGACGCCGACGCCGACGCCGGCGGCCAGCACCAGAACGGCACTCCGGAGGCCGGCGCCGAGCGTGGCGAGTCGATGCGGAAGGACCCGAACCTGAGTTTGCACGATTGACGGCGGCAGTGTAGCGCAGCCAGGTATGCGAGCCAAGCATCCCCGTCGGTCAGTCCACGGCAGATGGCACGTGGACGTACTCCCGCCGGTTCGCCACTGTGCCGCCGAGCGCAACGCCCTCCGCGAAACAACTCCCTTGAAGGCCTGGGAACAACGGCGCGAGCGCAGGCGTTCGGCGTTATGATCGCCGGATGGAAGCGCTGATGGCTGCCAGGGCCGTTTCGACGGTCAAAGTCCTGTTGGTCCTGACCGGCGTGCTGGCCGCCTTCGGCCACCCGCGGACCGCCGCGGCGCAGGCGCCGGAGCCCGCGGGGCTCTCCTCCGCGGCGTCCGTGCGAGAGGCGCTCGACCGGTTCTGCGTGCGCTGCCACAACGACCGGCTGCGCACGGCCGACCTGGCCCTCGACACCCACGATCTCGCAGACGTCGGGGCCGACGCCGAGCTCTGGGAGCGGGTCATCGTCAAGCTCCGTTCGCAGACGATGCCGCCGGCGGGCAACCCGCGGCCTGCCGATGCCACGTACCGCTCCGTCGCCTCCTGGCTCGAGACGGCGATCGATACGGTCGCCCTGGCCCACCCCGACCCGGGCCGCGGCGAGACGTTCCACCGCCTGAACCGAGCGGAGTACCACGCCGCCGTCCGCGACCTGCTCGCGGTCGACGTCGACGTCGCCGAGCTGCTGCCGGCCGACGACACCTTCGAGCACGGCTTCGACAACAACGGCGACGTGCTCTCCATCTCGCCGGACCTGGTGGCGCGGTACCTGTCGGCCGCGCGCCGCATCAGTCGCCTCGCCGTCGGCATTCCCCCGATCGGCCCCGCCGTCGCGACCTACCGCGTACATCCCGGCCTGGTGCAGGACGACCGGCAGGACGACCTGCTCTCGTTCGGCTCGCGCGGCGGCATCGCGATTCGGCACCACTTCCCGGTCGACGGCGACTACACGGTCCGGATCCGCCTGCACCGGAACTTCTCCGACTACATCCTCGGCTTCGCGGCACCGCAGGAGCTCGACGTCCGCGTCGACGGCGCCCTCGTCACGCGGTTCCCCGTCGGCGACGCCGATTCGGTCGGGCAGATGGCTCCGCTCAGCTTCTCCGGGAACATCGCAGGAGATGCCGACTGGGAGTACTACATGAACACGGGGGACTCCCACCTGGAGGTCCGCTTCGCGGCGAAGGCGGGCCAGCGCACGGTGGGCGTCTCCTTCGTGCGGCGGATGGCGGAGCAGGAGGGCGTGCTGCAGCCGCGCAACCGGGGCTACGGCCGCTTCGTCGACGAACGCTACGACGACCATGCGGCGGTGGAGCAGGTCGCCATTGGCGGCCCCTACGCCGTCGAAGGCCCCGGAGACACGCCGAGCCGTCGGGAGATCTTCGTTTGCCGGCCGGCGGCGGCGGCCACGGCCACCGAGGAGCCGGCGGCGGCCACGGCGGGCGAGGAGCCGGCGGCGGACGCCGTGATCGACGACGACGAGGAGGCCTGCGCCGGCCGCATCCTCGGCCGGCTGGCCCGCCGCGCGTATCGCCGGCCCGTCGACGGCGGCGACGTCGATGCGCTGCTCGACTTCTTCCGCGCGGGGCGGCGCGACGGCGGCTTCGACGACGGCATCCAGTTTGCCCTCGAACGGATGCTGGTCGACCCCGAGTTCCTGTTCCGCGTCGAGCGCGATCCGGAGGACGCCGCGCCGGGCACGCCCTATCGGCTGGGCGACCTCGAGCTGGCGTCCCGGCTGTCGTTCTTCCTGTGGAGCAGCATCCCCGACGACGAGCTGCTCGAGGCGGCGGCCGCCGGGCGGCTCGGCGACCCCGCGGAGCTCGAGCGGCAGACGCGGCGGCTCCTCGCCGACGACCGCTCGCGGGCCCTCGTCGACAACTTCGCGAGCCAGTGGCTGCGCCTGCGCAACCTCGAATCGCAGGAGCGCGAGTCGGCCGACTATCCCGAGTTCGACGAGAACCTGCGCGAGGCGTTCCGGCGCGAGACCGAGCTGTTCGTGGAAAGCAACATCCGCGAGGACCGTAGCCTCCTCGAGCTGCTGAGCGCGAACTACACGTTCGTCAACGAACGGCTGGCGCGTCACTACGGCATCCGCGGGGTCT
>JAGWAJ010000042.1:0-15873 GCA_021296475.1 Acidobacteriota bacterium
GGCCCGGATGACGGCCCGGGCGCGCGCCATCACGGCGTCCCGCCTCGGCGACCGCCTGCCCATCGACGACCCGCGCGACGAGCTGGGACGGCTGGCCGTCGTGTTCAACGAGACGCTGGGTCGATTGGAGGCATCGTTCACCGAGATGCGGCGCTTCACGGCGAACGTCTCGCACGAGCTGCGGACGCCGCTCACCGCAATCCGCAGCGTCGGCGAGGTCGGCCTGCGCGAGCCCCGCGACCCGGCGTCGTACCGCGCGGTGGTCGAGAGCATGCTCGAGGAGGCGGACCGCCTGAGCTGCCTCGTCGATCAGTTGCTGACCGTGTCCCGCGCGGACGGCGGCGAGCGGATGCGCACCGCGCACATCGATCTTGCGGACCTCGCCGACGACGTGGCGGCGCACCTCGGCGTCCTGGCCGAGGAGAAGGGCCAGTCGATGGTCGTCGTGCAGGACGGCCGCCCGGCCTGCCGCGGCGACCACCTAGTGCTGCGGCAGGCGCTCATCAACCTGGTCGACAATGCGATCAAGTACACGCCGGCCGGGGGACGAATCGAGGTCCGGGTCGGGGCCGCGGACGCCGGTGCCGTCGTCGAGGTCTGCGACAACGGTCCCGGCGTATCCGCCCGGCAGGCGCCGCGGCTGTTCGACCGGCTGTATCGGGGGGAAGAACGCGATCCGGCCGGCAACGGCGCCGGCACCGCCGACGGCAACGGCGCCGGTCTCGGCCTGGCGATCGCCCGCTGGGCGGTCGAGGCGAACCACGGGCGCCTCAGCTACGAACGTCCGGACGGAGCGGGCAGCGTCTTCCGGATCGTGCTGCCTACTCCTCGTCGGAAACGCGGTCGGGATGGGCAGCCATCCAGGCGGTGACTGCGTCCACGATCTCCGGGATGCCGCCGCAAGTATAGGGTCGGTGCGAATCGGTCACTCGCCGAAGTCGAAGCGGGCGCCCGCCATGAGCGCCCGCGGCAGGCCGGGGTAGCCGAGGGCTCCTTCGTAGACCGCGTCCGTGAGGTTCTCGATGCGCAGGAAGAGGTTGAGGTCTTTGCCCGCGCGATACTGCCCGCCAAGGCGCAGGAGCACGTAACCCGGATTGACGGTGATGTCGACGGGACGCCCGTCGGAGAGCCGCTGGAGACCGAGGAACGCGCTGTCGTGACGGCTGCCCGTGGCGCGCACGTTCAGGTGCAGGCTGCCCCGTCCCCGCGTGTAGTCGACCCGCGCGCCCCCGGAGTGCCGGGGGCGGCGCAGCAGCGGCTGCCCCGGCTGGAACTGCTCGCTGGTGCTGACGTTGGTGACGACCTCCGTGTCGACGAGCGCGTACCAGGCGCTCGCGGTCAGGCCGCCGAGCGGCCGCTCGAGGCCGGCTTCGAGCTCGACGCCGGACGCCCGCGACCCGTCGACGTTGACGTAGTCGGCGATGCCGTCGCCCCCGAAGCCGAGCGAGGGCGCGTAGGCGATCTGGTCGGTGTAGTCGTTGGCGAACCAGGTGACGCGGGCCAGCCAGCGCTGGTCGTCGAAGGTGAGCTCCGCCCCCGCGTCGATCGTGATCGCCTGCTCGGGCTGGAGCGACAGGTCGCCGTCGACCCACTGCGAGCCGTAGAGCTGCGAGAAGCTCGGGTTCTTGATGCCGCGGCCGACGTTGGCGGATACCCGAACCGACGACAGGGCTCCGGAGCGGAACGGCAGCGGATACCCGCCCGCGGACAACTTCGGGTTGACCGCGGTTCCGTAGTGCGGGTTGTCGTCGATGCGCGCCCCGCCGGTGACGAACCAGGCATCCGCGACGTTGAGCTGCTGCTGCACGAACCAGGAGTGGTTCTCAATCCGCTGCAGCTCGTCGAGTGCGTTCGTCTCGCGGTAGTAGTCGTAGCCCGCGCTCAGCACCTGGCTCTCCAGCCACGTGGCGTTGAGCTGGTAGCGGGCGGACGGGCGGCGATACTGCGTCTCGAAGGTGAACGGGTAGTCGTAGCCGCTGAACGGGCCGCTCTGGGCCAGGAACTGCCCGGCGGGGAGCTGCGACGCGTCGGCGGCCAGTGCATCGAACTCGTGCCGGTCGAGCAATCGGACGAGCCGCGGACCGGCGGGGTAGAGCGCGCCCGGCTCGCCGGCGAGGAGCGCGTGCACGACCTGGCGCGGATCCCGGATCGCATCCGCCGACTGGCGACCGGAGCGGAAATAGCTCACCGTGGCGGCATGGTCGACGCGGGAGGAGAGGCGCTGGTCGAGGTCGGCGTGCCAGGTCAGGTCGTCGGTGTCGTAGCTGGTGCCGGTGTCGCCGGCGGCGTAGACGATTGGCCCCACGGAGTTCGCGCGGGCGTCGCTGTAGCGCATGCCGGTGCGGAGTCGGGTGTTGTCCCCCAGGATGGCGCCGACATTGGCGTCGATCGTTGCCTGGTCGAAGCGGTCGGGCTCGGTGAGGCGGTCCTCGAACGCGCCGTCCGTGCCCCGGTAGGTGACGCCGAGCTGGTAGTCGAGTCGCCGGCGGGCGCCGCCGCGCAGGCGCAGATCCCCCCGCGACGAGCCGAACGAGCCGCCTTCGACGGACCCCGACAGGCGAGGCCCGCCGTCCTCCACGCCCCGTTTCGTGAAGATCTGAATCACCGAGCCGATGGCATCCGAGCCGTAGAGGGCGGACTGGGCGCCCCGCACCACCTCCACCCGCTCGATCTCTGCCGCCGATACGCGGCCAAAGTCGTAGTCGCCCCCGGTGCCGTTCACCCGGACCCCGTCGATCAGCACGTGGTTGTAGTCGGATTCTCCGCCCCGCGAGTAGAGCGACGTAAGGCTCCCGTCGCGTCCGGTGGCCTCCAGGCTGAAGCCGGGTACGTGCCGCAGGACGTCCGCCAAGGAGGAGCTTCCCAGGGTCCGGATCTCCTCTGCGGTGATGACCGCGTGGGACTCCATGACCGACGCGCGGCCCTCGGCCGTTCGCGACGCGGTGACGACCACCGTGTCGCGCAGCGGTGCGATTTCGAGCCGGAAGTTGGCGGTCGCCGCGCCGGCGGCGACCACTTCGGCCGCGCCGGCGGCGAAGCCGTCGAGCCGTGCGGTGACGCGGTAGGTCCCTTCCGAAGGCAGAGCGAGTCGGTACGCGCCCTCCGGTCCGGTCGTCGTGGCAGCTACGATGCGGATGCCGCGGAGTGCTTCGATGGTCGCTCCCGGAAGGACTCCGCCGGACGAGTCGGAGACGACTCCGGTCACGGAGACCGGAGCCTGGGCGGCAGCGGGCGGCTGGGCCAGCACGCACGCGACGAGGGCGAGCAGAGCAAGCGAACGAATCATGAGGGCAGACTCCTCTCGCGTCCGGGCAGGGCGAACCGCGACCGCGCGCCGGGCGGCGCGCGCTCCGCTCGATCCCGTCCGGGATCGGCATCAGCCGGAGCGCACCGAATGCCGCGCCGGCCGATCCGGAAGACCTAGTGAAGTGTTCCTGGAGACTGTGCGCCCTGCGGGCGCGGGCGGTGGTTCACCGTTCCTCCTCGCCTCCCCTTCGGAGGCAGCATGAGGCGCGGCTGGATCGGTCTCCTGGCTTGCAGGATTGGCCTACTCTCCGCGTCTTCCCGCCCGGGAGCCGGGCAGTGACGAGGGTGCGGATTTCGTCCCCTGCTCACAGTTGCGAGGGCAGCGCCGGTTTCACACCGGTCTTCCCGTGCATCCAGCCGCAACCGCGTAGAAAGCGAACCATAGGCCGTGGAGAGCGGAGTGTCAAGGACCCGCGGCGGCGGGGTGCCAGGGGCCCGGGAGGGTTCGTCGCCGCGCCGCGATCGAGGGATCCTTCGGACGCGGGGCTGGATGCGCTTCGGGTCGGCGCCTCAACTCACCGGGCTACTCGCCGCCGGCGGTGGCGCCGGAGAGCACGGTGGCGCCGGAGAGCATGGTAACGCGCGGGGATGTGGGGAGCTGCACGGGCTTCACCGCGAACCGGGCTCACCGCAGGTAGCCGAGGGCGCGCAGGCGCTCGATCTCGTCTTCCGTCATCGCCCGTTGCTCCGGAGGGAGCGCTCGGTCGCGCGCCTCCGCCAGCCGGGCGTCGAGGCGCTCGGAAAGGTCCGAGGCGACGGCCGCGTCGCTCCCGGCCAGATCCTGCCGCTCTCCCGGGTCGCGCTCCAGATCGAACATCTGCAGGCCGTTGTCGGCGGGGGTGAAGATAAGCTTGCGCCGACTCGCCACGATCGCCTTCAGATCGATGGGAGCTTCGGGCCGGAAGGTCTCCGCCACCACCGGAACCGCGGCGACCGGTGTCGTCCCCGGCGCGAGCAGGGGGCTGAGCGACCGTCCGGACCTGGACACCGGATCCGGGATGTGCAGCCACTCCAGCACGGTCGGGAGCAGGTCGACATGGGACACGGCTTCCGTGACGACCGACCCGGTGTCCACGCGATCCGGCCAACTGATGAACAGCGGAACGCGGAGGACCGTGTCGTAGAGATACGGCACGTGGCCCGGCGGGCCGTGCTCGAACAGCTCCTCGCCGTGGTCGGCGGTGAAGATGATCAGCGTCTGGTCGGGCCGGCTCGCCTCCCGGAGCGCGGAGAGCAGAACTCCGATCTGTCGATCGAGGTACTCCACCTCCTCGCGGTAGCGGCGGCGGATTTCGTCCGGGGAGGGGCGGTCGGACGCCTGAAAGGCAACGGTGGTCGCTATGATCGAATCCGTCGGGTTGTGCAGCCGGAGACTGCCCTGTGCCTGCAGGGCGTAGTGGACACTGCTCCGTCCGACCGGCAGCTCCTCGCACCGCGACGCGCAGGCGGCGGTGACTCTCGGATCCCAGCTTCGGAAGCCGGCGAGGCGGGCGGACGGGGGCGGTCGATCCGGGCTCGAGAACACGAGCTCCAGCCCCTCCGGCGGAACGGCCACCTGCATGCGGACCTGTCGGCCATTGAGGACGGACGTGACGGGTTCTTCCTCGCCGGCCCGGATGCGCACGGTCGGCATCTCGCGGTCGGGCGCGGCATACGGAGAGTGGGGGTCCGAGTAGTGCGCCCACAGGAAGAAGGGTGCCGGCGGCGACCTCTCGAGCCACGGCACCACCTCCGCGTTGATCTCCTCGGCCGTCTTCCACCAATCCCTCCCGAAGCGCTGGTGGTACTCGGCGAATCCCTGGGCGAGGCCGAAACCCGATCGCAGCACGCCCAGGCTGATGAAGGCGGCTGTGTGCCGATAGCCGGTCCTTCCGAGCAGTTCCGGGAGCGTCACGTGCAGGTCGCCGAGCACGTAGCCGTTGTTCAGCACGCCGTGCTCGGTGGGCAGCAGCGACGTGAACATCGACGAATGGCTGGGCACCGTTATGGGAGCGTGGCTGTACGCGTTCTCGAAGCGGACGCCGGATGCGGCGAGCGCGTCCAGGTTCGGTGTGTGCGCGTCGCCGCCGTAGCTGCCGAGGTGGTCGGCGCGGAGAGTGTCGGCGACGATCAGCACGACGTTGGTCGTGGTGTCCAGGTTGCCGGGCTCGCCGTAGAGGCGTGGCGAGAGCCACTCCGCACCGTGGTGCAGGGCGTCGCCACCGGCGATCCGCAGGACGATCTCCACTTCCTCGCCGGCAAGGGAGGACAGATCCGCCTGCCAGCGGGTCGACCCGTCGGCGACGACCTCGCTGAAGAAGACGTCGTCCGCTTGCCCCGAGCGCCGGATCGACACCTCGGCGCGCAATTCGGACGAGTCGCTGCGAGAGCCTTCGCCTTCGCGCACCCCGTACTCCAGGCGCGCGTCGGCTGGCACGTTCAACCGAAAGGCCACCTCCGAGCCGGCCGGTTGCGCCAGTCGGTCATCCCGGGCCTCGTACTCCTGCAGCAGCCGCGGCGACTGCCACGACGGCGGCGGTTCGTTGGTGGCGGTAATCGCTATGTAGTCGCAGGCGGCGGCGACCTCCAAGGTCTCACGGTCGCCAGCGCGAGGATTGCGGGCCGGGGGTGCGTAGACTACGGGGGGCGCCAGATAGTCGAATGCGAGCGCTATGTCGACCGCCTCGTCCACGGCGGTTTCCGGCGGAAGACGGAAGGAGTGCACCTCGAAGCGGTTCCCGGCCAGGTCGGCGACGCCCAGCTCCACGCCGGCGACCGTGACCGTCACGGTCTGCGTCAGACCGGCGTCGGAGGGCACCGCCTGACACCGGAGGTGCAGCCAGCGGCTCTCCTCGCCATGCAGGTCCAGGCGGACCGTCGCCCTCCGATCCGTGGCCCAGGCGAAGGACAGCCCGGTCCCCGCCACACGCTGCGGCGCCGACCATCCGCTACCGAGCTCGCTTGCGGCGCTCTCGAAATGCTCGCCCGAGTGCGACAGACGAGCCGTGGCGCTGCGTCCCCGCTCGGTCAAGTCGAACAGGAGCACTCCGGGAGCGTTCTCCGTAGCCTCCGATACGGGAATGACGCTGCCGGCACACCCGCCGAGCGTCGCGGCGAGGATCAGCACCAGCAGCGGTGCGGCGGCGTGAAGTATGGAAGGGCGGTTCGTCATGCGTTCATTCTGGGGAGCCCTCGCTCACAGTGTCGATTCCCCCGTTGTCCGAGGCCAGGGCGTTCGCGAGTTCGGCCATCGCGCGTTGCAGGTTGATCTCCACGTTGATGGGAATGTCCAGGTTCGGCTGCGCGGCCTTCTCCCGCAGGTCGGCAGGGCGCCCGTAGCGGACGATGCCAGCTCGGGCGAGCGCACCAAGCCCAGTCGCTTCAGGAGGCTGCCTCCAACGGGCCCTTCAGGAAGGTCGGTCCTGTCGCCACGCGAACTTCGCTTGCCGGGGTGCCCCTTGCATCGCCGCGGCTGCCGACCCCGGATTTCCGCGAGACCATACCACACGAGCCGATCGACAACCCGTGTGGAGGCAGATGGGGCCGGCGCGGATCGGGGGCGGGGGGGCCAAGGCGCGGCCTACGGCCGGACGCGACTCCGCGGGCCGATAGCGCCGCACCGGCAGACCACGATACGATCAGCGTGGCGGCCAGTGCGGCGGCGCTCGCGCGCGCTTCTCGCCACGGAGGAGGGTGACGGTGCACGGTTGGAGAACCATCGGGACAGCGCTGCTGGCGGCGGGCGTCTGCCTCGCCGGGGGCGTAGCGTCGGCCCAGGAGAACGCGGAACGCCGACCCGGGGTGCCGCCCCGGCCGCTGCCGGACGGCCCGGTGGTGCTCGACTCGGCAGAGTACGGCCGGATTCGCGTCGTGGCCGTGACGCGCGGACTGGAGCATCCGTGGGGGCTGGCGTTCCTGCCGGACGGGTCGCAGCTCGTCACGGAGCGGCCGGGTCGTCTGCGGCGCGTCATCGGGGGGGTGCTCGAGCCCAAGCCGATCACCGGGGTACCGGAGGTCCACGCGGAGGGCATTGCCGGGCTGATGGACATCGCCCTCCATCCCGAGTTCGCCGCAAACCGGTTGCTCTACCTGACCTACACCAAGCCTCAGCCGGCCGGACCGACGGTGGCTTTGGCGCGCGGCCGGCTCGAAAGCGGGGCGCTCGCCGACCTGGAGGACCTGGTGGTTCTCGATCCGCCCGGGAGCGGGGCGTCGCGCATCGGGTTCGGGCCGGACGGCATGCTCTACATGACGGTCGGCGGCGCGTTCCAGTCCTCTCCGGAGAACGCGCTCCGCGCACAGGATCCGAACGATCTCCTGGGCAAGGTCCTGCGGCTCCGTGACGACGGGACGGCGCCCGACGACAACCCCTTCGTCGGCCGTGCCGACCACCGGCCCGAGATCTACTCGCTCGGTCACCGGAATCACCAGGGTCTGGCGTTCCAGCCGGGGACGGGGGCGCTCTGGGTCAGCGAGCACGCGCCGCAGGGAGGCGACGAGGTCAACGTCATCGAGGCGGGCCGGAACTACGGCTGGCCCATCGTTTCCTACAGCCGGCAGTACACCGGGCAGCGCGTCACCGAGGCGCCGTGGCGCCCGGGGATGGAGCTGCCGGCGATCCTCTGGGTCCCGTCGATCGCCCCCTCGGGTCTGGCCTTCTACGACGGGGAGCGGTTCCCGGACTGGCAGGGCAACCTGTTCGCCGGTTCGCTCCGCTTCGGCGGGCTCCCGCGCACGGGCCACCTGGAGCGAATCGTACTGAACGACGCCGGGCAGGAGCTGCGCCGGGAATGGCTGCTGGCAGAGCTCCGGCAACGCATCCGCGACGTCCGGTCGGGGCCCGACGGGTTGCTCTACGTACTGACCGACGCCGACGACGGCGCGCTTCTGCGCATCGAGCCGGTCGCCGGCGACGCTACCCGTACCGGGGCCGGCGGCTGACCATGCGCAAGGCGGGCATCGCCGTCGTCGTCCTCGCCCTGCTCGGGTGGTTCTTCTGGCGCAGCGTCCAGAGCACGCTGGCCGAGCCGTACACCGTCGATGCCTCCCTGGTGTCGGAGTGGAGGCTGGCGCTGCGCGCGCCGGGCCTGCCCGGCCCCGGTTTCGTCGTGCTGCAGCCGCCGGACCAGTTGCGCGCCGACCTCTTCAACCAGATCTTCAACCGGACGATGGAATCGATGACGTCGCCGACGGTAGCGGCGATGCCGCTCCTGTTGCACGCCGAGTACCGCGGGTCTGTCGCCGTGCTCACGCCCGACGAGGTGCTGCGGATCGCGGAGGAGGCGGGGCTGCGGGAGGCCGTCCCCGTCCCGGACTGCATCGGCGTCGTCCGCCGGCCGGGGACCGGTACCACGCGGCAGCTCTACTACGCGCGGTTCGAGGCCCCGGCCGTGGCCCGCTTCCGGGATGCGTTGGCCCGCCGCCAGGCTGCCGCGGGCGGAGCACCGCCTTTCGAGCCGGGCGAGTTCCCGACGATCGTCCCGCTCGCCGCGTCGGACCCCGACTTCGCGAGCTGGTGGCCGCTGGATCCCGCCGCGGTCGAGTGCCTCGCGCCCCTCGTCGTCGAAGGAACAGGTGGATGACTCACATGACGACGAGAATGCGCAGTCGCTCGCGGATGTCGGCCGGGTTCCTGGCGTTGGCTCTGCTGGCCCTGACCGCCGCGCCGGGCGTGGCCCAGCCCAACCTCGGGAGCCTGATGCGGGAGAAGCTCGACCGCGCCCAGCAGCTCTTCGAGGCGGTCGTCCTCGCGCGCTTCCCGGCCGTGGGGCGCCACGCCGGTGAGCTGCTGCGGATCAGCGAGGAATCGACATGGATGGCGGCGCCGACGACGGCGTACGTGCAGCACGCGGCCGAGTTCCAGGAGGCGGCGCGCGATCTCCGCGCGGCGGCCGAGGCGCGCGACATGGAAGAGGTCTCGACGGCGTACATGACGCTCGTCTCCACGTGCGTGCAGTGCCACCGGCAACTCCGCGGTGCGGCGCGGGCGGAGCGCATCCCCGGCGGCGGGTCGCGGCTGGGGGAGTTCCTGGCGTCCGTCGACTTCTCGCCGTAGGTCGGGGAGACGCTGGTTCTAGTAGCGGGCGCCGGAAGAGACCGGCATCTCGAAGGCGTGCCCCGGCTGGCGGACGGTGAGCACCGGGCACGGCGCCTTCCGCACGACCTTCTCCGCCACGCTGCCGAGCCTGGCAGTCGTGGGAGCGGTCAGCGCTCGCTCTTGCTACGGAAGTCCTCGACGTCCAAATCATTTCTGTACTGGCTGTGCCGTGCGCGGACGATTCCCGGGGTTGGATGTGAAGTGCTCTCCGCTCGCCGGCATTGGACTCTTCCTGGCGCTCGTGCTCGTGTCGCCGCCGGCCGGCGCCCAGACGCGCGTGGTCGTGCTCGGCACCGGCACGCCGGTGCCCGATCCGGATCGGGCCGGCCCCGGAATCGCCGTCGTGTACAACGGGCGCGCGTACCTGTTCGACGCCGGCGCCGGCGTCGTGCGGCGAGCCGTCGAGGCCAGCCGCCGCTACGGCATTCCCGGCCTGTCGCCGGAGCAGATCGACCGGGTCTTCCTCACCCACCTGCACAGCGACCACGTGGCGGATTTCGCGGAGCTCGCTGCCACCCTTTGGTGGCGCAGGGCAGGCCGCGTGCGTGCCTGGGGCCCGACCGGACTCGGGGAGATGGTCGACGGCATGAAGGCGATGCTGGCCCCGGACATCCGGTACCGGAGCAGCGGAAGCCTGCCCGTGACCAGCCCCGACGGCTACCGCGTGCAGGAGACGGAAATCGAGGCGGGCCGCGTGCTCGAAGAGGACGGGATCGCGATCGATGCGTTCGAGGTTCCCCACGGCGCTGTGCGCCCGGCCTTCGGATACCGGATTGCGACGCCGGACCGGACGATCGTGATTTCAGGGGACACGTCGTACAGCGACACCCTGGTCGAAATGGCCCGCGGCGCCGATGTCCTCTTCCACGAAGTGATCAGCGAGGAGGGGCTCCGGGGATTGGCGCAGGCCTGGCAGGACCACCACCCCAACGTGCACACCACATCGAGCGAGGTGGCACGCGTTGCCCGGGAGGCACGGCCCGGCCTGCTGGTCCTCTACCACGTCCTGCACTACGCCGCACCCGCAGAGAGCGCGCTCGACGAAGTGCGGGCCGCATACGACGGAGCGGTCGTCCTCGCCAACGACCTCGACGTCTTCTGAGGCGCGCGCTGCGTCTCAGCGGCGCCGAGCGATTCGTCAGAGCCCCCGCCGCTTGCCCGACCGACTGCCGTGAGCCGGCAGCCGTGCGTCTACCTCGCCGGCCGGCGCCAGCGCACCGGCGGAGGAGGCTCCTCCTGCAGCGTGATGCCGTCCGTCTCCAGCAGCCGCAGCGCCTCCTCGACGGCTGCCTCCAGTTGCGGATCGCGGCCGGCGATGACCGGCGCGGGGTCGTTGCGGACCTCGATGTCGGGGGCGACGCCCTCCCCCTCGACCGCCCACTCGCCGTTCACGTCGAAGAAGCCGCCGCGGGGCGCGACGAAGAATCCGCCGTCGATGAGCGGCGGCGTGTCCCACGAGCCGACCAGGCCGCCCCAGGTGCGTGTCCCGACGAGGGGGCCGATGCCGCGGAGGCGGAAGAGGTACGGCAGGAGGTCGCCACCCGAGCCGGCGCTCTCGTTCACGATCATCACCTTCGGCCCGAAGAGCCCCGCCATCGGCTGCGTCCACGGCTTCCGGTCGCCGGCGCGGGAGTTGAAGTAGCCGGTCAGCTCGCGGTCGAGCATGTCGACGATGTAGTCGGCGGCCGAGCCGCCGCCGTTGTTGCGCTCGTCGATGACCGCACCCTCGCGGTCCTGCTGCGCGTAGTACATGCGGTTGAAGTACTCGTATCCGTCCCGTGCGGTGTTCGGTAACCAGACGTAGGCGAGCCGGCCGCCGCTCATCTCGTCGACGCGGGCCTGGTTCGCGGCTACCCAAGCCCGAATCCGGAGCAGGCCTTCGTTGGGGATCGGCTCGATGACGATGTCGCGTGCGCCCTCCGTCGAGGGTGAAGACGATACGGTCAGGGTGATCGTCCGTCCGGCCGTGCCCTCCAGCAGGCGGTAGGGGTTGTCGGGCGGGCGGAGCGCGGCGCCGTCGACGGCGAGGAGGTAGTCGCCCTCCGCGACGTCCAGCCCCGGCAGGGAGAGCGGTCCGGCCGCGCCCGGCGTCCAGGGGTCGCCGGCGTAGATCCGGGCGATGCGGTAGAGGCCGTCGGCCTCCTCGAGGTCCGCGCCGAGGAGGCCGGTGCGCGGGTCGTCGATCTCCGGCAGGTCGCCGCCGAAGACGTAGGAGTGGCCGACCGCGATCTCCCCGGACAGCATGTCGAGAAGTTGGTTGAAGTCGGCGCGGTGGCGCACGTCGGGGAGCCACGCCGAGTACCACTCCCAGACTTCGTCCCACGGCGCCCCGTGCTGGTTGTCGACGTAGAGGAAGTCGCGCATGAAGCGCCAGCCGTCGCGCAGCATCTGCGCGTACTCGGCGGTCGGCTCGACGCGCACCCGCGTGCCGCCGAGGTCGAGCGTCCCCTCGTCGCCGGACGGCGGCTGCTCCGTCCCGACGATGCGCCAAGTCGAGCCCGACCGGTAGAGCAGCCGCTTGCGGTCGTGGGAGATCTCCGCCGCCCGGACCGGCTCGACGAAGTCGGCCGCCTCGCGGTCCTCGACGACGTACTTGCGCAGCTTCCCGCTCGTCGCGCCGGCCTCGACCTCCAGCACGAACACCGACCCGGCGGGACCGGGAAGGAGTCCCGCGTAGTTCTCCAGCGGGAGGCCGGGCGCGGCCACGATGCGCCGGCCGATCCCGTCGACGTCGATCTCGACCGCCGGGGCATCGCCGCCGTCGCTGCCCTCCGCCGTCCCCGCGCCGCGCGCGTCGTCTACCGCGGTCTCATCCGTGGACGATCCGTCGGCCTGCGCTTCGTTCCCCGCGGTGGCGTCCCGGGACGTTGCATTCCCGGACGCCGCATCCCCGGACGCCGCATCCTCGTCGCCGCCCGAACCCGGCCCTTCCTCGTCGCTTCGGGGCAGGAAGGGCGACGGCTCGTCGGCGCGGAGAAGCGCCACGTAGAGGGCGCGCGTCACCGGGCGGTCGTAGGACGTCATGTCGAGCCAGCCGGTGTTGAGGCCGTAGTTCGTCGATGCGAGAAAGTAGAGGTGCTTGCCCGAAGCGTCCCACACCGGAGTGATGGCGTCCGCGGTTCCGTCGGTGAGCTGGTGCGTGGCCCCCGATTCGGTGTCGTGCACGAAGATCGCCCGAAGCTGGTTGTCGAGGCGCCGGGCGTAGGCGATCCAGCGCGAGTCGGGCGACCAGACCGGGTTCATCGAGCGCTCCGGATGCGCGAAGCGGTCGGTGTCGACGTGCTCGACGGCGCCGGAGTCGACGTCGAGGACGAGCAGGCGGTAGTGGGTGTCGGTGAACGCCAGCCTCGCGCCGTCGGGCGACCATTCGGGCCGGAAGTAGAAGGACGGGTCGGCGAGGTCGACACGGCGCGGGTTCGCGCCGTTCTGCTCCGCGACGACGAGGCCGTACTCGCCGCCGGCATCGTTGAACCAGGCGATGCGCGTTCCGTCGGGCGACCAGGCCGGGTTGCGGTCCGCGACGCCCGGGGTGCGGGTCAGGTTGCGCCACGAGCCGTCCCCGACCGGCACGGTGAAGAGTTCGCCGCGCCACTCGAAGAGCGCGCGCTTGCCGGTGGGGGAGAGGTGGGCTCCTCGGAGGCGGGCCGGCGGGACGTCCTC
Organism: Acidobacteriota bacterium; assembly: GCA_021296475.1. Classification (GTDB taxonomy): domain Bacteria; phylum Acidobacteriota; class Vicinamibacteria; order Vicinamibacterales; family UBA8438; genus JAGWAJ01. The sequence goes on from JAGWAJ010000042.1 coordinate 13,043, forward strand.
CCAGCGGGGCCGCGACCAGTTCATGTCGCCGGCCACGTGGATCTCCAGCTTGCGGGCGCGGCCCGACTTCGGATCGAGCTCGTGCAGGTAGCCTGCCTGCTCGTAGACCACGACGGCGGCCCCGGCGCCGAGCGACTTCACGTCGAAGTCCGCGTGGCGGGTGAGCTGCCGCTCCCCGCCGGTTCGGGGGTCGAACGACCAGACGTTGCTCGCCCAGTCCCGCTCGGACAGGTAGTAGACGACCCCGTCCATCCAGACCGGGTCCATCTGGCGCTCGCCCTCCCACGGCGGGGTGACGTGCTCCCAGGTGGCGGTCGAGGCGATGCTCACCGGCAGGGCCTGGCCGCCGCGGTAATTGCGCCATTCGGGATCGAAGTAGCCGGTCTCCTGGTACGCCACGTACGCGCCGTCGCCGGACAGGCCGCCCCGATGCGCCTGGGGCAGGGCCAGAGGGGCCGGGAGCCCGCCCGAGGGCGCGACCGTGTAGAAGCGCGACCGCAGGGTGGGGGCGGCGTCGCGGCTCGACTCGAAGAGGATCGTGCCGTCGGGCGTCCAGCCCTGGACGACGTCGGGAGCCGGATGCCACGTCAGCCGCTCCGGTTGTCCGCCGGCGGCGGGCATCCGGTAGACGTCGACGTTGCCCTCGTACTGGCCCGAGAAGGCGATCCACCGCCCGTCGGGGCTGAACGCGGGATCGGTCTCGGCCCCGGCGGAGCTGGTCAGGCGGATGGCGTTGCCGCCGCCGCGCCCTACCGTCCACAGGTCGTTGGCGTGCACGAAGACGATGCGCGAGTCGCTCACGTCCGGCTGGCGCAGGAAGCGCGTGCCCTGTGCCTGCGCGGGGCCCGTGCCGGCGATGACGGTGACAGCCGCGACGACGGTCGCGACGACGACGAGCCGGGCACGTCGGAGCCGGGATCTCGGAAGAGGGTCGGTGAAGGGCATGCTTCGACTCCGTTTCTGCGGGGCCAACCGTGAGCGTTGGGCGCGGACGTCCGTCGCGACACGCGGCCGGCGTACACCTCCCGAATACGAACACGGCGGCGGCTTCGTTCGCAACCGGAGCGGGACGCGCGGTGGTGACAGGGTTCGTCGCCCGGCGGACCCGGCTTCGCTTACGCCGCGGTGATGCAGGGCGCCGCCCGCGACGCTCGGTGTGATGCTCCGCGGCGCGAAGCGCTCTGGTAGCATGGCGGCCTGGCGCCCGCGCCAGGGGAGGGAAGCACATCATGAGACGCAGCATCGTTCTCGCCGTCGTGGTCGCCGCCGGCGCGCTGTCGCTCGCGGCCGTCGCCGCGCAGGACGCGATGGTCATCGAGTCGGAGCAGCTCGAGGACAACCTGTACGTCCTGCGGGGGCAGGGGGGCGGCGGGAACACGGCGGTCTTCGTGACGAGCGAAGGCGTCGTCGTCGTCGACTCGAAGAACCCGGGCTGGGGCCCGTCGATTCTCGAGGCGATCGCCGGGCTGACCGACAACCCGGTGACGACCCTCATCAACACGCACAGCCACCACGATCACGTGAGCGGCAACGTCGCCTTCCCGGCCAACGTCGACATCGTGACCCACGACGTGACGGCCGCGAACATGCAGGTGATGCGCGCCTACAGCGGGCGCACGGAGCCCCCGGCCAACGTCTTCGCGGACTCGGGCGGCCGCGGGCTGCCGACGCAGACCTTCTCGGAGCGGATGTCGCTGGGCACGGGCGACGACCGGGTCGACCTCTACCACTTCGGCCGCGGCCACACCGGCGGCGACGCCTGGGTGGTTTTCCCGTCGCTCCGAACGCTCCACTCCGGCGACATCTTCCCCGGCAAGAACCTGCCCTTCCTCGACGCCAACAACGGCGGCAGCGGCGTCGCCATCAGCGCCACTCTGCAGAAGGCGCACGACGGCATCCCGGGCGTCGAGCGGATCATCACGGGTCACAGCACGCAGATGACCTGGGCCGACCTGCACGAGTACGCCGCCTTCAACCGCGACTTCCTCGCCGCCGTCCGGGCCGGGCGCGCCGCCGGCCGGAGCATCGACGAGATCGCGGACGGCTGGTCGATGCCTGAGCGCTATGCGGGCTACCGCGTGCCGGGCCCCGCGCAGCTACGAGGCAGCATCCGGGTCATCGTCGCGGAGCTCGAGGGCGGCGGCGCGGAGTAGGCGGTCACAGCGTCGCCAGGCTCAGATGCTCCGAGATCGTTCGCCAAGTTCCGGCGGGCATGGAGCAGGCGGTGTCCGTTCTCCATGCAGAACGTCGCAATCAGCACGTCGATGGTGCTACGAACGGTGACGCCCCGTCGGCGCAGGCGCCGCTCGTTGCGGGCCGCGGCGGGCCGCGGTGGAAGGGGGACGGGAGCCGCGGACTGAGCGGACCGGTGAGGGTTGCTTGGACAGCACGGACCTCGTTTCGTTGCACGTGCGGAAGATCCGCGAGCTCTTCGAGGCGCTCGAGCGTTTCGACCGCGACGCCGTGGCCGCGCTCTACGCGGAGGACGTGGAGCAGGTCGAGATGCCCAACCGGCTGAAACCGGAGGGCGACCGGCGCGGGCGGGCGCAAATGTTGTCGGACCTCGAACGCTCGAAGACCATCCTGCGGTCGCAGAAATACGACATGAAGAATGCCGTGGGAGCGGGGTCGCTGGTGATGGTCGAGTACGAATGGACGGGAGTGCTGGCGATTTCGATGGGGCCGCGGGCCCCCGGCGACACGCTGCGCGGCAACTGCGCGGTGAGCCTGGAGTTCTGCGACGGCCTCATCGTCAGACAGCGGAACTACGACTGCTTCTGAGTCGCCCGCATGGAGACCGCCGGGGCGAGCGCTCACCGGGCGAGCGCTCG
>JAGWAJ010000042.1:15906-16914 GCA_021296475.1 Acidobacteriota bacterium
CCTCACTCCGCCAGCGCGGCGAGCAATTCCCGCACACGATTGGCGTTGGCGCCGAGGTCGCCGACGCCCACGCGGGAGAGCGAGCGGACGTCCACCCGCGAGCCGCCGTCGCCGGTGTCGGTGATGCGGACGACAACGTCATCGGAGAAGCCGAACCAGAATGTGCGGTCGGTGGCCTCAAGCCGGCCGCCTGCAGCGTCGGAGTCCAGGATGTCCCATCCCATCCGCTCGACGGTCGCGAGCGCCCGGTCGAAGGCGGCGTCGGGAGCCACGGTCAGCGTCACGGGCGCAATGTCCGGATAGGCGGCCCGCTGCTGCTCCGCGACGGCCTCTCCTTCGTACTCCGTGCGGCCCGGCGCGTTCAACGCTACCGCGGCCACGAACGCGGGCGGGTTCTCGGTGTCGGTGGTGATGTCGTGGATCGGCGGAGCGCCGCCGCCCGAGAGCAGGGCCGAAAGCGGAAAGAGGCTGACGATCACTGCCGCGGCCAGAGCCCCGTAGGTGAGCCGCTCCGTGCCCGGCGGGATCCGGCGCCGCACAGCCGCCACGACCAGGAGAAGTGCTCCGACGACCAGCACCAGGAAGCCGAGGGCCACGAGGGCGAACGCCAGCCCAAGCGGCAGGAGCCCGATCCGATGCCCGAGCGGCGCCACGGCGACCGCGACGCTCCCCGCGATTGCCCCCCACGTGCCGATGCGGGTCATGGTCATGCCTCAACTCCTCCGCACGTCTCGATCCTGAACAATCGTCATCAACCCCGTCTCGCCAGCCAGCGCATCCCCCGTCCCGAAACCTGGTTGACCATGCCTTCTCCAGCGGCCGCGCGTTTCGCCAGCACCGGAAGGCATCGTATCACCTCGTTGAGCTCTGCGAGTCCGTGCCCAAGAGGTCTGTGATGGCGGGACCTCCGGCCGACCCAACCGTGGCGAGGGCCAGTCGGGCACGCGCCACGAGCGGAAGTGGCTGGAGCTCTTCGACGTAGTGGGCGTGAATGATGCGATCGATCCC
>JAGWAJ010000042.1:16930-31207 GCA_021296475.1 Acidobacteriota bacterium
CGCCCTCAGGGCCACGGCGTTCGTCAACGCCCCGTGAAGCACCATGTTTCTGTGCCGATACAAGCAGCGGAAGGCGTTGGTGGCGTGCTTCTGAACGAGCGCCAACGTCCGCCGTGGTTCACGGATCATGTCCTCTGCGACCCGGGGTACCGCGGCGTCAGGATCGCTCGCCTCGATGCGGAACAGGAACCCGCCGTCCTGCCGGAGGCCCGTTGCGTCACAGCGATTGAGCCGTAACCACGCCGCTACGTCCTCGGGCGGCTGCCACTCGGCGGGCGGCTTGGCGCCTGTCGATCGAAGCGCCCGAGAGGAGGGGACCATGACCTCGAAACTGCGCGCAGGCGTCCGAACGAGTTGCTGGGCGTCTTCGACGATGTCCGCAATCGATCGGGTGCCTGGCTCGAGACGGACGCGGTACTTCCACCAGCGATGCAGGAAGTCGGAGCTGTAGCCTCCGAGTTATGGTGACGCTAGGACGGTCGTTCGTCCGAGGTCCATAGGGGGCAAGTCCCTCAGCGTCGGTCAGTTCGAAGGAGCTGCCCGGTGCGAGGTGTGCGCCCCCTTCTCTTTTGCCAGGTAAGGCCCGCCTGCGCTGCTTCATCAATCATCAGGGAATCGGCGACCGACGCGGTGGCTCGTGACCCCGCGGGCGTGTGCCATCGCAAGGCGGTCCGACCCCCGGCCGTCCCTTACATCTCGTGACCCCGCGGGCGTGTGCCAGCGGCTGGCGGCGCTGCGCTCCGGAAGCGCGAAGGCGTAGATCGCGTTGGTCCGATCCCCGCCCACGGGGATGGCCAGGTACTGGCGTCCGTCCACGGCGTAGGTGATCGGGAAGCCCTGCGCCGAGGCCGGGAGACGCGTCTCGAAGAGCATCGCGCCGGTCTCGACGTCGTGGATGAACAGGTGCCGGTTGCTGTCGGCGGAGACGACGAGGCCGCCGGCCGTGGTGAGGGCAGCCGTGCCGGGGCGGGTCGCGGTAGAGTGCCGCCAGCGGATCTCGCCGGTGTCGATGTCCATGGCGATCAGGTGGCCGGCGTGCTCGCCGCTGGCCGGGTGGACCGTGCTGCCGCGCGAGAACCAGCCGCGGTTGGCGTAGTAGTCGTTGCCCTCGACCTGCTCCAGTTCCGTAAACATGCCGCGGACGCAGGTGGGGTGGATCGGGATGTAGAGCAACTGCGTCCCGGGGTGGTAGGCGCTCGCCCGCCAATTGCGGATGCCGCCGAAGTCGGGGCAGAAGGCGAGCTCGACACCTGCGACCGGGATCATCTCCGGCCGGTAGGTGACCTCGCCGGTGCCCGGGTCGACGTCGAGGACGTCCTGGTAGCCGAGGTCGTGGGCGGCGACGAAGGCGCCGGTCGCCCGATCGAGCTCCCACAGGATGCCGTGCTTGCCCATCTTGAAGAGCGAGCGCCGGCCGCGGTGGTCGATGAGGACGCTCTCGAACACGTCGTCGAGGTCGTGAGTCTCGCCGGGCACGAACTGGAAATACCACTCCAGCTCGCCGGTCGCCGGATCGAGAGCGAGCACGCTATTCGTGTAGAGGGCGTCGCCGTCGGTCTTGCGCGACACACGGGCCCAGGGCTTGGCCTGCGACGTCGACCAGAAGGTAAGGTTCGTCTCCGGGTCGTAGCTGCCCGGGATCCAGGAGTCGGCCCCCGCCCGGAACGTCAGCGGCAGGTCGCCCCAGGTGTCGCCGCCCGGCTCGCCGGGCCGGGCGATGGTCGACGTGCGCCAGACCTCCTCGCCGGTCTCCGGGTCGTGGGCGGAGATGAAGCAGACGTCGTTCTTGTAGTTCTGGCAGCCGGTCATGCCGGCCACGATGCGGCCCGCGACGACGATGGGGCCGCTCGTGTAGCGATAGCCCAGCCGGTAGTCGGCGACCGTGTGGTCCCAGGCGACCTCGCCGGTGCGGGCGTCGAGCGCCACCATGTGGGCGTCAGACGTGTTGACGTAGATCTTGTCGCCATAGATCGCGATCGAGCGGGTCCGCATGCCCGCGCCGACCGCTTCGAGCGCCTCGGCGGCCTCGAAGTCCCGCCCGTACTCCCAGATGCGGTCCCCGGTGACGGCGTCGACGGCCTGCACGACGTTGCGCGGACTGGGGATGTACATCACGCCGTCGTAGACGAGTGGCGTCGGCTGGCTGAGGCCGCGCCCGATGGGCCACCCCCAGACCAATTGCAGCTCGTGGACGTTGCCGCGGTCAATCTGGTCCAGCGGGCTGTAGCCCCAACCGTCGAGCGTTCGCCGCCAGTTCAGCCAGTCGGCGGGATCGGGATCCTGCAGCATCGCGTCGGTGACCGGCTCGAAGTCCCGCTCCTGCGCGTCGGCCGTCGTCCCGCCGACGCACAGTCCGACGCAGAGCACGGCCGTCAGGACGGCGCCCATCCGCGTGACGAAACGCCGTTGCCCGCGCGCACCGGGGACGGTCTGCATGGTCATGGCTACCTCGTTCAATCCGCGTCCCCGACTATAGCCCGGACCCGGCCCGCCTGCACCGCAGGCGCCGCATGGAGAGCGCGCCGCAACTCTCGCCGTTGACGACGTGGCCACCCGATGCTACTTTCGCCGGATGCCGGAAATTGTCCCGCCGAGGCCGCAGCGAAGCCCGATTCTGGCCGACGCGCTGCTTGCCGAGGCGGTCCGCACGGGCTGGTTGCGGCCGCCAACGCTGCCGGGAGCGCGACCCCCACGCGCGCCGGCGCCGATCATGAAGCTGGAGCGGCTCCGGAGCATCCTCCGCGAGGTCCGCAGCGACCGGTGACCTAGCCCACCATTCGTCGCCTGAACGGCTCCGCCTGTTGCCCAGCCAACCCTCCTAGGAGTCTGCACCGTTCTACGGCGCAGACTCCTAGCTGGATTCCTCCGTCGCGCTGGCCCAGCTGCTCGTGGAGGATCCACGGCCGCCCGCCGTCAGAACCGGAACAGGCGGTTGATCTTCACCACGAACGCGCGGTTGCGGAGCGCGAGCGAGCGGTTCGGGCGCAGGGGATCGAGCTCCTGTTCCTCGGTGTAGACCACGAAGAGTTCGCTTCCCGGCGAGTACTCCCATCGCAGGCGCAGGTTGGCGCCGAGCGTCCGGGTGGTCGAGTTGTACTGGAACAGGCCGCTGGCGAAGGTCCGCGGCGTGAAGGTGTAGGTGACGCGCCCGCGGAGCAGGTCGGTGCGGAACGAGCCGGCTGGCAGATCGATCCAGTTGAGCGAGAGGCTCGGCTCGACCGACACGCGCGCCGAGAGGTCGACGCGGCCGCGGCCGAGGTCGACCGACGTGAGGCGGCCCCCGAAGTAGCCGCCGCTGGCCACCTCCACGCTTCCGATCAGCGGTCGCCCCGGGCCCAGCCGATACGTCAGCCGCACGTCCCGGAAGTCGTAGCCTCCCACCGGGACGGCAGTCGCGCCGCCGGACGGCGAGAACGGCTCGAGCAGCAGCTCGTAGCTGTCGCTCAGCCGCACGCCGAACTGGTCGCTGTTTTCGAGCTCGGTCTGGAAGGCGATCTGCGTCTGGCGGGTCTCCAGGCGCCGGGTGTCGGCGGTCAGGAAGTAGTCCAGGCTCGCCTCGAGGACGAACTGCCGCACCGATTCGATCGACTCCGGCCGGGGGCTGAAGCGCCCGGAGACCGACGTGCGGCGGAAGTTGTCGCGGCGCAGGAAGCCGACCTCGGGCCTGAAGTTCCTCTCCACCAGGAGGTGGTCGAGCTCGAGACCGTAGCGGTCGCCGCCGTAGTCCAGCCGGGCCTGGTAGCTCGCGTCGCGGTCGCGGCGGCCGGTGGTGCGCGTGCGCGCGTAGTAGCCCAGAAGGTTCAGGTCGTCGAAGAACGAGAAGCTGGCGTCGGCGCCGAAGGCCGCGTTGGTTCCTGCGCCGTCGAGCGAGCGCGTGCGGTGCGTGACGAGGGCGCCGATGCTGCTGCGCCGCAGGAGGTCGCGCTTGACGCGCAGCACGGTGAACGCGGTGTCGTCGGCCGTCGTGGCGGTCTGGTCGTCGGTCCGGATGGCCAGCGCGCCGACGTCGAACGGTCCGATCTTGCCGGTCACGCGACCCCCGCCAAGGATCGGCACCACCTGGGAGCCGCGCAGGCCGATGCGGCGGCTGTAGAAGAGCGTCGGGGCGTCGCCCCCGCCCAGCACGCTCTCCTGCCGCAGGCTGCGGGCCGTGCGGAAGCTCCCGCGCGCGAAGCTGAAGATGCCGCGGCCCTCGAGGAAGAACTCCCGCTTCTCGGGGAAGAAGAGGTTGAAGCGGGTCAGGTTTACCTGCTGCTCGTCCACCTCGACCTGCGCGAAATCGGTGTTGTAGGTGAAGTCGGCGGTCAGGTTCTCGGTGATTCCGTACTTGAGGTCGACGCCGAACGCGCCGTCGCCGTCCCTGCGCTCCGGCGGCCGGGCGGTGAGGTCGGTCGCCACGCCGCCGATGGCGTACGGCTTGACCTCGAGCGGCCGGCCGGCGGGCGGCGCCTCGAGGCCGACGAGGGTACCGGCGGCCGAGACGCGAAAGACGCCTCCGCGACCCCCGAAACCGGCGGCCGAGATCGGGATCAGCGTCAGGTAGGCCCACTCGTTCTTGCGGATCACGGTGCGCCGGAGCTGGATACCCCAGACCTGGTCGCGGGTCGGCCGGTAGCGCAGCGACTTGAACGGCACGACCATCTCGATCGTCCACCCGCCGTCGAAGCGGTCCGTCCTGACGTCCCACACCGGGTTCCAGTCGCGGTTCGGGTTGCCCTCGTTGGTGATCTGCTGATCGACGAAGCCCCCGAGCGGGTTCGCGTAGAAGAGCAGCGCGTTGCGCCGGTCGTAGAAGGTGTCGATGAGGAATCCGAACAGGTCGTTGTTCAGCATGTTGCGCGAGTCGCGCTGCATGTCGGTCGCCGCCCACTCGCTCGGCGGAGCGCTGTCCCAGCAGCGGCCCGAGACGTAGAAGTTCTCGTCGTCGAACATCACCCAGGCATCGGTCCGTTCCGTCGCCGGCGCGCCCTCGTCGGGGAGCTGCTGGAGGAACTCCGAGACCGGCGCCACCTCGCGGTAGACCGGCTCGTCGAGCCGCCCGTCGACGCGCAGCCCCGTCGTCAGCCGAATGGCGCGCACGGTAGCCCGCCCGCCGTCGCGGGTCACCACCGCCGGCGGGACGGGAGGCGGCGGGTCGTCGATGGGCACTCCGGGCGCGGTGACGGAGGCCGGAGCCGGAATGCCGGCCGTGGTGCCGGCCGACGCCGCCGGATCGTCGGCGACGGTCTGCGGAGTCGCGGCCGGCGCCGCAGCGAGCACGCCGGCGAGGGCAACGCCCAGGAAGGTGACGCCACTGCGCGCCGCACCGTCGGTGTGACGCGAAGCGCACCGGAGCCGGGTATGTCGGACGGGCATGAAGCGGGCGGTGGAATCGAGATCCTTGCGCTCGGCGGCGGCCGGAGGTCGCCGCCCGGAAGCCGAGGGGTGATGCGCAGCGTATCAGAATCGCCGGCCACCGCTGGCCCGCCATGCGTCGCCTGACGGCTCCGCTTGGCGCCCGACCAACCCTGCCAGGAATCTGCACCGTTCTACGGCGCAGACTCCCAGTGTATTCTCGGCGCGTGCCACGCGCCGGGACACCAACTCGTGGAGCCGACGTCGCGTTGCCGGGGTGGGCGCGCGGTGCCGACATCCTGACCGTTCTCCTCGCGCTGGCCGTACTTCGCGTGGTCGTCCTGGGCGGGGTGCGGATCGGCACGGTCTTCTCCATGTCGACGCCGTGGCGGGCATTGTTCGCGTTGCTCGTCATCTGCGGCGTGCGGCATTACCTGGTACGTTCCCGTCCGTTGCACGAGCGGGTCTGGACCTGGCTGCGGGAGCGCGCTTGGCCCGCGTACGTCCGGATCACCGGCATGACCGCCGCGGGCACGCTGCGCATCTTCTCCCTGGCGGCGCTCGCGGTGGCCCAACCCCTGTTCGATCTGCTCGCGCGCGAGCCGGCGTTCTTCGTGGCGCGAAACACCACGACGGGCCAACTGGCTACCTTCGTTGCCGGGGTCTCCCTGGCGCTTCCCCTCGGCCTGATCGGGATGGAGGCTCTGGTTCGGCGCATTCGCGCCAGCGCGGGCGATGCGGCCCACTGGCTGCTGCTGACGATGCTCGCGGGGCTGCTCGTGCTGCCCCTGCTCAAACGATGGGAAGCGTTGGGCACCGGCCCGTTGCTGGCCGCCGCCGTGTTCCTCGCCGGGCTTATCGTGCTCGGCGCGCAGCGGACGCGCGTGGTCGGCTTGTTCCTTACCGCCCTCAGCCCGTCGGCTGTCATCGTGCCGGTGGTGTTCCTGGCGCATCCCGACGTCCGGAGCGCGGTCCTGCGGACGGAGGACGCGCCGGTCGCGTCCCGCGTCGAACACGCGCCGCCCATCGTATTCGTCGTGTTCGACGAGTTCCCGACAAGCTCGCTGCTGGACCGCGACCGGCGGATCGACCGCGCCCGCTTCCCGCACCTGGCGCGGTTGGCGGACGATGCGACGTGGTACCGCAACGCCAGCACGGTTTCGTCACAAACGGTGTGGGCCGTCCCCGCGTTGGTCACGGGCAGGTATCCCGTGCAGCCCAATGCGGTCCCGACGCGGCGCTACTATCCGGACAACCTGTTCACGATACTGAGCGAGAGCTATCGGATGACGGTCTTCGGCCGCTTCCTGCAGCTTTGCCCCGCGGATGTGTGCGCCTACGACCTCGACGTCCACGACAGCCTGGGAGACCTCACCGCCGACCTCGGCATCGCCTACCTGCACATCGTCGCGCCGCCCGCGGTCGAGAGCCTGCTGCCGCCGATTGTGGGCGACTGGCGCGACTTCGCGGGAGCGCGCCGCTTCCGTTCCGGCGACGGAGCGCAGCGACAGACGAACGAGCGGCTGTCGGAGCTGGATCGGTTTCTGGAGACCATCACGCCGGAGCGCGCCGGGCGCCTGTACTTCCTGCACACTCTGCTGCCGCACATGCCGTACCAGTACGTGCCGTCGGGGCGCAGGTACCGGGCCCGCGATTACCAGCGGTGGCGAGAGGGAGGGGAGCTGTTGTTTCTGAAGAGCGACCCGTGGCTGCCGGTCGCGCTTCAGCAACGACATCTCCTGCAGGTGGAGGTGGCGGACCGTTTCATCGGACACTTGGTGGACCGCCTGCGGGAGCAGGGCGTGTACGACGAGTCGCTGATCGTCGTCACGGCGGACCACGGCGCGAGCTTTCTGCACGGCAGCCGGCGCCGGGAGATCTCGGGAGACGGAGAGAACGCGGCCGACATCATTCTGGTGCCGCTGATCGTGAAGCTCCCGCACCAGGCGGCGGGTGCGATCAGCGACCGGAACGTGGAGACCGTCGACGTCGTTTCGACCATCGCGGACGCTCTGTCCGCGGAGTTGCCCTACGCGGTCGACGGGCGGTCGCTCCTGGATGCCTCGGAGCCCGACCGGTCCCGAAAGACGTTCGTCCAGCGCGGCCGCAGGTCGGTCGGAGTCGTGAAGTACCCGGCCCGCCCGAACGACCGGGGCTGGGAGCAGAAGCTGCGGCGCTTCGAAGGGGACCTCTACGGCCTCGGGCCGCACGGATCCCTGGTGGGACGCGTGCTGTCGACGCTCGACGTGCGTCCCGGAGCGAAGACGGGAGTGAGATTGGCCCGACGGGCGGGGTTCCGGGACGTGGATCTCGAATCGGCTACGCTCCCTCTCCACGTGCGGGGCCGGCTGACCGGCGAGCCCGAGGATCCGGTGAGTCTCGCGGTAAGCGTGAACGGTGTGATCGCGGCAACCACCCTCTCCTACCGGGAGGAGGGGAGATGGGTGTTCGCCACCATGATTCCCGAGGACTCCCTGATCGCGGGCGCCAACGAAGTGGAGATCTTTCTCGTGGACGGTCCGCGGGACGAGCCGGTGCTGCGGTCCGCGGACGGGGGACGGCGGGGAGTTCCTGCGCGACCTCGTACCCGGTAGGGTTTGATTGGCCGGCGGCCGGTTGCGGACGGTCGCAGCGGCAGTGCTCGGTCGTATCGCCGTGCGGCGATGCGGCGCGGCGGGACACGCCTGGAGAGGAGAACATGCGATGCGAACGAGGCAGGGACTTGCGGTAGCCGCGGCGACGGCGGCCTGCGGCGTGCTGTTGTTCGGCTCGGCGGCGACGGCGGAGGCCCAGGACGGCGCGCGTCGCATCGACGCCCGGACGGTGCCGGTGCCGGCTGCCGCGAGCGAGGCGTTGCGGGCCTCGATTGCCGCCCCCGTGCCGGTGCCGGTGGACGCGGACGCGGGCGGCCTGCCGGAGACCGACGCCGAGTGGGCGGCGTTCGCCGCCGCGGCCGATGCCGCGGCCGGACAGGGGGTCGACGCGGCCGCGCAGCACCTCGGGGTCACGATCGAACGGGGCGAGGTGGAAGGCGTGGCGGTACATCGCGTGACGCCCAACGAGGTCGACCCCGCGCATGCCGACCATCTATTCCTCTTCGTGCACGGCGGCGGCTACGTCTTCGGCGCTGGCGACGCGAGCGTGCAGGAAGCCCTGTTCATCGCCAGCCGGGCGAGGATTCCCGTGCTGTCCATCGACTACCGCATGCCGCCGGCGCACCCGTTCCCGGCGGCTGTCGACGACGTGGTCGCGGTGTACCGGCACGTGCTGGAGCAACGTCCCGCCCGATCGCTGGCCCTGGGCGGAACGTCCGCCGGGGGCGGCCTGACGCTGGCCGCGGTGCACCGCTTCCTCGCCCTGGGCCTGGACGTCCCGGGCGCCTTGTACGCGGGCACGCCGTGGTCCGATCTGACGAAGACCAGCGACACGCTGTTCACCAACGAGGCGGTGGATCGCGTGCTCCAGACCTATGACGGACTGCTGCGCGCCGCGGCGCACCTCTACGCGGGCGACCACGACCTGAAGAACCCGCTGATCTCCCCGGTCTACGGCGACTTCGCCGGTTTCCCGCCCACCTACCTGGTCACGGGCACGCGCGACATGCTGCTCAGCGACACGGCGCGCACCCACCGCAAGCTCCGCGCTGCGGGCGCCATCGCCGACCTCAACGTCTACGAAGGCGTGTCGCACGCAGACTACCTGCTGGTGCCGGACTCGCCGGAGTCGATGGAGGTGTATGCCGAGCTGAACGCGTTCCTGCTGCGGCACCTGGAGTAGACGGCGACACCGGGAGGACAGGTCGCGAGCCGCGCGCCGCCACGAACGGGGCGCGCGGCTCCCCTCCGCGACGCCGAGCATCGCCGCGAACGGCAGCGCGTCCCGGCGGTGGCTCGAACCGCACCCGAGGCGCGGGTGATCGAGGGCTGCGGTCTGGTCTGGTCGGGTCGCAGCCGGCCGTTCGCCCGCGTCCTCGCGCCGCACGATCCCAAGGAGACGATTGGCGAATGGCGTCCAACCCCGGCAGCGCCACGCAGGACGTCCGCTACGAGCCGGACGAGCAGCCTCCGCTCCCGCTCACGATCGGGCTCGGCCTGCAGTACGCATCGCTCACGGTGGCGGGCGTCGTGCTGTCGCCGGCGATTCTGATCAGTACCGTTCGCGGCAGCGAGTCGTACCTGGCGTGGGTTGTGTTCGCCGCGCTCCTGGTGAGCGGCGTGACCACCGTAATCCAGGTGGCTCGCGTCGGGCGCATCGGCTCCGGCTACCTCCTGCTGATGGGGAGCAGCAGCGCCTACCTCGCCATCTGCGTGGCGGCGCTCGAACGGGGTGGCGGCGGCTTGCTGGGGAGCCTGATCATCGTCTCCTCCCTGTTTCAGTTCGTGCTCGCCGCAAAGCTGTCTCTCTTCCGCCGGATCTTCACGCCGACCGTGGCCGGCACGGTCCTGATGCTGATACCGGTGACGCTGTCGCCGATCATCGTGCGCAAGCTGACCGACGTGCCGGCGGACGCCGCGCCGGCGGCGGCGCCGGTCACCGCGGCGATCACGCTGGCGGTGATCGCCGCCATCTCGGTCCGTTCCACGGGCGCGTGGCGGCTTTGGGCCGCGGCGGCGGGGATGCTGGCGGGGAGCGTCGTGGGCGGCCTGTTCTTCGGGATCTACGACACCGGGCGGGTCCTGGAGGCGTCGTGGATCGGGGGGCCGGCGCTCGCCTGGCCGGGGCTCGACCTCGGCTTTGGCCCCGACTTCTGGACCCTGCTGCCGGCGTTCGTCCTGCTGACGTTCGTCGGCGCCATGGACACCATCGGAGACTGCATCGCCATCCAGCGCATCTCGTGGCGCCGGCCGCGCGCCATCGACTTCCAGTCCATTCAGGGTGCGCTCACCGCCGACGGGCTGGGCAACCTCCTGTCCGGCCTGATGGGCACGGTGCCCAACACGACGTACGTCCACAGCATCGCGGTCGCCGATCTCACCCGGGTGACGGCGCGCGCCGTCGGCATCTGCGTGGGCATCATCTTCGTCGTCCTGGCATTCCTGCCGAAGCTGGTAGCCGTCATCGTCGCCATCCCCGGTCCGGTGGTCGCCGCCTACTACATCGTGATCGTGTCGTCGCTGTTCGTCCTCGGGGTGCGGGTGCTTGTGCACGACGGCCTCGACTATCGCAAGGGCGTCGCGGTGGGCCTCGCCTTCTGGCTGGGGCTTGCCTTCGAGCTCGACTGGATCTTCCCGGAGTACTTCCAGGGCGTGTGGGGCAGTCTGCTCGCGAACGGGCTGACGGTGGGCGGCCTGACGGTGATCGTCCTGTCGCAGTTCGTGGAGCTGACGGGACCGCGCGCCCGGAAGCTGAAGACCGCGCTGACGCGAGAGAGCTTCTCGAAAGTCGACGCGTTCCTGCGCGGATTCGCTGCCCGCGGGAAGCGGACCGCGGAGATGTCCGACCGCCTGCGGGCGGTCGGCGAAGAGTTGCTCCTCACCCTGACCCGGCAACAGGCCGACGGCGGACGCGACGCGGACCGGCACCTGCTGCTCGTCGCGCGTGACGACGGCGACGCCGTCGACCTCGAGTTCGTGGCGACGACCGACGATGCCAATTTGGAGGATCAACTGGCGCTGCTCAGCGAGCAGGTCGCCGGCGCCCCGGGTGAGGAGGAAGTCTCGCTACGATTGCTGCGCCATTACGCGTCGTCCGTCCGCCACCAGCAGTTCCACGATACCGACGTGGTCATGGTCCGCGTTGGACCGCCTGCCTCCCTGTGAGCGAGCCCGGACCGGACTCCGTCCGGGCGGGAGAGAACGTTCGAGTGGACGGATCGGGGTAGGACGGGTTCCTACCCCGATCCCTGCTTCAGGCGTCGCAGCGCGAAGGATCGCGCACGGGAACCCGCCAGTTTGTGGTAATCAGGCCGCAAGTGTACGGAGTTGCGGAGCCCGTTCGCGCGATCCACTGATTGGACGGCGCCGGCGGCGCGACCCGAAGGACTGACGGTGGAGCACACCGACCTGCCGAAGGCGCGGAATGGACGCGCACCAGGCTGGCCGCCGATCGACAACGACGACTACGGTGACCTTCTTTCGATGTCCATGGGCGTTCGGACCGGCAAGCTCCAAGCGCACCGTCGACGGAATCGCGAACCAGCCTCGAGACACGTGCTCGCACAACGCGACGCCCCGGAATCACGATCGGATTCCCAGTGACGGGGCGGCGACCCCGCCGCTGGCGCCGCGTTTCGACGACCAGCTTTGCGACCTTAGAGCCCGAGAGCCTCGGATCGGCGAATCTCGTCGCGCAGACCGTGCTACTGTCCGCGGCGTGGACCCCGAGCCCGCCGCGAGACCGAGGTTTTCTACGGCTGACCCAGGCCCGGATCGGCGACATCCTGCACGACGGCAACGGCCCGCACGTGACGGTCGTCAACGCCTTCACGACCGTGAATCCGGCGACCGAGGCGATTCGTGCGAGCCGTCGACTACAAGATGGTCGGTGCGCCTGGGCGGTTACGGCTGTTCACGGACGATGCCGGCGACCGCTGGCCGCGGCGGCGGCGCAACCAGCGGTCACGGGATGAAGATGCCCAGTGTGTCGATGCCTTGGCTCGTCGGCTACTACGGCGTCTTCCAGGCCGGGCACGTCGTCTTCAACGTCCTGTACCTCAGCGGGCTCCGGCCGATCCAGGAGTTTCCATGGCCGCCAGCCGAGGGCTGGCATCTGGACCGCCACCGGTCTGTTCGACACGGCAATCGCCCTGCTGGCGCTCTACTTCGTGGCGGCGTTCTTTTGGGGCCGGCACAGAGCGCTGTGGGCGGGGCTCGTCTCGCTGGCGACGTACATGGGCACCATATTCACCTTCAACTACACAGTGGTCGTCACCGGGGCTTGGGCATGGCATCCCGTCGAGTACGTACTGCTGAACGCCGTGACGATTCCGCTGTTCCTCCTGTTCGCGGCGGTCGTTCGCGACGTGCGGGAGGCGACCGAGTATGCGCCGCCGCCCGCCGATGAGCTGGAAGATCAGCGCTGCAACGACAGACGGAGTTGACCGTGTTCGCGCGGATCCGCACCGGAGACCGACTCGACGGCCGCGGCGCCTTCGCCTCGAAGTCGTCCCCAATCGACGGTCGGCCGCCGGCAAGCCGCTCGCGCGGCGCGCCGTTCTCCCGTTCGAGCGCAACCCGGCAGGCTTGCGCGTGTCGTGGTGTGAACCGAGTATAGCCCGGGCCATGCCTGCCTGATCCAGGCGGCATTCCCTGCTATTCGGTAGCCGCCGCCGCGGCGGCGTCGCTTTCGTCGGCCGGCGGGTCGCTCGCCGGCAGCTCGTCGTCGACGGCCGAGGTGCTTTCCTTTGGCTTCTGCGGCATGCTGGCCGAGGCCGAGCGCACGTACTCGGCGATGACAGAGACTAGAAGCGCTTCGGATCCGGATCCGCCGGGAAGGGCGATTCGGTGCCGACGGCTTGGCACGGTCGCCCAGGTACTCCAACGTGCGCACGATGAGATCGCTGCCCTGTACGTGCGAGGTGACGATCACCGGATCCGCCGCATTGCGCATGCCCTTGAGCATCTCGCGCGTCTGGCGCGGGGTCAGCCGCTTAATACAGTAGTAGTTTGAAACTACCACACTACTACTGTAGTAGTTTGAAACTACCACACTACCAGCCGCTTCGGCACCAGATCGCCGGACTCATAGATGAGCACTCGCTTCGGCGACTCGGTAATCATCTGCTCGAAAACCTCGTCGACGCCAACCCGGGTACCGGGGTTGGGCTGGCCGGTACGAGAATCGTCAGATCCCATGGGCAACCGCCTCCGCTGCAGCGTACCGCGCAAAGACCTCCGACGGAAACCCGGAACGCCGTAGGGCCGCCGACCCGATAAAGGTCAAGCAAGTCGGCGCCGGGGGAACCGGAAACAGCGGACCTTCGACGAAAAAGACGCGTTGCGTTGACCGTCGATGACCTCGAAGCGCTGGCAACGGGAATCGAAGCGGCTGCCAGAGGGGGAGACGCGCGGCGCGTCGTTTGGGAAACCAACGGATGCGCCGGCCTTCACCCGACACCGCTTCGAGCTGCACGGCGCCCACGATGCGGTCCTCGATGCCGCGATAGCCGTAACAGACGGCGCCCGCAACGCCGTCGGGAAGCCGAGGTCGCAGTGCGTGAAAGAGCTGCGTCGTCGCCGGAGGCCAGCGGGCGGAGGCCGGGAAGGAAGCCGGTCCCAACACCGCCGCACCGAACGAAAACAATGGGCGCCGCGACTGCGTTCCACCGAGCACGCGCGCCGCCAGAGCCGGGCCACCGACTCGGCAGCCTCGAACGGCCGAACCGCGGGGCGCGGGGATGAACCGGGACCGGCCCGCCACGACGGCCGGATAGCCGCGTCGGTCCCGCGCGCGCGGCGATGAACCCTCGCAACCGCTGCCCCGGCCACCGGGTGTGCCGAGCTCCCTCGCGCACGGTAGGCAGTCGGCGCGCCGCTGGCGGGCGCGTGGAGCGGCGCAACCTCGCCATGCGCTACGGCGTAGAATGCGGGAGAGACGATGGTCGTGACAGTACCGCCCGATGGCCTGGTGCCGAACTCTGCAGGGGATTCCCACGCCGAAGCGAAGGCCCGCGCCAACATCGAGGTCATCGCCGCCGAGCTCGATCTGGAGTACCGACGGATTGTTCCGGGAGTCGAACTCAGGCAGGCCGCCAGGGACAACGGAGCCGACCTGCAGGACGACAAGATCAAGAGCTTCGTCGCTAGGGGCATCATGGCGGAGGCCCTGGACCCGGAGGGAATTTCGATGTCGAAGCGGCGCACCAGCGGGCGCACCGGGGGGAGTCTTCCTGATACTGCGATGCCGCGCCGGTCACTTCGACCGCTCCGCCGCAGTCCGGACAGCTCGTCGGCGCCGGCGCCGCGATGGTCTCGTCGACCCGCGCCGGACACGGGCGGCGCCCCT
>JAGWAJ010000042.1:31320-31923 GCA_021296475.1 Acidobacteriota bacterium
TTCTCGCGCTCCAGCCGCTCGATCTGACGCTGCAAGCCGTGGTTCCGGCGCTGCAGGCGGCCATTCTCACGGTGCACGCTTTTGTGGCGCGCCAGATCGTCTCGCAGTCGCCCGATCTCCCCGTCCTGTTGCTCGATGACAACGTCGCGAGGTTCCTGCTCGGATGGGATTGCTCCAGGATCGCGCGTATGCGGCGCAGCAGGCCCACGCCCTTCTTCCATCGGCACCGCGCAGCAAGACCTCTACCCCCGACACGCGGATTTTGCTCGAACCCGCTAAATGAAGACGGTTTACCGCCTCCGTCAAGCCCGGGCCGCCCCGGGGCATCATGGTGAAGCCGAGCCGTGCGAGTCCCGCGCCGACCTTCACGCCCTGGCGAGTCGCCCAACGGAAAGAACACTGGCACGCCGGGATGCCGGCGCGTGGCCGCGGAGACGCGAACGGCATCCCGTTACTCGGCGAACGCCAAGGCGGCCGTCAGGACGGTGTTCGCGGGGTTGCCCGGGGGCTGCAAGGCGGGATAGTGGAGAGCCGCGAGATACCTCGTGTGATCCTGTTCACGTCACGACCCGGCGCGGGCTTGCGACAATTGCCCTGAGCGGG
>JAGWAJ010000043.1 GCA_021296475.1 Acidobacteriota bacterium
ACGAGCAGGCCGCGGCGCAGTACTACCCCGGCAACTACTGGTACTCGCTGATCGAGCCGCCGGCTCCGGACGAGTTCCCCGGCACGGGCCCGGAGGGGAACGGCATCTCGCCGAACCTCCAGAGCCAGGCGGCGTGGCTCGACATCATGAAGCAGGGCTGCCAGCTCTGCCACCAGATCGGGAACACGGCGACGCGCGAGGTGCAGCACCGTGACGACTTCGACTCGACCGTCGCGGCCTGGGATCACCGCGTGCAGACCGGGCAGCGCGGCAACCAGATGAGCGCGGCCATGAACCGCTTCGGGCGGCAGCGCGCGCTCGAGACGGATGGCCGGAGGCGAGACGCCGCCGCGGCCGCCGCGGCCGTCCGGGATCGAGCGCAACCTCGTCGTCACCCTCTGGGACTGGGGCGTGGACAGCTCCTTCATCCACGACGAGATCACGACCGACAAGCGCAACCCGACCGTCAATGGCGGCGGGCCGGTCTACGGCGTCTCGGCGGGCCACGGCACGCTGACCGTCGTCGACCCGGTCGAGAACAGCGCCGTCGAGATCAAGATCCCGGTCCGCCCCGAGGATCCGGACTCGGTGCCCTCGCGCTTCCCGCAGGTCCAGCTCCAGCCGTCCTACTACTGGGGCGACCAGTTGCTGTGGGGCCGCGGCGGCCCCGACGGTCGCGAGAACTCGTCCGACCCGCACAACCCGATGATGGACGGCGAGGGTCGCGTCTGGATGACCTCGACCATCCGCGCCCGCCCGAACCCCGATTGGTGCAAGGAAGGGTCGGACAACAGGTTCGCCCAGTACTTCCCCCTGGGGATGAGCGGCCGGCAGGCCTCGTACTACGACCCGGAGAGCGAGGAGTTCGTTCTCATCGACACCTGCTACGGGACGCACCACCTGCAGTTCGGCGAGGACGACAACGACACGCTCTGGTTCAGCGGCGACGGCAACGCCGTCGGCTGGATCGACACCAAGGCCTACGACGAGTCCGGTGACGAGGTCGCGTCGCAGGGCTGGTGCCCGACCGTCATCGACACCAACGGCGACGGCCGCATCACGAAGCCGTGGAACGAGCCCGCGCGCGGCGGCGAGGCCGAGATGGACCCGGCGCTCGACACCCGCATCGCCGGCTTCGGCTACGGCATCATCGCGAGCTCGATCGACGACTCGGTCTGGATCTCCCGCACCGGCCCGTTCCCCGGCCGGCTGGTCCGCCTCGACCGGGGCGACAACCCGCCCGAGACCTGCATCGCCGAGGTCTACGAGCCGCCGTCGATCGAGAACCCGAACGTCGACCCGGCGCAGACGGGCTCCGCGCCGCGCGGAATCGACGTGGACCGCAACGGCGTCATCTGGACGGCGCTGTCCGGGAGCAGCCACATGGCGAGCTTCGACCGGAGCAAGTGCGCCGTGACGAGCGGTCCCGACGCGACCGGACAGCACTGCCCCGAGGGGTGGACGCTCTATCCGGTGCCCGGCCCGCAGATGAAGGGGGTCGACACGCCCGGCAGCGCCGACTTCCACTACTACAGTTGGGTCGACCAGTACAACACCCTCGGGTTGGGAGACAACATCCCGATCGCGAACGGATCGGGCTCGGATTCGCTGCTGGCCCTCGATCCGGAGACCGAGGAGTGGACCGTGCTGCGGGTGCCGTACCCGATGGCGTTCTACTCGCGTGGCCTCGACGGCCGGATCGACGATCCGGACGCCGGTTGGAAGGGCCGCGGCCTGTGGGCCAACTACGGCTCGAACTACGTCTGGCACACCGAGGGCGGCAAGGGCACCAAGAGCAAGATGGTGCACTTCCAGCTCCGGCCCGACCCGCTCGCGAAGTAGGGCAGGAGTGCCCCGCGGTTGACCGTCGTTCAGGGGCAGGCGCCACCGGGCGCCTGTCCCTTTCGTTTATGTGCCGCTACGTGGAGCCGTGAAGCATGACGTGCAGAAACAGGACCGGAGAGAGGCACGGCGAAGAGTGCGACGCGCGGCGGAGCACGCAGCGGCGGCCGCATGGCGCGAACGAGGCACGCGGCGGGCGCTGGTGGCCCGCTTGCGGGCGCGGCGCACCCCGTGGGTCGCGGGCCTGGGCGGTGCTCGCGCCTGTGCTGGCGCTGGCTGCGGTTGCGGGGTGCGGCGGAGCACCTCCCGAAGAGGCGGCGAGCGACCCCGTTCCGGCGGCCCCGCCTCCGTACCACGTCTACGTCACGAACGAGTACTCGGGCGACCTCACGGTAATCGCGGGGGGCACCAACGAGGTGGTGGCAACCGTGCCGCTCGGCCAGCGCCCGCGCGGCATCAAGGTGTCGCCCGACGGCACGCAGCTCTTCGTGGCCCTGAGCGGCTCGCCGCCGGCCCCGCCCGGCATCGACGAGAGCACTCTGCCGCCGCCCGACCGCTCGGCGGACGGCATCGGCGTCTTCGACCGCGCCGCCGGCGAGGTCGTGCAGGTGGTCCACGCGGGGACGGATCCGGAGCAGGTCGCGGTCAGCACCGACGGCACGCGCCTCTACGTCGCGAACGAGGATGCGGGGGAGGCCAGCGTGGTCGACATCGCCACCGGCGAGGTTCTGGCCGCGCTGCCGGTGGGCGGCGAGCCCGAGGGCGTGCGCATCAGCCCCGACGGCAGCGTCGTCTACGTCACGTCGGAGGAGGACAACCAGGTCTCGGCCATCGACACCGCCACCAACGAGGTCGTAGCCGTGTTCGAGGTCGGCGCTCGCCCACGCGCCTCGGCCTTCGCGCCGGACGGGAGCCGCGCGTATGTGACGGCAGAAAACGGCGGCACGGTCCACGTGGTCGACACGGCGACGCACGAGGTCATCCACACCATCGAGCTCACTGGCGAGGTGGTCCGGCCGATGGGCGTCGTCGTCTCCCCCGACGGGTCGCGCGTCTACGTGACGACGGGGCGCGGCCGCATGGTCGTCGCCATCGACGCGGCCACGAACGAGCCGGTCGCCTCCGCCGAGGCGGGCACCCGCCCGTGGGGCATCGGCATCACCCCGGACGGCCGGTTCCTCTATACGGCGAACGGCCCCTCGAACGACGTCAGCGTGATCGACACGGAATCGATGACCGTAGTCGCGACCGTGCCGGCCGGCGAGCGGCCGTGGGGGATCGCCATCGTCGGGGAGTAGGCGGGAAGCTCGCGCCTGCTCGGGTTCGGCGCGTTGCAGTCGGTAGCCCGGAAACCGTCGCTGCACGGACTCCCCGCGGCCCGCCGCCGGGATACCGCTCGCTCGCCGCTCGCGGGAGCCGTCAGTACAGGCACGCGTCCAGGATGGCGAGCGCTTCATCGAGCACGGATCCCGGCGCCTTCTCCGCGAACCTCACCTGCCGGCGCACGTAGTCCAGCGACTTGATCTGCTCGACCATGACGAACCCGGTCAACGAGGCTCCCTCGGGGACCTCCACGTGGAAGGGCAGGTTCCGGCGGGTGCTGGTCAGCGGGCAGACCATCGCCAGACCGGTGTGCCGATTGAAGAGCGTGTTGCTCACGACCAGAGCCGGGCGGCGTCCTCTCTGCTCATGTCCCGCCTGCGGATCGAAGGAGACGATGACGAAGTCGCCTCTCGCGGGGACGTAGCCGGGCACCTACCAGGATTCCTTGCCCACCGGAGGGCCCCAGTCGGTCTCCTCGACCGAATACTCCTTCGGCATGCGCGACACGAGCGCCTTCAGCTCGTATCGTCCCCGCACATCCGCCACGGGTTCGACGATGATCCGACCCTCGCGAACCGACACGCGCACCCTGTCGCCGATCTCGATGTGCGCTTCCTCGAGCACGGACTTGGCGAACCGCAGACCTTGGCTGTTGCCCCACTTCCGAACCCTGGTGAGCATTCGTCACCTCCCCGACCCTACTCCCGGCCCGGCCCCTACGTGTATCCGAAGTATAGCCCGTCCCGCCGTCGGCCGGCAGTCCAGCCGAAGACTGGTGCGCTTGGTGCGCCGGCCGGCACCATCGGGCCGTCCCCGCGGATCGTCGTGCCTGCTAGACTGCGGCAGGACGGCCGCGCGCGTGCGCGGTGCGCGGACGCGACGCCATGAGCGAACCGGGACTCGACATCACGCTCGGCGTCGAGGAGGAGTTCTTCCTCGTCGACCCGGAGACGCGCGATCTGGTTACGGATCCGCTCCCGGCGATCTTCGAGGCGTGCCAGCGCGACTGCGGGCCGCACCGGGTGGTGCACGAGGCGCTCCGCTCGCAGATCGAGACCAACACGAAGGTCTGCGGCTCCGTGGCCGAGGTGCGCGAGGCGCTCCGTGAGACCCGGCGGCTGGTGGTCGAATCCGCCGCCCGGCACGGTGTCGCGGTGATGGCCGCGTCGAGCCATCCGTTCGCGCGCTGGCAGGCGCAACTGGTCACGCCCCGGCAGCGCTACGAGCGTTTCGCGGTGACCTTTCAGGAGTCCATGCGGCGGCTCCTCATCGGCGGCATGCACGTCCACGCCGGCTTCGGCGACCCCGATTCACGGCTGCGGATCATGACCGCGATCCGGCGCCACCTGCCGTTGCTGCACGCGCTGTCGACCTCGTCGCCGTTCCACGCCGGGCTCGAGACCGGCTTCAAGTCCTACCGGCTGTCCATAATGGGGGCGCTGCCACGCACGAGCCTCCCCGCTCCGCTGTCGTCGCGGGCGGACTACGAGCGCGTGGTCGCCGCCTACCAGCGCATGCAGTTCATCGAGACCAGCAGCGAGCTGTGGTGGGACGTCCGCCCATCTCTCGCCTTCCCGACGGTGGAGATGCGGATCTGCGACGTATGCCCGCGCCTCGACGACGCGGTGGCCATCGTCGCCCTGTACGCCGCGCTGGTCCGGCACCTGGTCCGGCTGGATGGCCAGGGGCTGGTGCCTCCCGACCCGCCCACGGCGATCATCGCCGAGAACCGGTGGATCGCCCAGCGCTACGGCGTGCTCGCGTTCTTCGGTGACGTGCGGCGCGGCGGGCAGGTGGACATTGCCGAGGACGCCGCCCGACTGGTCGACGAGCTGGCCGCCGACGCCCGCGACCTCGGCTGCGAGGACGAGTTGCGCCAGGCGCTGGTCATCATCCGCGACGGCAGCGGCGCGGACCGACAGCTCGACCATTTCCGTCTCCGCCGGGTGGAAGGCGACACGGAGGCCGAGGCGCTGCGCGCCGTGGTCGATCTGGTGATCGCCGAGACGAAGGAAGGGATCGAATCCGATGCGTAACGCAAGAGAGAGCCGTCGGCCGCGGCCTGCGTCCTCCTGCCCGCCCCGCGCCGGAACGGGCAGTCGGATGTCACGGTGTCTCCTGGCGGCGGCCGTGCTCGCGGGTGCGTGCGGCGGCGGCCCGGCCGGCTCGGACGCATCGTCGTCGGGAGCGGGCAGCGCCGGCGCGGAGGGGGCGGCGCCCGCATTTTCGCCCCCGAGCTTCCACCACATCCACGTCAACTCCACCGATCCGGAGCGCTCGCTCGACTGGTGGTCGACGCTCTGGCCCGCGGGCGAGCGCACGACGGTGGAGGGATTGCCGGCCTTCGCGGCCGATGGCGTCGCGCTCGTGTACACCGAGGTGGAGAGCCCGGCGCCGGGCGGTTTCGACCCGGAGCGCCGGCAGTCGATCCCGCAGAGCCCCTTCTGGACGACCGGGCCGAGCACCGACGGCCTCGCGCTGTACGAGCGGCTGACGGCGCTCGATCCCGAGGGCGAACGCTTCCGCTTCCTTCCCGTCTACACCGGACCCGACGACACCGAGGGGGTGCCGCACTCCGGCCTCGCGCCCTTCGGGGATCAGCTCCTGACCGTGGCCGAGATGGCGGAGCGCGCCGCCCGGGAGGGCGACAATCCGACACGCGACCGCGCCAGCGGGCAGGACTTCGGCTACCTCGTCGACCCGGACGGGATCCTGGTCGAGTTCAACGGCAACGCCGAGACCGAGGACCTCTTCTACGGTCACACGCACTTCTGGCATGAGCAGCCGCTGTGCGCCTCCAACTGGTACGCCGAGCATCTCGGAATGACGCTGCCGCCGCGGCGGGATCCGGAGACAGGCGAAACGTCGCCGCGGGCGGCGTACGACCCGTGCGACGTCGAGGTGGGCGACGTGAGCTATCCGACCTTCCTGCCGATGGGCCAGCTCCGCCGGCCGATCGGGAGCGTGCGGATGGCCAACGCCGGCTGGGCCTGGTACAGCCGCCAGTGCCGGGACGGCCGGTGCGGTCCCGAGCTCGATCGCCCGCTGGTGCCCTCGCGCGGCCAGGTCGTCGACCACGTCGGCATCAGTTACCCCGACCTCGACCCTGTGCTGGCGCATCTCGAAGCACGGGGAGTCCCGATCCTCGAGGGCCCGTACCCCTACGGCGACACCCGCGCCGTCCTCATCGAGGACCTCGACGGCATGGCGTTGGAGCTGGTCGAGGCCGGCCCCTGAGCGTCGGCGCGCTTCCAGCAGCAGCGACCTCGCGGCCGCCCGCGGGCGCTATGCTTCCGGTGAAGCCGAAGCATGCGGCCCGCGGCGCCGCGTGCTTCTTCCGCGTCGAGGAGCACGTTGTCGGTGATGTGATCACGGAATTGACACGGTGCGGTGGGGGTGCCATCCTCGGGCATGTTGCGCCGCCACCTTACCGAGGCTTTGCTCTCGGCCGCCGCGGTCAATCCCATCGTGACCCTCACCGGCCCGCGTCAGTCGGGGAAGACCACGCTCGTTCGCGAGCTCTTCCCTGAGCATCGCTACCTGTCTCTCGAAGCGCCGGACGTTCGAGCGCGGGCCCTGGAGGACCCGCGGGCTCTTCTGGCGCAGGGCGAGCGGCTGATTCTCGACGAGATTCAGCGGGCGCCCGATCTCCTCTCGTACATCCAGGTGCTCGTCGACGAAGACGACCGTCCGGGACGATACATCCTGACTGGTTCCCAGAACCTCCTGCTCATGGAGTCGGTGTCGCAGACGCTGGCGGGTCGCACGGCGCTGTTGCGCCTGCACCCGCTCTCGCTGGCCGAGCTGCTCGACCGCCCGCGTGTCGATGCCGAGAACCTGGACCGCGATCCGGCCGGCCAGAGCGAGGCGCCCGAGCGGAGCTTGTGGCGGACGCTCGTCGAGGGGTTCTATCCGCGGATTCACGATCGGAACCTGCCGGCAGGGTCGTGGCTGGCGGACTACGTCCGCACGTACATCGAAAGGGACCTGCGTCAAGTGCTGCAGGTGTCGGACCTGCGGAGCTTCGAACGCTTCCTCCGGCTTGCCGCGTCGCACACGGCGCAGGAGCTCAACCTCACGACGCTTGCCAGCGACGTCGGGATCACCCAGCAGACCGCGAAGCGCTGGCTGTCGGCGCTGGAGATCGGCTTTCTTGCGACGACGCTGCCGCCACACTACGCGAGCTACCGCAAGCGGTTGCGCAAGCGCCCGCGGCTGCACTTCCTCGATGCGGGTCTCGTCTGCTACCTGCTCGACATCCGGGACGCGGCGACCCTGGAGCATCACCCGTTGCGGGGCGCCATTTTCGAGTCGTTCGTCGTTTCGGAGCTGATCAAGAGCTTTGCCGCGCAGCGCCGTGATCCGCCGCTGTATTTCTGGCGAGACGCGACCGGACACGAGGTCGACGTCCTGATCGATTCCGGCGGGCGGGTGGTCCCCGTGGAGGTCAAGTCGGGGCAGACCGTCACCGCCGACGCCGTCCGCGGACTGCTCTGGTGGACGTCGCTCCCAGGCAACGCGAACCGCGGCGGTATCCTGGTCCACGGCGGGACAGACACCTTCGACTTCAGGGGCGTCCGCGTGCTGCCCTGGTTTCTGCGCTGAGTGGAGATGGCGCCCGGAGGGTCACGATGCGTGAGCTGAAGCTGATTGCGGGGATGTCGGGCCTGGTGCTGGTGGCGGCGGCCATCCTGGCCGCGGCCCGGCCGGCGGCGGAGCAGGCGGTGACGCCGGAGCAGGCGGTGACGCCGGAGCGGTTGGCCGAGCTGACCGCGATCCGGCCGGTGCCGGGCAAGAACGGGCTGTACGTCATTCCCGGCTACGACGGGGGCGTGACCGGCGGCAACGTGGCGGTCCGGGTCACGAACGACGGCGTCATCCTGGTCGACAACAAGTTCCCGCACAGCTTCGCGATGATCACGTCCGAGGTCCGGAAGGTGACCGCGCTGCCCGTCCGCTACGTGCTCGACACGCACCACCACGGCGACCACGCCGGGAGCAACGCCGATTTCATGGCCGTCGCCGAGGTCATCTCGCACCGGAACGCGCGCGGCAACATGGTGCGCAACAACCAGCCCGGTGCGCCGCGGGTCGTCTTCGGCAGGGACACGTCGGTGTTCCTCGGGGGCATGGAGGCGCAGGCGCATCACTTCGGGCGCGGCCACACGAACGGCGACGCGGTCATCTACTTCCCGGACCTCCGCACGATCCACACCGGCGACCTCTTCATCTGGGGCCGGCGCTCGGACGGGAGCACGCTCTCGCCCTTCATGGACTACAACAACGGCGGGAGCGGTCTGGCATGGACGGCGACGCTCGACCGCGTGCTGGAGCTCGACTTCGACACCGTGATCCCGGGCCACGGCCCGATCCTGGGCCGCGACGAAGTGCGCACCTTCCGCGACCGGATGCAGACGCTCGCGGACCGGATGCGGGCGGCGATCGAGGCGGGCGTGAGCCGCGACGACGTTGCCGATCGCGTCGCGACCGCCGACCTCGACTGGCCGTTCCGACCTGGTGCGCTCCGGGCCTTCTACGACGAGGTAGCCGCGGACCAATAGCCTCGGCGCGGGGTGGTTGACGCGCGTGCCGCGGATGGGTCGGCTTCGACGTCGTGCCGGGACGCGGTATCGCGTGGTATAAGGACCGGTGCGCCTCCGTTCGGGGTGGGCGCCAGGAGGGTGACGATGGACTTCGCTTGCTGCCCCTACGCGCGCCGCGTGTTTCGCTACGGCATCGCGGCGCTGGTCGCCGGCGGCGTCCTCGCCGCGGCCGGTCTGGCCTTGGCGCAGGAGCCGGCCGGCGGCCCGACCTTCACGAAGGACGTCCTGCCGATCCTGCAGCGCTCGTGCCAGCAGTGCCATCGCCCCGGCTCGGTCGCGCCGATGTCGCTCCTGACGTATCGGGACGTGCGACCCTGGGCGCGCGCCATCCGCGACAGGACGGCGCAGCGCGAGATGCCGCCGTGGTTCATCGAGCGCAACGTCGGCGTGCGCGCGTTCAAGGAGGATCCGTCGCTCACGGACGCCGAGATCGCCACCATCGGCGCTTGGGTCGAGGCCGGCGCGCCGCGCGGCAACCCGGCCGATGCGCCGCCGCCGATCGAGCTTGCGGACCTCGACGACTGGCGCATCGGGACGCCCGAGTGGATCGTCGAGCTGCCCGAGGAGCAGACCGTCGGTGCCGTCGACGCCGACCGCTGGCTGAACATCTGGGCCGACTCGCGCCTGACCGAGGACCGCTACATCAAGGCGGTCGAGACCAAGCCGTCGCCGGGCGCCTACCCGGTCGTCCACCACGTGGCGACCTCGATGCTCTGGGAGAACGAGGATGGCGAGGAGGGCGGCGGCTTCCTCAACGAGTACGCCATGGGCAAGAACGGCGACATCTTTCCCGACGGCACGGGACGCCTCATCCGCGCCGGCACGCAGATCCGCTTCAACATGCACTACAGCTCGGTCGGCGAGGAGACCCGGGACAGGACGCGGGTGGGCTTCCAGTTCTACCCGCCGGGCCACGTCCCGGAGCGGGTGCTGATCTCGCGGCACGTCGGCGACAGCTTCGACACGCTCGACATCCGGGCCGGCGAGGACAACGCGCGCAGCGACGGCTACTACGTCCTGCCGGAGCCGACGCAGGTGACCGGCTTCCAGCCCCACATGCACATCCGGGGCAAGCGCATGTGCGTCGAGGCGATCCGCCCGAGCGGCGCGATCGAGACGTTGAGCTGCACCGGTCACAACTTCGGCTGGCACATCGTCTACAACTACGCCGACCACGAGGCGCCGCTGCTGCCGGCCGGCACCATCCTGCACGTCATCGGCTGGCACGACAACACCGCGGCGAACCGCTACAACCCCGACCCCAAGAACTGGGTCGGCTTCGGCAACCGCTCGATCGACGACATGAGCTTCGCCTGGATGAGCTTCTTTCACATGCCGGAGGACGAGTACGAACGCCGGCTCGAGGCGCGCGCGCAGTCGACCAACGACTGATGCGCGGGGCTGGGAGATGGGGCTGATGCGAAGGGTGCTGGGAGGGCAGCGGACTCCCGGTGGGCCGGCAGCCTTCCCTGCACCGCGGTCCGTAGCCGTGGCGGTCTGGCGGCACGTGTGTGCGGTGGCCTTGGTCCTTGCGGGTGCGGCGGGCGCCGCCGGGCAGACCTACCATAGCGGTCAGAACCTGCAGCCGGTCTTCGAGGGCTGGGAGCAGAACGGCGACGGCAGCTTCAACATGGTGTTCGGGTACCTGAACCGGAACTACGAGGAGCACCTCAACATTCCGGTCGGGCCCGCCAACCGCTTCGAGCCGGGCGACCCGGACCGCGGCCAGCCGACGTTCTTCTATCCGCGGCGCCAGCGCATCATCTTCCGCGTCCGCGTCCCCGCCGACTGGGGCGACCAGGAGCTCGTCTGGACCGTCACCGCGCACGGACGGACCGACCGTGCGGTCGGCTGGCTGGTGCCGGAGCAGATCATCGACGAGCAGGTCATCGCGATGAACCGCGCCGGGGGCGGCGCGCCGGACATCGTGAACGCGGCGCCCGCCATCATCCTGGTCGAGAGCACGGAGCGCTCCGTCCGGGTGGGCGAGCCGCTCACGCTGACCGCGATCATCAGGGACGACGGCGTCCCCGCGATGCGGCCGGCCCGGCAGAGCCGCCCTCCCGGGAGGCGCAACGCGCTCGGCTTGCGTCTGGCGTGGATTCAGTACCGGGGTTCCGGCACGGTGGTCTTCGACCCGTGGAGTGCGCCGATGGAGGACCACACCCCGGGCTGGACGCCTCCTCCGATCCCCGAGGACGGCCGGATCGTCACGACGGCACGGTTCAGCGAGCCGGGCACCTACGTCATCCGCGGGATGGCCGACGACGGCTACCTCTACACCGCTGCCGACGTCACGGTCACCGTCACCCCGTGAGCCGGGGGCCCGACGCCCGCGGCTCGACGGAACGGCGCCGGTTCCGGGCGGTAGCGACGCGACGCGGGCAGGAGCGTCAACCGGCGGGAGAGCCGATGCGTCCCGGCCGGTTGACAACCCGGCTGAAGATCGTACGATCCACGACGTTGTGGAGTGGTGTGCCCGCCGGTGCCGGAGCCGGCCGCGCGGCGGTGGAACACCGCGGGGAAGGCTGATGACGCGACGCATACTCGTGCTGCTCGGCGTCTGCGGGTTGGTGTGGGCGGTCGGGTCCGTCCCCGCGGGAGCGGCGGGGCTCGGACCGGAGAGGGCGACCCCTGTACCTCCGCCGGTCGCTCTCGCCGCGGCCGAGCACGAGGCGTTGCTCCAGCGCTACTGCATCACCTGCCACAACGAGCGGCTGGCGGATCGCGGCACGGTCCCGATCGCGCTCCGGACGACCGATCTGGCCGACGTCCCCGGGACGGCGGAGGTCTGGGAGAAGGTCATCCGGAAGCTCCGAACCGGGACGATGCCGCCCCTCGGCCGACCCCGGCCGGACGCCGTGGCGGTGGACGGGCTCGCGACGTGGCTCGAGACCACCATCGATCGCGCGGCGGCCGCCCGGCCCGACCCCGGACGGACGGAGCCGCTGCACCGTCTCAACCGGACGGAGTATCAGAACGCCGTCCGCGACCTGCTGGCGCTCGACATCGACGCGGCCGCGCTGGTCCCGGCCGACGACCAGAGCTACGGATTCGACAACATCGCGGGCGTGCTGAAGGTCTCGCCGACCCTTCTCGAGCGCTACATGAGCGCGGCGCGGGTGATCAGCCGCCTCGCCGTCGGCGCCTCCGCGCTGGCGCCGGCGGGGGAGACGTTCCGCATCGTCTCCGACCTGTCGCAGTACCAGCACCAGGACGGGCTGCCGTTCGGCACGCGCGGCGGGATGTCGGTCGACTACAACTTCCCCCGCGACGGCGAGTACGACCTGCGGATCGAGCTCCTGGACCTGTTCGCGGGGGCGCCGATTCGCGAGCCGCACCGGCTGGAGCTGAGCCTCGACGGCCGGCGCGTCCGGGTCTTCGACCTCGCGCCGCCCGATCCGGCCGCCGATCAGGGCGCCGCGTACAACACCGGCCCGGAGGACCTGGAGGCGCGCGTGCACGTGGCGGCGGGCCCGCGAGTGGTGACCGCCGCGTTCGTCAAGAAGACGAGCGCGCTCGCCGAGAGCGTGCGGCAGCCGTTCGACCGCCCCCACGGCGAGGGCGACTACCTCCTGTACCAGCCGCACGTCGGAACGCTCACCATCTCCGGGCCGTTCAACGCGCTCGGCGCTGGCGAAACGCCGTCGCGGCAGCGGATCTTCGCCTGCCGCCCGGCGACCGCGGCCGAAGAGGCGCCCTGCGCCCGGCAGATCCTCTCGAGGCTGGCGCGCCGCGCCTACCGCAGGCCGGTGAGCGCCGCGGACGTCGACAGCCTGGTCGCCTTCTACGCGGAGGGCCGCGAGCTCGGCGGCTTCGAGACCGGCATCGAGCGGGCCGTCCGCGCGCTGCTGGTCAGCCCGGACTTCCTGTTTCGCGTGGTTTCCGACCCGCCGGGCGCCGTGCCCGGCGAGCCCTATCGCCTGAGTGACGTCGCGCTTGCGTCCCGCATCTCCTTCTTCCTCTGGAGCAGCCTGCCGGATGACGAGCTGCTGGAGGCCGCGGCGGAGGGGGCGCTTCAG
This sequence comes from Acidobacteriota bacterium, assembly GCA_021296475.1. Classification (GTDB taxonomy): domain Bacteria; phylum Acidobacteriota; class Vicinamibacteria; order Vicinamibacterales; family UBA8438; genus JAGWAJ01. Next base: position 12,791 of record JAGWAJ010000043.1, read on the forward strand.
GACCCCGGCGAGATCGAGCGCCAGGTGCGCCGCATGCTCGCCGATCCCCGCGCGGAAGCTCTGGCCCGGAACTTCGCCGGCCAGTGGCTGCGGCTGCGCAACATCTCGGGGGCGCTCCCGTCGGACGTCATCTTTCCGAACTTCGGCGAAAGCCTGCGCCAGGACTTCGTGCGCGAGACGGAGCTCTTCTTCCACAGCATCCTGCGCGAGGACCGGCGCGTCACCGATCTGCTGACCGCCGACTTCACGTTCCTGAACGAGCGGCTGGCCCGGCACTACGGCATCCCGGGGGTCTACGGCAGCGACTTCCGGCGCGTGGAGCTCGCCGACGGCAACCGCCGGGGGCTGCTCGGCCAGGGCAGCATCCTCACCGTGACCTCCTATCCCGACCGCACCTCGCCCGTCGGACGCGGCAAGTGGGTGCTGGAGAACGTCCTCGGGACGCCGCCGCCGCCGCCCCCGCCCAACGTGCCGGAGCTCGAGCCGGCGGAGGAAACGGGGCAGGTGCTGGCGATGCGCGAGCGGATGGAGCAGCACCGGGCGAACCCCGTGTGTGCGAGCTGCCACCGGATGATGGATCCGCTGGGGCTGGCGCTGGAGAACTTCGACGCCACGGGTCGCTGGCGGGGGCACATGCCGGGCGGGACGGCGATCGACGCCTCGGGAACGATGCCGGACGGCACCGCCTTCGACGGGCCGGACGGCATGCGCGATCTGCTCGTCCGCAACCCGGAGCAGTTCGCCACCGTCGTGACCGAGAAGCTGCTGACCTACGCCCTCGGCCGGGGCGTCGAGCACTACGACGCGACCTCCGTGCGCCGCATCCTGCGTGAGGCGGCGGGGAGCGACTACGGCCTGGCGTCGCTCGTCGTCGGTGTCGTCAAGAGCACGCCGTTCCGGATGCGGCGGGCGCAGGACGCAGCGAGCGCGGAGTAACCGGCGCGGACGAAGCGAACCGAAGAGCTGATCAGGAGAACCGTCATGTTCAACACCAGGATGGCATTGCCGCGCCGGACGTTCCTCCGCGGGATGGGTGTCACGCTCGCGCTGCCGCTGCTCGACGCGATGGTGCCGGCCTCGTCGGCGCTCGCGAAGACGGCGGCGCGGCCGGTGCGCCGCCTCGGTTTCGTCTACATCCCGAACGGCGCCGTGATGTCGCACTGGCAGCCCGAGGGGGAGGGTGCGCTCGAGGCGCTGTCGCCGACGCTCAGCCCGCTCGCGCCGTTCCAGGATCAGGTCGTCGTCCCGATCGGACTCAGCCAGAAGCAGGCGGAGGCGCTCGGCGACGGCAACGGCGAGCACTCCCGCGCCGGGACGGTGTGGCTGAGCGGCGTCCACCCGAAGGAGACCGAGGGCGCGGACGTGCGCAACGGCACGACAGCCGATCAGATCGCCGCCCAGCACATCGGCGGCGACACGCCGCTCCGCTCGCTAGAGCTGGCGATGGAGCAGACCTATCTCATCGGCAACTGCGACAACGGCTACAGTTGCGTCTACACGAACAGCATCTCGTGGCGCACCGCCACGACGCCCAACCCGCACGAGACGAACCCGCGCATCGTCTTCCAGCGGATGTTCGGCGACGGCGGCTCCCCCGAGGCGCGTCTGGCGCAGATGCAGGAAGACCGCAGCATCCTCGACTGGGTGCTGGCCGACGTCGCGGAGCTCAAGTCGAAGCTCGGCCCCGCCGATCGCAGCAGCGTGAACGAGTATCTCGACTCCGTGCGCGAGGTGGAGCAGCGGCTGCAGGTGGCGGAGCGGCAGCACGGCGACACCGTGCTGGAGCTGCCGGACCGGCCGGTCGGCGTCCCCGAGTCGTACGACCAGCACGCCAAGCTGATGTTCGACCTCGTGGCGCTCGCCTTCCAGGCCGACATCACCCGCGTCTTCGTGCTCACGCTGGGCAAGGAGCAGACCAACCGCGCCTACCCGGAGCTTGGCGTCAACGCCGCCCACCACGCGGTGTCGCACCACCAGCACGACCCGCTCAAGTTCGAGCAGGGGCACAAGATCAACCTGTACCACGTCGGCCTCACGGCGCACCTCCTGAAGGCGCTGAAGGCGACGCCGGACGGCGACGGGAACCTGCTGGACCACTCGCTCGTGCTCCACGGCGGCGGCATCAGCGACGCCAACGAGCACTCGCACATCGACCTGCCGCTGGTCATGGTCGGCGGGGCCGGCGGCGTCGAGGGCGGCCGCGTGCTGCGACACCCGAAGGACACGCCGATGAACAACCTGCTGCTGGCGATGCTGGGGCGGGTGGGGGTCCACACGGAGGACTTCGGCGACGCGACCGGCGTGCTGCCGCTCGAGCCGCTTCCTGGCGTGTAGCGCGCGCCACGCGGACCGCCGGACCGCGGGTCGGAGGGAGGGCTTCGAGATGCAGAGGTGGTGTACCTCGCGGACGGCGCCGGTCCTCACGGTGGCCTTGCTGGCGGTGGCGGCCGGAGCGACTGTGGCGCGTGCGCAGCCGGAGGAGGCCTTCGAGCCGGTCACCGACGCGATGCTGCGCAGCCCGGCGCCCGGCGACTGGCTGACGTGGCGCCGCACGCTCGACGGCTGGGGCTACAGCCCGCTCGACCAGATCGACCGCGACAACGTCGCCGATCTGCGCCTGGCCTGGACGCGGGCCCTGCGGCCGGGCAGCCAGCAGGGGACGCCGCTCGCCTACGGCGGCGTGCTCTACATGCCCAACCCGGCGGACGTCATCCAGGCCATCGACGCCGTCACCGGCGACCTCCGCTGGGAGCACCAGCGGCCGCGACCCGACGACCTCGACGAGTACCTGCCGGCCGGCGGCCTGCTCGACAACAACCGCAACATCGCCATCTACGGCAACCTGATCATCGACACCAGCGCCGACGACTCCGTCTTCGCCCTCGACGCCGCCACCGGCGAACCCGTCTGGGAGACGCAGATCCTCGACTACCGGACGCATCCGGCGCACCAGACCTCCGGCCCCATCGTTGCGGACGCGGCTGCCTGCCGCGGGGCGGCCCCGACGCGTGCGTCATCACGGCGCACGACGCCACGACCGGCGCCGAGCTCTGGCGCCGGCGCACGATACCGGCCCCGGGCGAGCCGGGCGACGAGACCTGGGGCGGCGTGCCGTTCGAGGAACGGCTGCACGTGGGCGCATGGATGGCGCCGAGCTACGACCCGGAGCTCAACCTGGTCTACATCGGAACGTCGGTCACCTCGCCGGCGCCGAAGTTCCTGCTCGGCGGTGCCGAGAACAAGCACCTCTACCACAACTCCACCCTCGCCCTCGACGGCGACACGGGCGAGATCCGCTGGTACTACCAGCACCTGAACGACCACTGGGATCTCGATCACCCGTTCGAGCGGATCCTGGTCGACACCGCGGTGGCGCCGGACCCGGCCGCGGTGAGCATCGTGCCGGGCGAGGTGCGCCGGGTGCTGACCGGCATTCCGGGCAAGACCGGCGTCGTCTACACGCTCGACCGCGAGACGGGGGAGTTCCTCTGGGCCACGCCGACGGTGACGCAGAACGTGATCAGCGACATCGACGGGGCCACCGGCGAGGTGTCGGAGAACGCGGAGGTCGTCTTCAGCTCGCTGGGGCAGGAGGTGCTCGCCTGTCCGACGTGGATCGGCGGCAAGGACTGGGAGGCGGGCGCCTACAGTCCCCTGACCAACACGATGTACTTCCCGCTCCGCAACGTCTGCGCGCGGATGCTCGCGACGCGGGAAGGCGGGCTGGCCATCTACGCCCTCGCCGTGCGCAACCAGATCGCGCCGGGGACCGACCAGGTGGGCACCGTGCAGGCGATCTCCGCCGAGACCGGTGAGATCACGTGGGTCTACGAGCAGCGGGCGGTGACGACCTCCCTGGTAGCGACCGGCGGGGGGCTGATCCTCGGGGGTGACGGCAACGGCCGCTTCCGTGCCCTCGACCACGAGACCGGCGAGGTGCTGTGGGAGATCAACCTCGGCTCGCCGATCACCGGCTTCCCGATCACCTACGCCGTCGACGGCCGGCAGTACGTCGCGATCAGCACCGGCACGGCGGCGACCGTCAGCGGCCACATGCTGCTGACCCCGGAGCTCCGCCCCAGCGTCGGCAACAACCTCTTCGTGTTCGCCCTGCCCGACGAGCAGCCCTGATCGGCCCGCGTTGGCGACGAGCCAGCGAGCAACTGGACCCCTTGGGAAAGGCCGCCTCCGCCCCAAGGCCAAGCCGGCCTCTCCGGTCCTCGCCCCCGGTGGGGTCGCGACCGGCCTGCCCGTTACCGCTGTCGCCAGCGGCGGTAGGCGCCTCCCGCAAGCAACGTGGCCAGCGCGAGCAGCGCCAGCGGCGGGGCGATGGGCGTGGACACCGCGGGGTAGTAGCCGGAGCCGATGAGCAGCCTCTCCCCGCTCAGGTCCAGGAGCTCCGCGTAGCCCACCTTCGGCGATCCCTCTTCCTCGTCGCCGACCACGTCCGGATTGTCGAACAGGTACTCGACGTAGCCGCCGCCTGCCTCCGCTGCGGCGATGAGCTCCCGAATGTAGTACACCCCGTTCTTGTCCCTGTGGTTGTACAGGCTCGTTTCTTCCAGGCTCTGGTTGGCGCCGTGGAACCGCATGATCCCCTGGGTGTTCATCACGTAGAGGTAGATGGAGCCCATGTTCCACTCGCCCGTGGGCCGGAACGTGCTGTCGAAGAAGTCGTACGAGTCGGCCGCGTTCGAGACGCGACTCTCCGTGAGGGCGGCGGCCCGCTCGACGAACGTCTTCACGGTCGCCCGGTCCATGACGTCACTCGCCGTCGTCTGTGCGAACGACGGCGCGACGGCACCCAGGAACGGCACCAGGACCAGCGCGAACGACACGACAAGGACAAACGGGTTCCGTGGCAGGCTCATGCTTCGATCACCTTGGATGAGAGTGAGATTCGGATGAGAGTACAATTCGACGGACTGAGCGGCGAAAACGTACCACGCCGGCCGGCCGGGAGCAAGCACGCGGGCCGACTGGCGGGGCAGCTCTACAGCGCTTCCCGTCCGAAGCGCTCGATGGT
>JAGWAJ010000044.1:0-9985 GCA_021296475.1 Acidobacteriota bacterium
GGGCACGCGGGACGGCCGCTCTCTTGCCAGGCGCCGCACGGTGCAAGTCCGAAGGCGGCGCCGCGTCAGCCGGGGGGCGGGGGCGGAGCGACGAGCAGCTTCGCCGCCGCACGCATGCCGATGACGATGGACCGGTCGCCGGCGCCGCGCAGCAGCACGTGGTCGGCCGCCGCGTCGCGGCTCTCGACGCGGATGACCTCCCCGGGCGTCAGGTGGCTCTGCTCGAGAAAGCGCAGGAAGTCGGTGTCCTGGTCGGTCACGCGCGCGAGCACCAACGCCGTGTCGATCGGACAGGTGAGCAGCGTCTGGTAGCGCGGCGTGGCCATCGCGCCGTCCTGGTCCGGGATCGGATCCCCGTGGGGATCGACGGCGGGCCGCCCCAGCATCTCGTCGATCCGATCGATCAGGCGGTCGGAAGCGGCGTGCTCGAGCCGCTCGGCCTCGTCGTGGACATCGGCCCAGCTCATCCCGACCACCTCGACCAGGAACAGCTCCATCAACCGATGGCGGCGCAGCACCAGCGCGGCCAGCTTCTGGCCCGCCGCGGTGAGGCGGACGCCGGCGTACGGCTCGTAGCGGACCAGGCCGGACTCGGCCAGGGTCTTGACCATGGTCGTGGCCGTGCCGGGGACGACGTGCAGCGCGCTCGCGAGCCTGCCCATCGGCACGAGCCGCGTCCCGTCCTCCTGGGCCATCTCGGCCTGGTAGATCGCCTTCAGGTAGTTCTCGACCGTGCTCGAGGGTAGCGCCATGGTCCTGACCCGCCGGTCCGCCGCTTGACTTCGCCGCGCGGCTCGGCCACAATCGATTTTTGACTCATCAAACTTCCAATTGTCAAGCCTCAAATTCACCGCTGGCGTGCTGACATGGTAGATCCGGCAACGGCGCTCCTGATCTTCTGCGGCCTGTGCACCGTCCTGGCCGGCCTCCTGTGGCCCACCCGGGGCCTGGTGCCCCGGTGGCTGCGGATGTCGCAGCTCGGCGAGCGGGTGCGCCTGGAGGATGCCCTCAAGCACGTGCTCACGTGCCGGCAGGCCGGGCAGGGTTGCTCGGTCGACAGCGTGGCCGGCCGGCTGGGGCTCTCTCCGGCGCGCGCGACGGCGCTCCTGTCGAGCCTCGCGCGCATGGGTCTCATCCGGATGGAGCCGGACGGCCCCGCGCTGACCCGTGAAGGGTCACGCTCCGCCGTCGGTCTGGTGCGCACGCATCGCCTGTGGGAACGCTACCTCGCCGACCGGACCGGGGTGCCGGCCGCGGAGTGGCACGAGCAGGCGGAGCGCATGGAGCACACCCTCTCGGCGGAGCAGACCGACGCGCTCGAGGTGCGGCTGGGGCACCCGAACTGGGATCCGCACGGCGACCCGATCCCCGATGCGTCGGGCGAGCTCCCCCCGGCTCCCGGCGTCAGCCTGGCCGAGGTCGATCCGGGCCGCACCGTCGAGATCGTCCACCTGGAGGACGAGCCGCGCGAGACGTACGACGCGTTGCTCGACGACGGCCTCGTCCTCGGCGGCCGGCTGGAGGTGCTCGGGCGGGACGCAGGCGGCATCCGGGTCCGCGCCGGCGGGCGCGAGTGGACGCTGGACCTCGTCGCGAGCCGCAACGTCAGCGTGCGGAGGCTCGCCGCGGGTGAGCGCGCGGAGCCGGCGTCGATGACGCTGGAAGCGGCGCGCATCGGCGAGCCGGTGCGGGTGGTGGAGATCTCGCGCGCATGCCAGGGGCCGGAGCGGCGCCGGCTCCTCGACCTCGGACTCGTCCGTGGAACGGAGATCACGGCCCGCTTCGCGAGCGCTGCCGGCGATCCGGTGGCGTACACGATTCGCGGCGCCCTGATCGCCCTTCGCCGCCGGCAGGCGTCCTGGATCGCGGTCGAGCCCACGACCGATCGGCCCCTGGAGGTGTCCTGATGAACGCCGCCCTCCCGAGCGCCTGCGGCGGGTGCGCGCAGCACCGCACCGACAGCCTGCTCCGCCTCGGCCTCAACCCCGACAAGTGGGACATCCTGGTCGCGCTGGCCGGGAACCCCAACGTGGGCAAGAGCACGGTCTTCAATGCCCTGACGGGCCTCCGGCAACACACCGGCAACTGGCCCGGAAAGACGATCACGCGCGCCGAAGGGGCGTTCGCCCACGAGGGGCAGCGGGTGAAGATCGTCGACCTCCCCGGCACCTATTCCCTGCAGGCCGGGAGCACGGACGAGGAGGTGGCGCGCGATTTCATCCTGTTCGGGCGACCGGACGTCACCGTCGTCGTGGTGGACGCCACTCGTCTCGAGCGGAACCTGAACCTCGCGCTCCAGATCCTCGACATAACGGACCGCGTCGTCGTCTACCTGAACCTGGTGGACGAGGCCCGGCGGCACGGCATCGCCGTCGACGCCGCGCGCCTGGAGAAGGAGCTCGGCGTGCCGGTCGTCAGCGGCGTCGCCCGGACCGGGGTGGGCATCGACGATCTCCTGTCGGCGTCCTTCCGCATCGCGACCGGGGCGGCGCGCACGCGACCGTACCGCGTCGAGCAGCTTCCGGCGGGGGCCGAGGCGACGGTGACCGGGCTGACCGGCGAGATCGAGGAGGCGTTCCCCAGCGTGCCGAACGCGCGGTGGGTGGCGCTGCGACTGCTGAACGCGGACGACGCGGTGGTCGAGGTCGTGCGCTCGGGCGAGCTCGGGCAGCTCGGCGACTCCCTCCCCGCCGGCGGCGACGGAGACGCGGACGACCGGCCGCCGCCACCGCCGGCCGAGCGCGAGAGGATCCTGCGGACGGCGCGCCGCCTGCGCTGGGAGCTGCCGGCCGACTTCCACGACTCGCTCACGGAGCGCATCTACTCGGCGGCGCAGCGGATCGCCGACGGCGCGCAGATGCGGGGGCTCAAGAAGGCCGGCTTCGACCTCGACCGCACCCTCGACCGCCTGCTGACCAGCCGCTGGCTCGGCTTCCCGTGCATGCTGGCCATCCTCGCCACCGTGTTCTGGATAACCATCGAGGGCGCCAACGTGCCGTCCGCAATGCTGGCGTCGCTGCTGATCGACACCGGGCACCCCTGGCTGAAGGGCCTCGCCGACGCGGTCGGCAGCCCCTGGTGGCTGAGCGGGTTCCTCTTCGACGGCGTCTACCTGGCGACGGCGTGGGTGGTTGCGGTCATGCTGCCGCCGATGGCCATCTTCTTCCCGCTCTTCACCCTGCTCGAGGACTTCGGCTACCTGCCGAGGGTGGCCTTCAACCTCGACGCGCTCTTCCGCTCGGCCGGCGCGCACGGCAAGCAGGCCCTGACCATGTGCATGGGGTTCGGGTGCAACGCGGCGGGCGTCGTCTCGACGCGGGTCATCGACAGCCCGCGCGAGCGGCTCATCGCCATCCTGACCAACAACTTCTCGCTCTGCAACGGTCCTGATCGCCACCATCTTCATCGGCGCGCTCGTGCCGGCCCGCTTCTCGGGCGTCGTCTCCGCCGCGGCGGTCATCGCCATCGCCGTGCTCGGCATCGTCACGATGTTCGCGGCGTCGTGGTGCCTGTCGCGCACGATGCTGCGCGGGGAGGCGACCAGCTTCAGCCTGGAGCTCCCGCCCTACCGTCCGCCGCGCGTGCTGCAGACGCTCTACACGTCGGTGATCGACCGCACCCTCATCGTGCTGTGGCGCGCGGTCGTCTTCGCGGTCCCGGCCGGCGCCGTGATCTGGCTCGTCTCCAACATTCATCTGGGCGGGGCCAGCCTGGCGGAGCACGCCGTGACGTCACTCGACCCGATCGGGCTGCTCATCGGACTGAACGGCGTCATCCTGCTCGCCTACGTCGTCGCCATCCCGGCGAACGAGATCGTCATTCCCACCGTGCTGATGCTGACGGTGCTCACCGTCGATCTGGCCAGCGCCGGCTCCGGCGCCGGCGTGATGTTCGAGCTCGAGAGCATCGCGGCCACCGGCGAGATTCTCCGCGCCGGCGGCTGGACGCTGCTGACGGCCGTCAACCTGATGCTGTTCAGCCTCCTCCACAACCCGTGCTCGACGACCCTCTACACGATCTACCGGGAGACGCGCAGCGCCGGGTGGACGACGGTGGCCGCGGTGCTGCCGGTCGCCATCGGCGTCACCGTCTGCTTCCTCGTCACCCAGATCTGGCGGCTCGTGGCGACCGCCTGATGCGGGACGCGGAGTGCAGCCGGTGCCAGGAACCTTCGCCGTAGCACGTGCGACGCTCGGGGGCCCGCCAACGCAGACTCCCGCGCGCCCGTCAGGGCGCGCCAGGGCGTCGGCACGCGCTTCGCATGTCCTGCGCGGTGATACGATGGCGCCCATGCGGGACGTGCAGCCGCGGTTCGGCTACGCCGATCTCCTGGCCCTGCCGGAGGACGGGCGCCGCTACGAGATCCACGGAGGAGAGCTCGTCGTGGTCGCCGCCCCGCTCGTCCGCCACCAGATCGTCGTACTCGAGTTGGCCACCGTGCTGGCCGACTACGGGCGGCGGTCCGGCGGGCTCGCGGTGACCGCGCCGTGCGACATCGTGTTCGACGAACACGACGTCGTGCAACCGGACGTCGTCTTCTTCCGGGCGGAACGGTCGCATCGGGTTTCGCTCGACGCCGTGACCCGCGTGGCGCCCGACGTCGCGGTCGAGGTGCTCTCCCCCTCCACCGCCGCCGTCGACCGCGGCCGGAAGATGCGGATGTTCGCGCGATACGCGGTACCCGAGTACTGGATCGTCGATCCGGTCCGCCTGGAGATCGAGATCCACGCTCTCGAGGGCCGCACCTACCGCCGGACGCAGACCGCAACCGGCGGCGACACCGTGCGCTCCGCGCTGCTCCCCGACCTGGCCTTCCGTGCCGGCCGCCTCTTCCCGTTCGCGTAGGGTCCATCCGCCGAGGGAGCGCGCGCCATGGAGATCGACAGCGAGCGCTGGTCGGGTGAGGGCGACTTCACGCGCCAGCTCCTCGACTGGCTGGCCGCCCAGCCGGCCATCAGCCTGTTGCGCGTCGAGGATGCGCCCGCCTCGCGCTCCGACGTGGAGTACAACTTCATCAGCAACGAGATCTACGTGCGCTTCGCGACCCGGACGCGCATGGAGAAGCATCGGGCGTGGGGGTTCTTCCCCGTGCAGCGGGAGGTGGCCGAGCCGCTGATGACGCTCGACCGGCTGGAAGCGGCGCTCGAGGCCGACCCCGAGGTCGGAGCGCCCGACTACGCCGACGACGGGATGATCCAGTACCTCCACACCGAGCGCGTGATTCCGCCCTACCAATCCCGCGGCTACAAGCTGGTCGAGCTGGTCCGCATCTACGAGGCGGGCACCGCGCCGCGCGCCGACTGACGCCGATGGCCGTGCCTCCCCTGCCGGAGACCGCCGACATCGTGCGGCGCGTGCGGCGCGCCGTCGCGGGCGCCCGGGCCGCCACGGTCCGGCGGCGGGAACAGGTCACCGCGGCGGAGGTCGAGGGGCAGGCGGTGCTCGAGGGCCTCGTCGCACCCCTGTTCAAGAAGGTGGCGTCGGTGCTGGCGGCCGAGGGCCATCGGTTCTCGGTCTCGACCCCCGTCGGCGCCGTCCGCCTCTCGCGCAACGTTTCGGCCGACGATTTCGTCGAGGTCGCGCTCGACACCTCTCACGACCCTCCGGCGCTCGTCGGCCGGGCGGCGTGGGTCTGGGGCCGGCGGGTGCGGCAGGACGAGCGGATCGTTGCCGAGCATCCGGACATCGGGCTCCTCACCGCGGACGCCGTGCTGGACTACCTGCTGGCGGCCATCGCGCCGCTGGTGGAGCGCTGACCGTCGCACCGGACCCTCCAGTCGAGGGTGCGGGTGGGGAAGCCGCGTCAGGCCCGGAAGAGCAGCAGGCGCTCGAGCGCCCCGTCCCAGGTCATGGCGTCGGCCTGCCGCCGCGCCGCGGCGCCGAGACGCTCCGCGAGCGGCGGGTCGTCCATCAGGGCACCGAGGGCGGCGGCCAGGGCCGAGGGATCCGGCGTCACGACCCGCCCGTTCACGCCGTCGGCGACCAGCTCCGCGGGGCCGCCGCTGTCGGTGCAGGTGACGACCGCCTTGGCCGACGCGAACGCCTCGACCGTCACCAGACCGTAGTCCTCCTGGGAGGCCGGGAAGCAGACGGCGCGGCAGCGGGCCAGGTGATCGAGCAGCTCCGCCTCGGCGACCGGACCGCGCAGCGTCACGCGACCGCCGAGGCCGTGCTCCTCGATGCGCGCCGCGAGCGAGGGGCGGTCCTCGCCGTCGCCGAGGATGACGCAGCGCACCGCTGACGCGGCCGGCTCGCGGAGCGCGTCTATCACGAGGTCGACCCGCTTGAGGGGCGTGAGCCTGGAAACCACGAGCACGTAGTCGCCGTAGCCGTCGCAGCGGTAGGGCCGGGGGGGCGCCGGGGGGTGGATGACGTCCGCATCGATGCGGCCCCAGCGCGCGAGGCGCGCCTGGATGGTCCGCGACTGGGCGTAGAGGCGGGTGACGTTCCGCGTCAGCAGGTAGCGGTCCGCCGCGTGCACGATCCGCCGGCGCACCCTTTCCTTGAGTGCCCCCCGCCGGGAGAGCGACCTCCGGAAGCGCGGCCACTGGTCGTAGTACTCGCGCATGCGGTGGTTGATCCAGCAGACGTGCCGCTCGTGGCGCACCGCGTAGCTCGGGAAGCGGAGGCTGACGACCTGGTCGATCCGCCCGCCGTCGTGGGCCCGGCCGACGTCGGTCAGCCAGGTCGCCAGGTACGCCGCCCCCTGCCGGCCGAAGCGGTTCTGCGGGGTCAGCATCACCGTCGCCTCGTGGCCGCGCGCGGTCAGCGCGTCGACGAGGGCGCGGGCGATGACCAGGTGTCCGCCCTCGGCGAAGGGCGGATGGGAGGTGACGACGGCGATCCGGGCCATGGCGCGAGCATACGGCACGGGCGCCACGGAGTTCCTGGGGCGGAGGCGGCCGCCCCCCCGGCGACGCCGGAGGTCGGGTGGGTGGTAGGATCCGGAAGCTACGAGCCCACCACTGGGAATCTCCGGGCATCGGTCGTGACCAAGAGCACCGCGACCGCGGAATGGGCGGCCCCGACGCACGGGGACGCGCTCGACCTGACACAGGAGGAGTTGACCCGCCTGGTTCAGGAGATCCTCCCCCCCCAGGGACAGTGGAGCCAGGACGACTACCTCTGGCTCACGAGTTGCACCAGCCGCTGCATCGAGTTCACGGACGGGCGCATCGAGGTACTGCCGATGCCGACCGATGAGCATCAGAGCATGCTGGCCCATCTGTACGAGGTCTTGTCCAGCTTCCTGCGAGGCCGGGGCGGGAAGGTCCTCTTTGCACCGTTGCGGCTCCGCATCCGCGAAGGCAAGTTCCGTGAGCCCGATCTCGTGGCCGTTCGCGACGCTGGCGACACGCGCCGGCAGAGTCGTTTCTGGCTGGGGGCGGACCTCGTGGTCGAGATCGTGAGTCCCGATCACCCCGCCCGCGATCTGATCGACAAGCGCCTGGACTACGCCGAAGCCCGGATACCCGAGTACTGGATCGTCGATCCCCGTGCCCGGACCCTCACCGTCCTCGAGCTCGACGGTTCGGCGTACGCCGTGCGCGGAGTCCATCGGCGCGGCGCGCGCGCCGCATCGGTGTCGTTGGACGGGCTGTCGGTCGATGTCGACGCGATATTCGATGCCGCCGGCACACCGGCGGGGGCGGCGGATCCTACCGGTCACTGACCCGCTCCGCGAACGGCATCGATTCCCCGGCCGGCGACCCGTCACCGGGTTCCGGCGCCCGCGAACGCATCGGGGGGCACGTTCACCGCCGCCGGCTCGGCCGGGGATCAGACGGCTCCCGCCGCGTGGAATCCCTCGATCTCCGCGTCTCCGTACCCCAGCTCACCGAGCACGTCGCGGGTATGCTGCCCGAGCACGGGGGGCGGCGTGCGGACGGCGCCGGGGGTGTCGCGCAGCTTGACCGGCACCCCGAGCTGCCGGATGGCGCCGGCTACGGGATGCTCGCTCGCAATGACCATCGCCCGCTCGACGATCTGCGGGTCCGAGAAGACCTCGGCCAGATCGCGGACGCCGCCGCACGGGACACCGGCCGCCTTGAGCTCGGCCAGCCATTCCGCCGCCGGCCGCGTCCGCAGCCGCTCGACGAGAATGGCGTGGAGCTCGGCGCGCGCCGACACGCGGTCCCGGTTGGTCCGGAAGCGCGGGTCGTCGGCCAGTGCGTCGAGGCCGAGGACCCCGCAGAACGTCCGCCAGAGCTGGTCGTTGCCGGCCGCGACCACCAGATCCCCGTCGGCCGCCTCCAGCGTCTCGTAGGGGGTGATCGTCGGGTGCCGGTTGCCGAGCCGCTCCGGCGCGGTTCCCGTGGCGAAGTAGATCCCGGCCTGGTAGGTGAGCAGCGCCGCGACCGCGTCGAGCATCGCGACGTCTACGAGCTGCCCGCGGCCGGTGCGGTGGCGGGCGAGGAGCGCCACCGCGACCCCGAAGGCCGAGAACATGCCCGACGCGATGTCCGCGATGGCCACGCCCAGCCGATACCCGGGGCCGTCGTCGGAGCCGGTGATGCTCATCAGGCCGCCTTCGCCCTGCAGGACGGCGTCGTAGCCCGGCTCGCGCCGCCGCGGGCCGGTCTGGCCGAAGCCGGAAATCGAGCAGTAGACGAGGGCGGGGTGCCGGGCCGCGAGGTCGGCGTAGCCGAGCCCCATGCGGTCGAGGGTGCCGGGCCGGAAGTTCTCGACCAGGACGTCGGCGCGGGCGATCAGCGCATCGAGGATCCGGCGTCCGTCCGGGTGCTTCAGGTTGAGCGTCACGCTCTCCTTGTTCCGGTTGATGCTGAGGAAGTAGGCGCTCTCCCCCTCCTGGAACGGCGGACCCCAGGCGCGGGTGTCGTCGCCCTTGCCGGGCTGCTCGACCTTGATCACGCGGGCGCCCATGTCGGCCAGCATCATGGTGCAGTAGGGGCCGGACAGGACGCGGGTCAGGTCGAGCACCGTCACGCCCTCAAGGGCGCCGGCGCCGGGGGCGGCGGCGGCGGAGTCGCGCCGGGCGTTCGTGGTTTCGGCTTCGGTCATGATCGGTGGAGCGCTATGAGGTCCGCGAGCAGCGCGTAGGCCGTATGGGCCGGCCCCGACGCGGACTTGGTGATCTGAATGGTGCCCAGGAGATCGGTGTCGAGCAAGAGCCCCTTGGCGGTGTCGTCGAGGCGGGCGAGCGGATCGTCTCCGGGCAACTCGACCGGGCGCACCGCCGCCGCGACGTGGCCGTTGCGCCGTTCGGCGGAAGCGACCAGCTTGACGGCGCGTCCCGCGGCGCGCGCCGCCCGCGCGGACGCCGGGTCGACGGAGCGCAGTCCCGTGCGGGCGACGTCGTGGGGCGTCAGGTCGGCGTCGAGCAACACGTTGGCCAGGATGGCCGTCTTCGCCGCCGCGTCCCAACCGTCGACGTCGTGCGAGGCGTCGGCCTCCGCGATGCCGGCCGCCTGCATCTCCGCCACTGCCTCCTCCAGGGAACGGCCGCGGTCGATCGCGGACAGGACGTGGTTGGTCGTCGTGTTGACGATGCCGCGGAAGGCCCGGACGGCAATGCCCGGCAGCGTGTCGCGGACGAGGCTGAAGATCGGCAGGCCGTCGAGCACGGCGCCCTCGAACCGGAAGCGGCCGCCCGACGCCGCGGCCCGCGCGCGGAGCTCCCGCCACGCAAACGCCGCGGGGCCCTTGTTCGCCGTGACGACATCGGCTCCGGCGTCGAGCGCGGCCCGCACGTGAGCGACGCCCGGCTGGCCGTCGGCCGTCCCGTACGGCGTGTTCTCGACCACGACCAGGCGCCGGCCGCCGCGCGTCCCGGAGTCCGCCCCGGCGGCGCGCGCCACGAGCTCGAGAGCCCCGGCGGGCGGTGGCCCGCACGCCGGATCGTGGAACGGCGCCAAGAAGTCCCCCCTCGCGGCGGCCGGCGCGTCGAGTCCGGCGGGAGCGAGCGCGCAGCCGTGGCGGGCCGTAGCCACGCCGACGACGCGCGTCGCGAACGGAAGCCGGTCGC
>JAGWAJ010000044.1:10177-28308 GCA_021296475.1 Acidobacteriota bacterium
ATTCGTCGCCTGACGGCTCCGCCTGGTGCCCAACCATGCCTGCTAGGAGTCTGCACCGTTCTACGGCGCAGACTCCTAGAGCGCAGACTCCGGGGCGGGCTGCGGCAGGCGGGCGAGCAGTCGACCCAGCCGTTCGAGGCCGGCCCGCAGCGGCGGCTCCTCCCCGCCGAATCCGATGCGGAGGTAGCCGTCGAGCCCGAAGTGCGCGCCGGGCGCGACGAGCACGCTCGCGGTCTCTCGGAGCCGCGCGACGATCTCCTCCGACCGCACCGCCTGCGGGTAGCCGACGAACACGATGGCGCCGGCCTCCGGGGCGACGTGCGCCAGCCCGGCGCCGGTGGCGGCGATCCAGTCGCGGACGACGGCGTAGTGCTCCGCGACGCGGCGCTGCCCCCGCGCCAGCAGCCGGGCTCGCATGTCGGGGGCCAGGGCCAGGCGGGCGAGCCGGTCGCTCAGGGCAGCCGGGGCGATCGTCGTGAAGTCGCGCCGGCTCCAGAGCTCCGCGGCCAGGGAGGGCGGAGCGACGACCCAGCCGATCCGCAGGCCCGCCAGGCCGTAGGCCTTCGACAGCCCGCCGGTGACGAGCGCCCGGTCGTAGCGGCCCCAGGCCGACGCGGTAAGGCGGCCGTCGCGCTCCGCGCCGCGGTAGACCTCGTCCGAGAGGACCCACGCGCCGTGCCGCGCCGCCGCTGCGCACACCGCGTCGACCTCGTCCGCGGTCAGGCGCGCGCCGGTCGGGTTGTTCGGATTGCACAGCACGACGAGCCGTGTGCGCTCGGTAACGAGATCGTCGAGAGCATCGAGCGCGGGCGCCCAGCGGGCGCCTTCGCCTTCACCCTCCAGGCGCAGGGGCCACCGGCGCACCTGCGCGCCGTGGGACGCCGCGAGGAGGTGGGTCTGCAGGTAGTTCGGGTGCAGCACCACGACCTCGTCGCCGGGCTCGACGAGCCGCCAGCAGGCGAGGAAGTTCGCCTCCGCGCTGCCGGCCGTGATCAGCACGTGGTCGGCCGACGCACCGGGGTGGTCCGCCGCGACCAGCTCGCGCAACGCGGCCGAGCCGTTCGTCTGCGGATAGCCGAGCGGCGCGCGGAGCAGACGGCCGACATCATCGGCCCGCAGCAACGCGTCGAGGCGCAGGGGCTCGACGCCGCTCTCCGACAGGTTGATCTCGACCTCGTGCTCGTAGAGGGACTGGAGCCGCTCGAGGGCGAAGGGCTCGATGGTCACGCGGCCGATCTTAGCAGTCCGCCCGGACCCTCGGCTCCCCCGCCGCGCGGCCCGACGCGCGGCGCGCAGGGGAAGCTCCGCGGGCCGTCTCCGGGGCGCCGCGCACCCCGCCCCCGGCCTCCCGGGTGAGGTAGGATCGAGAGGTTATGGATGATCACGGGCGCCGCATCTACGACTCGATTCTCGGTCTCCTGTCCGGCCCCGACAACCCCACCCCGCTCGTCCGCCTGAACCGGGTCACGCCGTTCGAGCACACCCGCGTCTACGGCAAGCTGGAGTGGTACAACCCGTTCGGCGCGGTCAAGGATCGCGTGGCCGCCAACCTCGTCGCCGACGGCGAGGCGCGGCAGACGGTGCAGGCGGACCAGAAGCTGGTGGAGCCGACGTCGGGCAACACCGGCATGGCGCTGGCCATGATCGCCAACGCCAGGGGCTACTCCCTGACGACACCGCTGTCGAGCGAGATCCCGCTCGAGAAGCGCACCATGCTGCGCTTCTTCGGGGCGGACGTGATGGAGCTCGACGACACGCTGTGCCCGGCGCCGGGCGCACCCGAGGGAGCGATCGCGAAGGCGATGGAGATCGCGGATCGGCCCGACTTCCACATGCTGAACCAGTACGCCAACGAGGCGAACCCGGAGGCGCACTACAAGACCACGGGGCCCGAAATCTGGCGCCAGACCGAAGGCAAGGTGACGCATTTCGTCTCGGGACTCGGCACCTGCGGCACGATCACCGGCACCGGGCGCTTCCTCAAGGAGCAGCGGTCGGGCGTCCAGGTACTCGGCGTGCACCCGAGCGAGGGCCACGACATCCCCGGCGTTCGCAGCCTCCGCCAGCTCCAGCAGACGAAGCTCTTCTTCCCGGACGAGTACGACGGCCTCGTCGAGGTGAGCAACGAGGACGCGTTCGACCTCTGCCTGCGCCTGAACCGGGAGGAGAGCATCACGGCCGGGCCGAGCTCGGCTATGGCGCTCGCCGGTGCGTTCCGACTCGTGCCGGACGAGCCGGACAACGTCGTGGTGGTGATCTTCTGCGACAGCGCGTTCAAGTACGCGTCGTCGGTCGTCAAGCACCTGCCGGGCCTCGCGGCGCAGGAAGCGAAGAAGGCGGCGCCGCGCAACCCGCTGCTCGACACGATGGTCGAGAACGTCCGCGGCAACGCCGACCTGACCGTCGACGTCGACACGGCGCACGCCGAGCTCCGGAACGGCCGGCCGTTCGTGCTCGACGTCCGCCCGCGCGAGCAGTACCAGGAGGCGCACGTTCCGGGCGCGGTCAACCTTCCTCTCGCGGAGCTCGGCAACGGCGACGCCGACCGGTCGGTGCTGCCGGCGGATCGCGATGCGCCGATCCTCAGCGTCTGCCAGCGTGGGAACGCCTCGCTCTCCGGCCTGCTGTACCTGAAGTCGCTCGGCTACCGCAACGTCCGGAGCGTCACCGGCGGGACGCTCGCGTGGCGCGAGAAGGGCTTCGCCACGGAATCGGAGGGCGCGTCCGACTGACCGGGCGGCGCGGGCGCCGGACCGAAGACCATGCTGACGCTCACTGCCGGGGCCGACCGCGGCATCCGCCGGCACGGCCGCGAAACCTACCCCTACGAGTGCTGCGGTGCGCTCATCGGGGCTGCCGGGCGCGTGGTCGAGGCGCTCGCGCTGCCGAACGCGGCCGAGGAGCAGGCGCGGCGGCGCTTCCGCATCCGGCCGGTCGACTACCTGGCGGCCGAGCGCCGGGCGAGCGAGATCGGGGGCGGCCTGCTCGGCTTCTACCACTCCCATCCGGACCACCCGGCGCGGCCGTCGCGCTACGACCTCGAGCACGCCTGGCCGGGGTTCGCGTACGTGATCGTCGCCGTCGACGGGGGCGATCCGGCCGCCCTGACCGCCTGGCGACTGCGGGAGGACCGGTCGGCGTTCGAAGAGGAGACCGTCGCCATGGCTCCGGACAGCGGCGACAAGGACCAGACAGGCGAGACACCATGCCCACCAGGATTCTGATTCCGACGCCGCTGCGTGGCTACGCGGACCAGCAGGAAGTGGTCGAGGCCGAAGGGGCCACGGTCGGCGAGCTGCTGGCGAACATGACGGCGGAGTACGGCGGCCTGCGCAAGCACCTCTACAACGAGGACGGCAAGCTGCGGAGCTTCGTCGCCATCTACTTGAACGACGACGACATCCGCTTCCTCGAGAAGGAGGCCACGCCGGTCGGGGAGGGCGACACCGTCAGCATCATCCCGTCGGTCGCCGGCGGAGCCGGGAGGCGGGCATGACCGTCGCCGCGTTCCACCCGCGACCGACCCTGAGCAACCAGGAGGTCGCCCGCTACAGCCGCCACCTGATCATGCCCGAGGTGGGCATGGACGGGCAGCTCAAGCTGAAGTCGGCGAGCGTGCTCTGCATCGGGGCGGGGGGGCTCGGCTCGCCGGTGGCGATGTACCTCGCCGCGGCGGGCGTCGGCCGGATCGGGCTGGTCGACTTCGACGTGGTCGACTACAGCAACCTGCAGCGGCAGATCATCCACGGCACGCCCGACGTCGGCCGCCGGAAGCTCGACTCCGCCCGCGACTCGCTCCACGCTCTCAACCCCGAGGTGGAGATCGAGACCCACGAAGTGGCGCTCTCGTCGGCCAACGCGCTCGACCTGCTCGGGGGCTACGACGTCATCGTCGACGGCACCGACAACTTCCCGACCCGCTATCTCGTCAACGACGCCTGCGTGCTCCTCGGCAAGCCGAACGCCTACGGCAGCATCTTCCGCTTCGAGGGCCAGGCGTCGGTCTTCGCGGCCAAGGACGGGCCGTGCTACCGCTGCCTCTATCCGGAGCCGCCGCCGCCAGGCCTCGTGCCGAGCTGCGCCGAGGGCGGGGTGCTGGGAATCCTTCCGGGCGTCATCGGCACGATCCAGGCGACCGAGGCCGTCAAGCTGATCATCGGGAACGGCGAGCCGCTCATCGGCCGCTTCCTGGTCTACGACGCGCTCCGCATGCGCTTTCGCGAGCTGAAGCTCCGCCGGGACCCCGACTGCCCCGTCTGCGGCGACCGCCCGACCGTTACGGAGCTCATCGACTACGAGCAGTTCTGCGGCGTCGCCCCGGCGGCCCCGGCGGCCGGCACCGTCGCGGGAGACAACGGCACCGACGCCGCGGGCGACGAGGCCACGGTCGAGCAGCTCAAGGCGCGCATCGACCGGGCCGACGGCGTCTTCGTCCTCGACGTCCGCGAGCCGCAGGAGTTCCAGATCTGCCGCATCCCGGGCTCGACCCTCATCCCGCTCGGCGACCTGCCGAAGCGCCTCGGCGAGCTCGAGGGCCGCAGCGAAATGATCGTCCACTGCAAGTCGGGGGTGCGCAGCGCGAAGGCGGTGAAGCTGCTGCGCGAGGCCGGCTTCGACGGGGCGAAGAACCTGCGCGGCGGCATCCTGCGCTGGATCGACACCGTCGACCCGTCGCTGCCGAAGTACTGAGGGCCCAATGCCGCCGCTGCCGCCCGAGCCGTCCCCTCCCCGCCGCCCGTCCAGGCGGCACCGGTCCATGCGGCGGACGTGGGTTCCGGCGCTGCTCGGCGTGCTGTTGCTCGGGGTCGGGATCACCGGCGCGCGCTCGGCCGGGCAGGAACGGGTCGTGGTGTCCGTGCTCGCGGAGCGCTTCTCGTTCACGCCCTCCGAGATTCGGGTCCTGGTCGGGGTGACGCTCGAGCTGCGGGTCCGGAGCGACGACACGATGCACGGCTTCCGCATAGCCGGCCACGGCGTCAACGTGGCCGTCCCCAAGCGCCGGCAGGGGGAGGCCGTCGTCGAGTTCGTCGCCCGAACGGCGGGACGGTACCGCTTCGAGTGCTCCCGTCTGTGCGGCGCGGGTCACCAGTTCATGCACGGCGAGATCGTCGTCGTCGATCCGGACGCGAACGACTGACTCCGCTCCCCAAGCTCTCTCCCCCAACGCGGCTCCCGCTCCCGCCGGAGGCCGGCAACGCCGACGTCGCGGGGACGACGCGCTGCATGGTCCGGTTGGCTCGTGCGGCAGGCCGCGCTAGAATGGCCGGGAAGTCTCTCTGTCGCGGCGGGGCAGATGCTGCGATTCTCGAAGAAAGCGGACTACGCGCTCATCGCGCTCAAGGACTTGGCGTCGCGTCCGGGTCGCCCGTCGAGCGCGCGGGAGATCGCCGGCCGCTACGACATTCCCGTCGAGCTGATGGCGAAGGTACTGCAGCGTCTCGCGCGCATGGAGGTGGTCGCCTCCCACCAGGGGACGCGCGGCGGCTACCATCTTGCGCGGGACGCGGCGCGGATCTCCGTTGCCGAGGTCATCCAGGCGATCGACGGCCCGGTCCTCGTGACCGCCTGCTCGGACGAGGACGAGACCTGCGATCAGTACGCCAAGTGCAACGTGCGCGACCCGCTGTGGCGTCTGAAGGACCGCATCGTGCAGTCGCTCGCCGCCTTCACGATCGACGAGCTCGCGAGCGACGACGCGCCGGATCCCCTGCCGGTCACGGTCATCCGGCGGCCCGCCGAAGCGGAGTTCCCGGCCCCGTCCCCGGCCGACCGGTAACGTCGGTTCCCACCGCACCCCGCCCCCGCAACGCGGAGGTCAGATGCTCTCGCTGCCGATCTACATGGATCACCACGCGACCACGCCGGTCGACCCGCGGGTCGTCGCGGCGATGCTGCCGTTCTTCACCGACACGTTCGGGAACCCGTCCAGCCGGCAGCACACCTTCGGGTGGGCGGCGCGCGACGCGGTGGCGGCCGCGCGACGGCAGGTGGCGGATCTCATCGGCGCCGACCCGCGGGAGATCCACTTCACGAGCGGCGCCACCGAGTCCGACAATCTCGCCGTCCGCGGAGTCGCCACCGCCGAACCGCGACGCCAGCTCCACGTCGTCACGATGACGACCGAGCACCACGCCGTTCTCGATCCGTGCCGCCGGCTCGAGCGCGAGGGAGTCGAAGTCGGCTACGTGAAGCCGCGGCGCGACGGGATCTGCAACGTCGCGGACATCGAGCGCGCGCTCCGGCCCGGGACGCGTCTCGTGTCGGTGATGACGGCCAACAACGAGATCGGCGTCCTGCAGCCGATCGCGGAGATCGCCGCGCTGACGCGCCCGCGCGGCGTTCTGCTGCACACCGATGCGGCGCAGGCGGTCGGCAAGGTGCCGATCGATGTCGGGGCGCTCGGCGTCGATCTGCTGTCGCTTACGGCCCACAAGATGTGCGGGCCGAAGGGCATCGGGGCGCTCTACGTGCGCCGCTGCCGGCCGCGGCTGGCCATCGCGCCGCTCTTCGACGGCGGCGGGCACGAGCAGGGCCTGCGCTCCGGCACCCTGAACGTTCCGGGCATCGTCGGCCTCGGCGCCGCGGCCGCGATATGCCGCGACGAGCTCGCCCCCGAGGCCCGGCGCGTGGGGGCGCTGCGGAACCGTCTGCTCGACGGACTCCGGGCGCGGCTCGACGGCGTGACGGTCAACGGCTCGCCGGAGGCCCGGCTGCCGCACAATCTGAACGTCAGCTTCGACGGGCTCGAGGGCGAGTCGCTGCTCGTCGGCCTCGACGATGTCGCCGTCTCGTCGGGAGCGGCATGCACGTCGGTGAATCCGGAGCCGTCGCACGTCCTGCGCGCCATCGGCGTCCCCGATCAACTGGCCCGCGCGTCGCTGCGCTTCGGGCTCGGCCGGACGACGACGGAGGCGGAGGTGGACTACGTCATCGAGAAGGTCAGCAGCCTCGTGACGCGGCTGCGCGAGCTCTCCCCCGCCGCCGGCGCGCGCTGACGGCCCGGGAGCGTACGGATCGGATAGACTGGGCTCGTCAGCGATGATCGAAGTGACGGACGCGGCGGCGAAGCGAATTCGAGATGCGATGGCAAGCGAGGCGCAGGCGGGTGGAGGTCTTCGCGTAGGCGTGAAGGCGGGCGGTTGCTCCGGCCTCAGCTACGTCTTCCAGTGGGAGACGGCGGCCCGCCCCGGCGACGAGGTGTTCGACGCCGGGCATGACATGAAGATCTTCGTGGACCCGAAGAGCTACCGGTACCTGCGCGGCACGGTGCTCGATTGCGACCCCAACATGCTCGGCCAGTCGCTGATCTTCCGCAACCCCAACGCCAAGAGCGCGTGCGGTTGCGGCTTGTCGTTCGAGATTTAGGGTCTTGCCGCGCTAGCGCGGCGGCGGGGCGTCCCGGCGACCGCTTCACGGTCCGTGCTGCCCGGTATGCCCCAGACTCCTCCCAGCACGTCGGACAGCTCACGACGACCGCTCGTGGTCGTCTCCAACCGCGAGCCCTACCAGCATTCGCACGCGCCGGACGGCCGCATCACCTGGGCACCGACGACCGGCGGGGTGGCGGTGGCCCTCGACGCGCTCATGCGGGAACGGGGCGGCGTCTGGATCGCCCACGGATCGGGCGATGCGGATCGGGACGTCGTCGACGCCGGGGACTGCGTGGCCGTGCCGCCCGACAGTCCGGGCTACACGCTCCGCCGGCTCTGGCTGTCGCCCGAAGAGGCAACGCAGTACTACGAGGGATTCGCGAACGAGGGGCTCTGGCCCCTGTGCCACGAGGCGCACGTCCGGCCCATCTTCCGCGCGCTCGACTGGGACACCTACCAGACCGTCAACCGCCGCTTCGCCGAGGTCATCGAGTCGGAGCTGCCGGACCGCTCCGCGCCGGTGTTCATCCAGGACTACCACCTGGCGCTGGTCGCGGCGAAGCTGCGCCTGCGCGAGCCGGGGGTCAAGACGGCGCTCTTCTGGCACATCCCCTGGCCGAGCCCCGACCGGCTGCGCATCTGTCCCTGGCGGCGGGACCTGATCGCGGGGCTGCTGGGGAACGACCTGATCGCGTTCCAGATCGACCGCGACCGCCGCAACTTCCTCGCCGCCGCGCGCGAGGCCCTCGGCCTCGAGGTGACGCGCAACACGGTGCGCATGGGGAACCGGATCATCGCCGTGAAGGCGGTCCCCATCGGGGTCGACTACGACCGCATCCAGCAGATCGCCCGCGACCCGGCGGGCGAGACGGAGATGGCGCGGCTCCGGCAGGAGCTCGGCCTCGACACTCCGATCGTCGGGGTGGGCGTCGACCGGCTCGACTACACCAAGGGCGTGCTCGAACGGCTCGACGCCCTCGAGCTGCTGCTCGAGCGGCGCCCCGATCTGCGGGACCGGATGACGTTCGTCCAGATCGGCGTCCCGTCCCGGTCGACCCTGCCGAGCTACGTCGACGTGGTCGAGGCCATCGACCGCAAGGTGGCGGACATCAACGCGCGCCACGGCTCGGGCCGCGGCACGATCCGCTACCGGAAGTCGGCCCTCCGCATCCGGCGGCTCGTCGCCCTCTACCGGCTGGCCAACTTCTGCGTCGTCAGCTCGCTTCACGACGGCATGAACCTGGTGGCGAAGGAGTTCGTCGCGGCGCGGGAGGACGAGGGCGGCGTGCTGGTGCTGAGCGAGATGGCGGGTGCGGCGCAGCAGCTCCACGACGCGCTGCTCATCAACCCGTACGACGTGGAGGGCTTCGCCTCGGCCCTCGAGCAGGCGATCGACATGCCGGAGGACGAGCGGCGCCGGCGGATGCACGCGATGCGCCGCGTCGTCGCCGGCCGCAACGTCTTCGGGTGGGCTTCCGACATCCTCGAGGGGCTCGCACGCCTCAACCCGCGGTCGCTGCCGCCGGTGCCGGGCCGGGCGCCGGGCGGCTTCGAGCGGAAGAGCGTGACCCGGGCCCGGATGCCGCGCGAGGTCAAGCCGTCCTGACGGCGGCGGGGTCCGGCCACCGTGCTAGACTGCCGGCATGGCGGCCCGCGGCGTGAGCCGACTGTTGTCGCACAGCATGCGCGCGTACTACCTGCCGCTCGCGGCGGGCGTGCTGCTGGCCTCCAGCGCGTTCATGCCGTGGACCCTCATCGGCAACCAGGGGCTGGGGGGCGTGCCCGACGTGCCCGGCCTGTGGGTGCTGGGGCTCGGCGTGCTCGCGGTGGTGCTGGCCGGTCTGAGCGTGCTGACGCGCAAGAACTCCCGGCATCCCCTGCTGCTGGTGGGGCTGGCCGCCTTTGCCATCGTGCTGGTCACCGAGCGCCTCATGGAACGGTCGGTGTCCGATCAGATCTGGGCCCGGTCGCAGGCCCGCGCCATCGTGGCGGGCCGGACGGGATCGGTTCCGCGCCCCGACGCGACCATGGCCCCGGGGGCGTACCTGGGACTGAGCGCGGCCTCGGTCATCGCCCTCTTCGGAATGACGATCGTCATCAAGCGGGTCGCCAGGCCCTACGCCGAACCGGACGACGACGACGCCTGACACGGCGGCCGGCCCGGCGCCACACCCCGATGCGCATCACCGTTGCCCACAGTCCCGATTCGGACGACGCCTTCATGTTCTACGGCTTCGCCTGTGGCGCAGTCGCGGCCGAAGGATTCGAGATCGACCAGGTGCTGGCCGACATCGAGAGCCTGAACCGGGCCGCGTTCGAGGGCACCTACGAGGTGACGGCGGTGTCGTTCCATGCCTACGCGCACCTGTTCGACCGCTACGCGCTGCTGCCCCACGGGGCCAGCATGGGCGACCGCTACGGGCCGATCGTCGTCGCCCGGCCTGACGGACCGCCGTCGCTGGACGGTGCCACGGTGGCGATTCCGGGCGAGCTGACGACCGCGCACCTTGCGCTCCAGCTCTTCCACCCCGGCGTCGCCTGCCGGGTGATGC
This sequence comes from Acidobacteriota bacterium, assembly GCA_021296475.1. GTDB lineage: Bacteria > Acidobacteriota > Vicinamibacteria > Vicinamibacterales > UBA8438 > JAGWAJ01. The sequence continues at coordinate 20,100 of JAGWAJ010000044.1, forward strand.
CGTTCGATGCCATACAGCCCGCCGTGGTGGACGGCTCGGTCGAAGCGGGCGTGCTCATCCACGAAGGGCAGTTGACGTACCGCGACGACGGACTGCGCTGCATCGCGGACCTGGGCGTCTGGTGGGCGGACCGGACCGGCGGCCTGCCGCTGCCCCTCGGCTGCAACGTCATCCGGCGCGACCTCGGTCCGGGTACGATGCGCACGGTGTCGCGGCTGCTGCGGGCGAGCATCGCGCACGCGCTCGACCACCGGACGGAGGCCATCGCCTACGCGCTCGACTTCGGGCGGGGGCTCGACCCGGAGCGGACCGACCGCTTCGTCGGCATGTACGTGAACGACCTCACGCTGGACTACGGCGATCGCGGCCGCGCCGCGGTGGATAGGCTGTTCGCCGACGCCCACGACCGGCAACTGATACCCCGCGCGGTCCCGGTCGAGTTCGTCGAGTAGGGTCTGCGTCGGAGAACGGCGCGGGCTCCGGTAGGATCGGCACGGCACCAGGCGGAGCCGTCAGGCGACGAATGGTGGGCCAAGAGTCTGCGCCCTGGGATGGGATGGACTCTGCCGGCTTGGTGGGGCACCAGGCGGAGCCGTCAGGGACGAATGTGGTGGGCCAGGAGTTAGCGATGTACGCACGGCTGCGAGCGGCGGGGCTTGGCGACATCGCGGCCAAGCTCGACGAAGGCGCTCGCCTGGACCTCGACGACGGGATCCGCCTCTTCGAGGCCCCGGACCTGCTCGCCGTCGGCTGGCTCGCGAACCGCGAGCGCGAGAAGCGGCACCGCGACGACACCTTCTTCAACCACAATGTTCGGCTGGAGGCCACGAACGTCTGCGTCGCGAGCTGCCTGTTCTGCGCCTTCGCCCGCCTCAAGCCGGGCGACGACGGCGCCTACACGATGAGCCTCGAGCAGGCCTGGAGCAAGCTCCGCGACCGCGCCGGGCAGTCGCTGACCGAAGTGCACGTGGTCAACGGGCTGCACCCGGACCTGCCGTGGGACTACTACCTGGAGCTGCTGCGCGGCTTCAAGCGGATCCGGCCGGACATCCACCTGAAGTGCTTCACGGCGATCGAGATCGCGTTCTTCTCCGAGCTCTACGGCATGACCGACGAGCAGGTGCTCCGCGATCTCATGGGCGCGGGCCTCGACTCGCTGCCCGGCGGCGGCGCCGAGGTGTTCGCCGAGCGCGTGCGGCGCAAGATCTGCCACGACAAGGCGGACGCCGACCGCTACCTGGCGATCCACCGGCTGGCCCACCGGCTCGGCATGCCGTCGAACGTCACCATGCTCTACGGCCACATCGAGACCCGCGAGGAACGGGTCGACCACATGCTGCGCGCCCGGGCGTTGCAGGACGAGACGGAGGGCTTCCAGGCGTTCATCCCGCTCGCCTTCCATCCCGACAACAACCGGATGGAGAAGCTGCCGCCGCCCACCGCGGCCGACACCCTGCGCGTGCACGCCGTCGCCCGCCTCATGCTCGACAACGTGCCGCACATCAAGGCCTTCTGGATCGCGACCGGCGTCGAGGTGGCGCAGACCGCCCTCTGGTTCGGCGTGGACGATCTCGACGGGACGGTGCAGGAGGAGCGCATCTACCACATGGCAGGCGCGCCGACCCCCGAGGCGATGACGCCGAACGAGATCGCCCGGCTGATCCGGACCGCGGGCCGCGAGCCGATCGAGCGCGACACGTTCTACAACGTCGTCTCGCGCCCCGCCTGAGCGTGGACCGGGGGCGGAGAATCCACTAGACTCACGGGTTGCACCGCCTCCGTGACCGGCGTGACCGGGAGGCTGCACGGCGCAGGGCTCCTGCGCCCCGGGCCGTCCGGCGTCACGATCCCGGCGGTTGCGGCAACGTCACACTCTTGCATGGAGAACCCGACCGATGGCCCATGAGCTGCCCCCGCTGCCCTACGACTTCAACGCGCTGGAGCCGCACGTCGACGAGCAGACGATGCGGATCCACCACGGCAAGCACCACGCGACCTACGTGTCGAAGCTGAACGCAGCGCTCGAGAAGCACCCCGAGCTCGCGGGCAAGGGCGTGGACGAGCTGATCGGCGACCTCGACAGCGTGCCGGCGGACATCCGCACCGCGGTCCGCAACAACGGCGGCGGGCACTCCAACCACAGCCTGTTCTGGCAGGTGATGAGCCCGACCGGCGGCGGGCAGCCGACCGGCGCGGTGGCGGCGGCCATCGACGCGTCGTTCGGGTCGTACGACGCGCTCAAGGCCGAGATCTCGGCCGCGGGCGCGGCCCGGTTCGGGAGCGGCTGGGCGTGGGTGATCAACGACGGCGGCACCCTGCGCGTCGCGAGCACCGCCAACCAGGACAGCCCGCTCATGGAGGGCAGAACGCCGATCCTGGGCGTCGACGTGTGGGAGCACGCCTACTACCTGCGGTACCAGAACCGGCGCCCGGACTACATCGCCGCCTGGTTCAACACGATCAACTGGGCCGAGGTGAACCGGCGACTCGGGTAGCCCGCCATGCGTCGCCTGACGGCTCCGCCTGGCGCCCAACCAGCTCTGCAGGAGTCCGCGCCGTTCTGCGGCGCAGCCTCCTAGGAGGCTGCCGGCTCTGTACGCCGCATGTCTTCCGTTCTCTTCCTGTTCCTGACGCATCTCGGGATCGGCATCGCGGCCTCCCTGCTCCTCGTGGGGCAGGCCGCGGGCGTGAAGTTCTTCCGGTTCAACGCCGGTCTCGCGGCGATCCTGCTGCTGATCGCGCTCGCGTTCCGGCCCGAGATTCCCGCCCCGACGACGGCCGACCGCGTGGCGCTGGCCGCGCTGGTCGCGGTCAGCGGGGCGCTGCTCGTCTACTGGGCCACGATCGGGCGGATCCTGGCCAGGCTGCGTCCCGTCTGGATCGCGATCGCCGTCGGCGGCGGCGCGATCGCGCTCGTCGCCCAGGCCGCCTCCTGGACGGCGGCCGAGATGGGACCGGCCGCGGGCAGCCTCACGATCGCCAGCTTCTTCTCCTCGGCGGCCCTGTTGGGCGGCGCGTGCACCGCGATGATCCTGGGCCACTGGTACCTCGTACTGCCGTCGATGGAGATCTCGCTGCTCCAGCGGGTGGTGAAGTTCCACATCGGATCGGCGGTGGTGCGGATCCTAGTCGTCGGCGCCGTCCTGGCCGCGGCCCTCGCGAGCTGGCAGTCGCCGAGCGGCGCGGGCTTCGACCGCTACCTCGTCTCGATCGAGGCCGTCTTCCTCTGGCAGCGCGTCCTGTTCGGGCTCGCCGGCCCGATCGTCCTCGCCTGGCTGACGTGGGAGACGGCCAAGATCCAGTCGACGCAGTCGGCGACCGGCATCCTCTACGTCGACTTCTTCACCGTCATCGTGGGCGAGGTGCTGGCGAAGTACCTCCTGGTGCTGCAGCGGGTGCCCCTGTGAGGCTGACCCTCGTCTGCCCCGATTGCAGCAGCCGGCTGCCGATCACGGCCGCCGACGCCCCGGACGCCGTCGCCTGCGGCCGGTGCGGCCGGACCATGACGCTGTCGGTGAGCGAGAAGGTCCGCGCGGACACCGAGGTGGACCGCTGCCCGGTCTGCGAGGGCGGGGACTTCTACGTGCGGAAGGACTTCAACCCGCAGGTCGGGCTGACGGTCATCGTCGTCGGGGCCCTCGTGAGCGCCGGGTTCTACTGGTACGGGATGGACCTCGTCGCCTACGGAGTGCTGGGCGCGGCGGCGCTCGTCGACCTCGTCGTCTACGGCCGTCTGAAGGATCTGGTGGTCTGCTACCGCTGCCACGCGGAGTTCCGCGGGGCATACCGCCGGACCGCGCCCTTCTTCGACCTGCACACGGCGGACGAGCTCGAGCTGGAGTGGGCCCGCCGGCTCGGAAAGAGCTAGGAGTCTGCGCCGCAGAACGTGCCATGGAGGATCTCGCCCCCGCGCAGACTCCCGACGCGCCCGTGAGGGCGCGCTAGCACCGGCCGCCGGCCGGCCGACCCCGACCGACGCGGCCTCGACGATCCGAATCGACCGGTCCCGCTGCGGGGGACCCGGCGGCGACCGCCGTAGCCGTCAGGCCCGCGCACCGGGACCGAAGAGTGCGACCTCGACCGGCTCGCCCTCCTCGATCACGTCGGTCCGCAGCGGGATCTCCACGTAGCCGTCCGCCTGGGACATGCTGGTGATGTCCCCCGACGCCTTGAACGCGCCGACCGCCGTGCCGTCCACGATCCGCACGGTGTAGAACTGGTGCCGGCCGGGCGCCGAGACGAAGCGGTGCGCCGCGGGCACCGTGACCGTCCGCATGCGGTGCGGCGGGAGGCGCGCCACCAGCCGCAGGAACGGCACCAGGAGCAGGTAGGCGTTCGACAGACACGACGTCGGGTAGCCGGGCATCCCCAGCACCGGCGTCTGGCCGATGTGTCCGAATGCGGTCGGCTTGCCCGGCTTGACCGCGATGCCGTGGAAGGCGACCGCGCCCTTCCGGCGCATGACGTCCAGCGTCAGGTCGCGCTCGCCGACCGAGCTGCCGCCCGAGAAGACCAGGATGTCGGCGCCCCGCGCGATGATGTCGTCGACGGCGGCCCCGAGCGCCGGCAGCGAGTCGGCCGTGATCGGGTACGGCACCGGCACGCCCCCGTGCTCCGCAACCACCGCCCCGAGCGTGAAGCGGTTGATGTCGTAGATCTGCCCCGGCGCGAGCGGCTGCCCCGGCTCGACGATCTCGTTGCCGGTCGAGACGAGCCCGACCCGCGGCCGGTCGTAGACGGTGACCTCCGCAATGCCGAGCGCGGCGATCGACCCCACCCGGCTCGGCGTCAGCAGGTCGCCGGCGTGCAGCAGAGACTGGCCGGCGGCGATGTCGGCCGCCCGCCGGCCGACGTGCTGCCGCGGGTGGACGGGCGCGAACACCCGCACCTCCGCCCCGTCGCGCGCGGTCTCCTCGACCATGACGACGGCGTCGGCCCCGTCGGGCAGCGGGGCGCCCGTCGCGATCTGGATGCACTCGCCCGCACCGAGGCGGCGGGCCGCCACCATCCCGGTGTGGACCGATTCGATGCAACGGAGACGCGCCGGATCCTGGCGGCCGGCGCCGAACGTGTCGGACGCCACGACCGCGTAGCCGTCCATCGCGGCGCGATCGAACGGCGGAACGTCGCGCTCCGCCACGAGGTCGGCCGCCAGCACCCGGCCGGCGGCGTCCGGCAGCGTGACCTGCACGGTACGGTCGAGCGGCCGCGCCGCCTCGCGGACGATGCGAAGCGCGTCCGCGAACGGAATCGTCTGCCGAATGGGACGCATCCCCGAGCCGCCCGAACCGTCGCTCATCGCCGTGCCTCCCGGACGAGGTGGCCGAGCTCGGGGAGGATCAGCCGCGTCATGGCCAGACGCACGGCGTTCTCGGAGCCGGGCAGGCTGATGACGATGGTGCCCCCGGCGAGGCCGGCGCAGGCGCGGCTGAGCATCGCGGCCGGTCCGATCTCCTCGAAGCTCAGCGCGCGGAACAGCTCGCCGAAGCCGTCGATGCGCTTGTCGAGGAGGCCCGCGATCACCTCGTAGGTGCCGTCCCGCCGGGTGATTCCGGTGCCGCCGGTCGTGATGACGACGTCGGTGTCCGGCTCCGCGGACCCGGTCCGCGTCGTCCGGCACGATCGTCTTGCCCGCCACGTCGTGGCCCTCCCCCGCGAGGAGCTCCACGATGGCGCGCCCGCTGCGGTCGGTCTCCTCGGTTCGCGTATCGCTGACGGTTACTACGACGCAGCGCGTGCTGGCGGGGGCATCGGCGCGGTGGGCGAGGTGGCTCACGCGGGGGATTATAGCGACGCCCTGCGGGGCCGCAGGCATGGCGTGCGACTCTCGGGTATACTGGAGTGCTCCCGTCCTCACGGAACGCGCCCTTAGCTCAGCTGGATAGAGCGTCTGGCTACGAACCAGGAGGCCGCAGGTTCGAATCCTGCAGGGCGCGCGCCCGAGGGGCAACGAGGCAAAGAAAAAGGGCCCCGATCCCGCGGACCGGAGCCCTTCGTGTCCGTGTCGGTGGCGTTGGGTTTCCCCCGCTGTCGGGGTCCCCCGTCGTTACGCCACAGCGTTACGCTGGAGGCCCCTACGAGGACGCCACCTCCCTCGGACAGGTACTGGAATCGTCCACTGGATCACCTCCTTGCTTGGGCGTGCCCCACACGGCGGGTCCCAACCCGCCCGGCCCGTCCGGCGCCCAGAATCGGACGAGGCCGCCGCGCCCGGTCGCGGAAAGTCCGTTCCTCAAGTGTGCCACAAAACGCCGCGCCGTGCAGCCCCCGGCCTGCCGGTGCCCGACGAGCGCTCAGCGGCCGCGGAGCGGGAAGTCGAAGTGCACGCGCGCCAGCACGCGGAACGAGTAGTTGTAGTCCCTCTCGATGCGGTGCGCGCGGGCGGATCCCTCGAGCGACACGCCCTCGGCCTCGTAGAAGACCCTCGCCAGGCCGACCTCGCCGTAGTGGCGGGTCGGCCGGAAGACCGAGCCGTCCGGGAAGCGCGAGCCGTAGTTGAGGTCGCCCTCGTCCTTCAGCCAGAGGCAGCCGCTCCAGAAGATGAAGTGCCCCCGCCAGCCGTGCTTCTCCGCCGCCGCCCGCACGAAGAGCCCGTGGCCGTGCGAGCCGGCCTCCGGGTCGGCGCGGTCCGGGACGTGCTTCGACCACATCAGGTAGGCCTCGACGGACGAGGCGTCGAAGAAGCCGATGGGCGGCTCGACCACCAGACCGGGGCCGCCCGCGAAGCTGTCGGCGACCGGGCCGGGGTCGAAGAGCTGCCCCCCCTCGTGCACATGGTGCAACTGGTAGCCGACGGCCATCGGGAACGGCGTGCCGAGCGGCAGCCGCCCGCGCAGGCCGGCGTCGAAGCGCTCCCGGTGCTCGGCGGTGTTGAGTCGCTGCCAGTTGATCCACGCGTCCTGCTCGATCCGTGACGCGTCGAGCTGCCATTGGAGCCCGCCCTCGTGCGGGCGGGTGTAGGCGAGAGTCTCCACCTGGAGCGGCGGGATGAGCCCGTGCGGACCGCCGAGATCCGGGCCGACGACGCCCTCGTCCGGACCGGTGTCGAGCGTGCCGAAGATGAACCGCGACGGCCCGCTGTCGACCGTGAGGCTGAAGACCGGCCGCCACTGCTCGGCGAACCTCGCCGACCCGATGCGGTGGTTGAGGAAGAGGCCGCCCCGGAAGACGGCTCTGTCCCCCACCGCGATGTCGACCGCGAAGGTCCCCGCCGTTCCCAGCAGCGTCTCGCCGTCCCGGAATCGGTTGTGGAACTCGGTGTTGTCGCCGTAGATCGTGACGTCCGTGTGGAAGCTCACCCGCTCCTGGGCCGCGGCCGGCGCGCAGGCGCCAGCGTATGCGAAGATCGCACACGCCAGCCATGCGCTGTTGCACGGCCGGCGGCGGGGCGGCGTGCGCACCGCGGTCACGCGACCCGACCCCGGTGCGAACCGCGGGCGGCGGTGCTTCGTCTACCGTGGACAGGGACCGGCGCGGCGAGGCGCGACCGGTGCGATCCGGGGAGGAACTCATGCATGCTCGTGCGCGCGTCGCCGTCGCAGCCGCGGCGCTCTTGTGTCTCGGCGGTCTGCCGCTTGCGCAGGACGCCCCGCAACCTTGGATTCATGTCGAGGTCGTCGGCGGCGCCGAGGAAGGCAACGTCAGCGTCAATCTCCCGCTCGCGGCCGCCGAGGTGCTGGCTTCGATGATTCCTCCGGAGCGGATCGGCGGCGGTGCGATCCAGCTCACGGACACCGGAGTGTCGGTCAGCATCCCCGCCGTGCGCAAGATGTGGAGCCAGCTCATGGACGCGGGTGACGCCGAGTTCATCACGATCGAGCACGAAGACGACATCGTGCGCGTTGCGCGGTCCGGGGACGAGATCGAGGTCCGGATGGCACGTGGCGGCGAGGCCGAGACGGCCGAGATGCGGCTGCCGGTGGCGGTGGTCGACGCCCTGCTCTCCGGCGACGGGGACAGCCTGAACCTGCGCGCCGCCCTCGACCGGTTGGGCGAGCTGCGCGGCGACATCGTGCGGGTGCGCGAGGACGACCGGCGGATTCGCGTCTGGATCGACGAGGTCCCGCAGCCGTGAGATCGCGGTCGGGCTGACGGGAGCGGGTGAAGCGGCGTAAACTGGAGGACGCCCGGTTGCGGAGAGGTACCGAAGTGGTCGTAACGGGGGCGCCTCGAAAGCGTCTTGTCGGGAAACCGGCACGTGGGTTCGAAT
>JAGWAJ010000045.1:0-2344 GCA_021296475.1 Acidobacteriota bacterium
GACGCGTTCGCGCTGCCGGCGCTCGCAACCCGCATGATCGAGCGCGGCCTGATCGGGGCGCGCGCCGGGCAGGGCTTCTACAAGAAGGCGGGCGAACGCGGCCGGCGGACGATCCTGGCGCTCGACACGGAGTCGCTGGAGTACCGGGAGCAGCGGGCTCCGGCGCTGCCCGCGCTCGAGGCGGCGCAGGTCGTCGACGACCTCGGCGAGCGTGTCCGCACCCTGTTCACCGACGGCGGGCGCGCCGGCGCGTTCCTGCGCGCGACGCTCGGCCCCACCCTGGTCTACGCGGCCGAGGTGGCGCCGCGGGTCGCCCGCTCCATCGACGACGTGGACCGCGCGATGCGCTGGGGCTTCGGCTGGGAGCTCGGACCGTTCGAGCTCTGGGACGCCATCGGCGCCGGCACGGTGCTCGAGGCGTGCGGCGTGGAGGATCCGCCGGCGCTGGTGCGCGAGCCCGGCGATCCCTCCCCCGGCGCCCCGCCCGCCCCGGGCGCACCGGGCCGCTTCCGCGCGGGGCGCCTGCCGCCGGCCGGGGTCGGGCTCGAGGTGTTGCGCAGCGCGCGCGATCGCGGGGCGGTCGTTCGCCGCAACGCCGGCGCGAGCCTCGTCGACCTCGGGGACGGCGTGCTGGCGGTCGAGTTCCACTCGAAGATGAACACCCTCGGTGGAGACGCGGTCGAGATGCTGACCGCCGGCGCGGCGGAGGCGGCGCGCAACTTCGAGGCGCTGGTCGTGGGGAACGACGCGGTGAACTTCTCCGCCGGCGCCAACCTGATGCTCGTGCTGCTCGAGGCGCAGGAGGAGAACTGGGACGAGATCGACCAGATGGTCCGCGCGTTCCAGGCGGCGGTCGTCGGCCTGCGCCGAGCCGCGGTGCCGGTCGTCGTCGCCCCGGCCGGCCTCACCCTCGGGGGCGGCTGCGAGATCGCCCTCCACGGAGACCGGGTGCAGGCGGCGGCGGAGACGTACATGGGACAGGTCGAGGTGGGAGTCGGCCTGATCCCGGCCGGGGGCGGGACGAAGGAGCTCCTGGCGCGCTTCGTCGACTCCGCGCCGCCCGGCGCCGCGGACCTCCTGCCGTTCGTGCAGCGCGCGTTCGAGCTGATCGGCTTCGGGACGGTCTCGACGAGCGCCGCCGACGCGCGGCGCCTCGGTCTCCTGCGGGACGCCGACGGGGTGACCATGAACCGGGAGCGGCTGCTCGGCGACGCCAGGTCGCTCGCGCTGGCGCTCGCGCCTGCGTACCAGCCGCCGGCGCCGGCGCGGACCGTCATCGCCGGCGGCCCCGACACGCGCGCCGCCCTCGAGCTCGGCGTCCACCTCGCCTGGCGGGGCGGACGGATCAGCGATCACGACGCGCTCATCGGGCGCAAGCTCGCCCGCATCCTCGCCGGCGGCGACATCCCGCACGCGATGCCGGTCGGCGAGCAGCACCTGCTCGACCTCGAGCGCGAGGCGTTCCTCAGCCTGTGCGGCGAACCGAAGACCCAGGAACGGATGGCGCACACGCTGAAGACCGGCAAGACGCTCCGGAACTGAGGGTGGAGACCCGGCTCCGCCATGATTGACGTCGGTTCCGGCCCGCCGCTGGTGCTCGTCCCCGGCATCCAGGGACGCTGGGAGTGGCTGCAGCCCACCGTGCACGCGCTGGCCGAGCGCTGCCGGGTGCTCACCGCGTCGCTCCCCGGCGACGTCGGCGGCCTCCGGGAGATGGATCCCGAGGCCGGCTTCGAGAGCTTCGTCGACTGGATCGACGAGCTGCTCGACCGCGCGGGCCTGACGCGCGCCGCCCTCTGCGGGGTCTCCTACGGCGGCTGGATCGCGGTGCACTATGCGGCCCGCCGGCCCGAGCGCGTCACGTCGCTGACGCTCTCGTCGCCGCCCGCGCCCGCCTGGCGGCCGCCGTGCCGCGTCGAGCGCTACCTGCGGGCGCCGCGGCTGATGGCGCCGGTCTTCGCCCTGTCATCGCCGTTCCGGCTCTACCCGGAGATCGCGGTGGCGATCCCGGCCCTCGGGGCCCGGCTCGCGTTCGGCTGGCAGCACCTGCGGCGCGTCACGCGGCATCCGTTCGTGGCGAGCCGCATGGCGGAGCGCGTCCGCCTGGTGCACGGGGTCGACTTCGCGGCCGACTGCCGCCGGGTCGCCGCGCCGACGCAGGTCGTCACCGGGGAGGAACGGCTCGACCACGTGGTACCGGTCGCCAGCAGCCTCGAGTACCTCGCCGCGATCGCCGGGGCCCGCCACACCCGGCTCCCCGGTACCGGACACATCGGACTGGTCACCCAGCCGGCGCGGTACGCGGCGGGCGTCGGGGCGGTCGGGTGGGCCCACGCCCGGCCGG
>JAGWAJ010000045.1:2510-17840 GCA_021296475.1 Acidobacteriota bacterium
GCCATCATCGCCTCGGCCGTTCGCACCGCCGCCGGGAAGGCCCCCAAGGGCACGCTCCGCACCACGCGCCCCGACGAGATGGCCGCGGCGGCGATCCGCGAGAGCCTGCGGCGCGCGCCGGGCATCGATCCCGCCGAGGTGGACGACGTCATCCTCGGCTGCGCCATGCCCGAGGCCGAGCAGGGCATGAACGTCGCGCGGATCGCGAGCCTCCGGGCCGGCATCCCGGTCCAGGCGTCCGCGGTGACCATCAACCGCTTCTGCTCGTCGGGCCTGCAGTCGATTGCATTCGCGGCCGAACGGATCATGTGCGGGTCGGCCCGGACGATCGTCGCCGGCGGCACCGAGTCGATGAGCCTCGTGCCGATGGGCGGCCACAAGGTCGCCCCCAACCCCGAGCTCGTGACCCACTATCCGGACGTCTACCTGAGCACCGGCCTCGTCGCCGAGAACCACGCCAACACATCGCAGGTCTCGCGCGAGGAGCAGGACGCCTTCGCGCTGCGCAGCCACCAGCGCGCGGTGGCGGCCATCGACGCCGGCCGCTTCGGCGAGGAGATCGTCCCCCTCACCGTCGCTCTGGCCGAGGCGGACGGGAACGGCGGCCGGCCCGGCCGGCGCGAGGTCACCTTCGCGACCGACGAGGGGCCGCGGCGCGACACGTCGCTCGATCGGCTCGGGCAGCTCCGCCCGGTGTTCCACGCCCGCGGGTCGGTCACGGCCGGCAACTCGTCGCAGACGAGCGACGGCGCGGCGGCCGTGGTCGTCACCTCCGCCGAGCGCGCGCGGGAGGCGGGCCTGACGCCGCTCGCACGGTTCGTCACGTATGCCACGGCCGGCGTCGAGCCGGAGATGTTCGGCATCGGGCCGGTGCCGGCCATGCGCAAGGCGCTGAAGCTGGCCGGCCTGACGCTGGACGACATCGACCTGGTGGAGCTGAACGAGGCATTCGCGGCCCAGATCCTCGCCTGCCTGCGGGAGCTGCCGATCGACCCCGACAAGCTGAACGTGAACGGCGGCGCGATCGCCCTCGGGCATCCACTCGGGTGCACGGGGGCGAAGCTGACGACGACGTTGCTGTACGAGCTGCGGCGCCGGAACGGGCGTTACGGTATGGTGACGATGTGCGTGGGCGGCGGCATGGGCGCGGCCGGCATCTTCGAACGGATCTGACGACGAGGCCATCATGACCACTGCTGCACCCCCGACCTCCGCGCCGCCCGCGGGCGGCACCTGGCTGCTCGAGGCGACGCCGCCCGAGACGGTCTTCACGCCCGAGCGGCTGAGCGACGAGCAGCGCCTGATCCACGCCACGGCGGACGAGTTCGTCGCCCGCGAGGTGATCGACCAGAACGACCGCCTGGAGACGAAGGACTGGGACCTCGCGCGCCGCCTCCTGCGGCGCTGCGGCGAGCTCGGACTGCTCGGGACGGACGTGCCGGAGGCCTACGGCGGGGTCGGGCTCGACAAGGTCTCGTCGGCCCTGATCGCCGGAAGCCTCGGTCATGCCGGGTCGTTCAGCACCGCCTTCGGGGCGCAGACCGGGCTGGTCATCATGCCGATCCGCGCCTTCGGGACCGAGGACCAGAAGCGCCGCTACCTGCCCGGGCTGGTGAGCGGCGACACGGTGGGCGCGTACTGCCTGAGCGAGTCGGGCTCGGGGTCGGACGCCCTCGGCGCGAAGACGCGCGCCACGCGGCAGCCGGACGGCAGCTTCGTGCTGAACGGCGAGAAGATGTGGATCACGAACGGCGGCTTCGCCGACGTCTACATCGTCTTCGCGAAGGTCGACGGGGAGCGGTTCACCGCCTTCATCGTGGAGCGGGCGTTCGAGGGCGTGACGAGCGGCGCCGAGGAGCACAAGATGGGCCTGCTCGGCTCGTCCACGACGCCGGTCATCCTGCGCGACGCCCGGGTGCCGGCCGGGAACGTGCTCGGCGAGATCGGCCGCGGACACATCGTCGCCTTCAGCGTGCTGAACTACGGCCGCTTCAAGCTCGCCGCGTCGACGGTGGGCGGCGCGCGGCACGCGATCGGCGAGGCGGCGGCGTACGCGGCGGACCGGCGCCAGTTCGGAAAGCCGATCGCCGGCTTCGGAGCGATCCGCCACAAGCTCGGCGAGATGGCGGTCCGGACCTACGCCGTCGAGGCGATGACGTTCCGCACGGCAGGCCTGCTCGACGCCGCGATCGCCGGCTCGGACGAGGACCGCACCCTCGTCGACGCCCTCGAGGAGTACGCCGTGGAATCGTCCATCCTCAAGGTCGCCGGCAGCGAGGCGCTGCACTACGTCCTCGACGAGAACGTGCAGATCCACGGCGGCAACGGCTACGTCCGGGACTACCCGGCGGAGCGCCACTACCGCGACAGCCGAGTGAACCGGATCTTCGAGGGCACGAACGAGATCAACCGGCTGCTGATTCCGGGCCGCCTCATCCGCCTGGCGACGAAGGGCAGGCTGCCGCTCGTCGCCGCCGCGCGCGCGCTCCGGGACGAGCTCACGGCGGGGACGCGGCCACCCGAGCCGGGCGACGCCCCGCTCGACGCGGCGCGGAGCGCCGTCGGCATGTTCAAGAAGACCGCCCTCGCCGTGATCGGCCTCTCACTCGAGCGCTACGGCGAGAAGGTCGGCGACGAGCAGGAGGTGCTGTCGGCGGCCGCCGACAACCTGCTCGACACCTACGCGGCCGAGAGCGCGGTGGTGCGCGCGGGCGGGGCCGCGGCGGCCGGCGCCGCGGAGGCCGGGCTGCACGTGGAGGCCGCCCGCGCCTACGTCAACGACGCCGCCCTGCGCATCGAGGTCGGCGCCCGCTCCGCGCTCGCCGCGCTGGCGGAGGGCGACGCGTTGCGGACGCACCTCGCCGCCCTCCGGCGGCTCCTGAAGGTGCCGCCGATCAACACCGTCGTCATCCGGCGCGCGCTCGCCGACAAGGTCGTGGAGCGCGGGCGCTACGTGTTCTGAGAGGCGGAGCCAGGTGACGGAATCCGAGTTCGTGCATCGGTTCACGGAGATCGCCAAGAGTCCCGACCCCGACCTCGCGCCGGCGGCGCTCTTCATCGCCCGCCTGGAGTACCCGGGCCTCGACGCGGAGCGCTACCTGGAGCAGCTCGACGGGATGGGTCGGACCGTATCGGCACGGCTCGCCTCGCTCGGGCCGGACGCCGAGCCGATGGCGCGCGTCCGCGCGGTCAGCGGCTACCTCTTCGAGGATCAGGGGTTCGCCGGGAACACGAAGGCCTACGACGACCCGCGCAACAGCTTTCTGAACCAGGTGCTCGAGCGGCGCACCGGCATCCCGATCACGCTGGCCCTCGTCTACATCGAGGTGGCGCGACGGGCCGGCGTGCGGGCGGACGGCATCAACTTCCCCGGCCACTTCCTGCTGCGTCTGCCCCAGGCCCCCGGCCGGCCTTCCGCCAGCGACGACCACGTCATCCTGGACCCGTTCCACGGCGGGGCGGTCCTCGACGAAGCGGACTGCCAGCGGCTGCTCAGGAAGCACATCGGCGACGACGCGGCGTTCGACCGGCGGCTGCTCGCCCGCGCCAGCAAGCAGCAGATCCTGCTGCGGATGCTCCTCAACCTGAAGCGCATCTACGTTCGCATGCGCTCGTTCCCGCAGGCGCGCACCCTCACGGAGCTGCTGCTCGCGCTCGACCCGTCGGCGCTCACCGAGCTCCGCGACCGCGGCCTGCTCGCCTATCACCTGAACGACTTCTCGACCGCGCTTCGGGACCTGGAGGCGTACCTGCGCTTCACGTCGCGGGCCGACGCGGGCGGCCCTTCCGAGGAGGCCCAGGACGAGGGCGGCTCCGGCGAACAGGGCGAGCACGCCGAGATCTGGGAGCACGTGAAGGCGCTCCGGCGCCGCGTCGCGAGCCTGAACTGAGCCGGGCGGCCGCAGCTCACTCCGCGGGGTGCTCGATCGGCAGGTCCACGCGGTCGCCCCACTCCTTCCACGACCCGAGGTAGTTCCGCACGCGCGGATAGCCGAGCAGGCGCAACGCGAGGTAGCTGTGCGCGGCGCGGTAGCCGCCCTGGCAGTAGGTGATCACCTCGCGGTCGGGCGTGACGCCGGCTTCTTCGTACATCGTCCGCAGGGCGGCGGCCGGCTTGAACGCCCCGGAGGGGTCGAGGTTGCGGGTCCACTCGATGTGCACGGCGCCGGGAATCGCGCCGCCGCGCCGCGCGCGGCGGACCGTGCCGCGATGCTCGCCCGTGCTGCGCGTGTCGAGCAGCACGGCGCGCGCCGCGCCCGCCGCACCCGTCGCCGCCCGCACGTCCCGCCACGTCGCCAGACGCGCCGCGACGCGCCCCACGGACCAGTCGGCGCGCGCGGGCGGGGTGGCCTCGGTCGTCACGGGGTGGCCGGCCGCGCTCCAGGCGCCGAAGCCGCCGTCGAGCAGCCGCGGCGCGGGATGGCCGAAGAGCTCCAGGAACCAGAACGCGCGCGCGGCCCGGATGCCCGACTGCTCGTCGTAGACGACCACGGTCCGCTCGGCGCCCGCGCCGCGAGTGACGAGCAGGTGGGCGATCATCCACAGGAACGCGTCGAGGGGGGCCGGCGACGTGTCGATCAGGCTCAGCCAGAACAAGTCGAGGTGCACGGCGCCCGGAATGTGCCCGGCCGCGAACGCCTCCGCCGGGCGCAGATCGATGACGACGGGAGGGCCGCCGTCTTTCGCGCCCGGGCGCGCCGCCGCAGCGGGCGCCCGCGCGAGCACGCCGGCAAGCTCGTCCGGCGCGATCAGCAGCCCCGGGTGGGCGTAGCCCTTCGAATCGGTCCCCATCGGATCGGGCCCCCTTCCGCCGCCGTCCACCTGCCTGCCCTGCCTGCCTCTGCCTGCCCTGCCTTGCCTTGCCTTGCCTGCCTGCCCTGCCTTTGCCTGCCCGCCCCGCCTGCCTGCCTTGCCTGCCTGCCTGCCGGGGCATCGAACCTGCAAGGCAACCGTTCGCCTGGGTCCGCGCCACCCGTCCGCCGCTCCCGTTGGGGCGCCTCAGGACGCCGCCCCCACTTCCCCGGTCCGCCGGCCACCGCCCTCCGGGAAGACGAAGTCGTGTCGTTCGGCGCGGGCCACCGCAGCATCCACCAGCTCCGCGATCGGCAGGGCCGCCTCCGCCCGCTCGACCTCGTCGCGGCGCGCCCGCGTCGCCGGGCTCTTCGGCGTGAAGAGCGTGCAGCAGTCCTGATCGGGAATGATGGAGGTCTCGTAGGTGCCGAGCGTCCGGGCCTCCCGCGTGATCTCGTCCTTGTCGAAGCCGACGAGCGGGCGCAGGACCGGAAGGGTCACCACGTCGCCGATGACGGCGAGGTTGTCCAGCGTCTGCGAGGCGACCTGCCCCACGGCGTCGCCGGTCACCAGCGCCCGCGCCCCGATGCGCCGCGCGAGCCGCTCCGCGATGCGCATCATCAGCCGGCGGTAGAGCACGACGCGCAGGGGCGGCGGGGCCGACACGACCACCCGCTGCTGCACCTCGCCGAACGCGACGACATAGAGGCGCGACGAGAGCTGGTAGCGCGTGAGCAGGGCCGCGATCTCGCGCGCCTTCTCCTGCGACGCGCTCGAGAGGATCGGGTAGGCGTGGAAGTGGACGAAGCGGACCCGGCAGCCCCGCCGCATCATGCGGAACGCGGCCACGGGCGAGTCGATCCCGCCCGACAGCAGGCACATGGCATGGCCGCTCACGCCGGAGGGCAGCCCCCCGAGGCCGGGAAACCGCTCCAGCGAGTAGTAGACCCGGTCCGCGAGCACCTCCACCCGTACGTCGACGTCGGGATGCCGGAGATCGACGCGCCAGCCGCACGCCTCCTTGATGCGCCCCCCGACCTCCCGCTCGATCTCCGGCGACGTGTACGGGAAGGACTTGTCGGCCCGGCTCGCGCGCACCCGGAAGCGCACCCGGTCGCCCGCGTCCGGGGGACGTCCCGCGACGCCGTTCCCATCGCCGGCGCCGAGGTCGCGGATGACGGCCGCCGCCAGCTCCCCGAGCTCCCGGTCGGTCCGGCGCGCCCGCGCGAAGTTCGCGATGCCGAACGTCCGCCCGACGCGCTCGCGCACGGCGTCCCAGTCGGCCGCCGGCCCCAGCATCAGCTCGATGCGCCCCATCAACGCGCGGACGCGCACGACGTCGAGGTCGGCGGTCGCGTCGCGCAGGTTGCGCACGAGGCGCTCGACGAACCACGGCCGGTTGCGGCCCTTGAGCGCGATCTCCTGATAGTGGACGATGACGGAATCCATGGCGCAGCGGGGACGACGATCGTAGCCGGCGCGACGCACGGATTCAATTCGCGCGGCGGGCGTCCGGTTCGCGCGCGGCGGGCGTCTGGTACGATGGGCGCCGAGCATGGTGCGCGACGTCGTTTTCGCGGTCCTCGCCCTCTTCCTGCTGTTCGTGGCGCTCGGACTGGCGACCTCGCTGACCGGCGCCCGCCGCAAGCGCCAGCGGCAGCAGCAGGAGATCGCCGCCCGCGGCCAGGTGGTGCTGGCCGAGCTCCCGACCGGCGACGGCCTCACGTTCTTCACCGCGGACGACGAGGCGTTCCACTACGGTGAGCGGCGCATTCCCAAGGACTCCATCCAGGCCGCGCGCGTGCTGATCAACGGCGCGCCGATCGCGGTCAGCGTGGCGCCGGGCTACGCGGACACGCGGGCGACGCCGGCCGATGTCGTGGACGACCGTCCGGAGGGGCTGTCGCGCGACCGGTGGGATGTCGCGATCGAAACCGGAGGCGCGACCGTCCTCGTGGAATGCGGCGCGATCCGGGAGCGCATCTCCCAGGACCTGGCCCGCCAGGTGTTCGCGGCCGTGAAGGACGTCATCGAGGGTAGCGGCGGCTGAAGCGGGCCCCTGCGGCCTCAGCCGGCGCGCGGCTCGACGAAGGGCAGGCGCGTGACCCGCGCGACCTGCCGGGCGTCGCCCTCGCCGTCGCCCACGGCGACCTCGATGCCCGGCTCGGCGAGCGCCCGCGCGACGTAGCCGAGCCCGACGACCCCGCCCATGGCCGGCGACCGGACGGCGCTCGTCACCCGGCCGACCGCGGCGCCGCCGTGGTGAACGGCGGTGCCGGGAAGGGGCACGGCCGCGTCGGCCCCCGACCCGAGGGTCAACCCCACGAGCCGCTTCGCGACGCGGCCCTGGCCGCGGTGCAGGACGCGGATGATGACCTCCTGCCCGACGTAGCAACCCTTGTCCATGCTGATCGCGCGATTCTCGATGCCGGCCTCCAGCGGAATCGTCTCCGTGTCCATGTCCACCCCGAAGCGCGGCCGCCCCGACTCGATGCGCACCGCCTCCGTCGCCTCGTCCCCCGCCGGGGTCGCCCCCGCGGCGACGAGCGCCGCGCGCAGGGTCCCGGAAGCCTCGCGCTCGAAGAAGAGGTGGAACCCGGGAATCCCCAGGGCATCGGTGCGCGCGACGCGCCCCGGCGCGCCGCCGAGGGTTACCGCGCACCCCCGGTTCGGCGGGAGGGCGCGCAGGGAGGCGCCCGTCACCTGCTCCAGCACCTGCGCGGCTCGAGGCCCGTGCACGCCGTGGCTGGCTCGGGCCCGGCTCAGGTCGGCCAGGCGGACGTCCTCGGTGAAGACGAGGGCGTCGAGGCGCGCGAGCAACGCATCGGCCGCCCCGCCGTCGACGTCGAGGAGCAGCGCATCGCCCGCGTGCACCACGTCGAGATCGGCGATCATGCGGCCCTGCGGGGTGAGCCAGGCCGCGTAGCAGCCGTCGCCGTCGGCGAGGGCTTCCACGTCGTTCGTCAGGAGGCCCTGCAGGAAGCCGGCCCGGTCGTCTCCGCGCACGGCGATCAGGCCGCGGTCCGATCGGTCCGTGACGGCGGCGCCGTCCCGCAGGGCTCGGTAGTGGCTCGGATCCATCGTTCGCAGGTCGCGCGCTCCGGCCGCGGGCGCGGACACGCGCCGGGCCGCACGCCACAGATGATATTCTGACCCGATGCGGCTCCCACTGCGGCTCGCGCTCACGGCCGGCCTCGCGCTGGCGGCCGCGGGCGCCGCCGAGGCCCAGCCGGCCGCCGAGCCGGCGACCGGCGCGGCGACCTTCAACATCTTCCTCCGCTCGACGCCGATCGGCCTCGAGCAGACGGTCGTCTCCCGCTCCGACGACGGCTGGGTGATTCGCTCCACGGGGCAGCTCGCGGCGCCGATCGATCACCGGATCCTCGTTTTCGAGGCGGCGTACGACGATGCCTGGCGGCCGCGACGGCTCACCATCGAGAGCACGCGGGGCGGCACCCCGCTGTCGGCGCGCACGACGTTCGCCGCCGGCCGCGCCGACAGCGAGCTGGTCGAGGGCACGCGGCGCATCAACCGCGCCGATCCGGTCGCCGCCGACGCGGTGGTCCTCCCCGACCTCGTCTTCGCCGCCTACGAGGCCCTGGCGGTCCGTCTGGCCGGCGCCGCGGCCGGCGACGAGATCCCGATCTACGTCGCGCCGCGCGGGCAGATCACCGCGCGCGTCGACAGCATCACGACGCAGGAGGTGCGGACGGCGGAGCGGACGCTGACGGCCGCAATCCACCGCCTGACCTTCAACGACGCACAGTTGCGGACGGCGGAGGTATGGAGCGACGAGCGCCGGCGTCTGCTCCGCGTCAGCCTGCCTGCGCTCGCTCTCGAGATCGCCCGCCAGGACGTGGTTCGCGTGTCGAGCCGCGTCGGCGGCACGCACCTGCCCGGCGACGAGGTGGTGCGCGTCGGCGCGTCCGGCTTCAGCCTGGCGGCCACGGTGACGACGCCGGTGGGGCGCGACGCTCCGCCCGCCGGCTGGCCCGCCGTCGTCCTCGTGCCCGGCGCGACGTCCGCCGGCCGCGACGGCACCCTCTCCGGGGTGCCGATCCTCGCCCAGCTCGCCGCGGCGCTCTCGGAGGCGGGCTATCTGGTCGTCCGCTACGACCCGCGCGGCGTCGGGCAGAGCGGCGGGCGTCCCGAGTCGGCCCGCCTGCGCGACTATGCGGAGGACGTGCGCGACCTCGTGCGCTACCTGCGGGATCGCCGCGACGACACCGACCGCGACCGCATCGCCACCGTCGGTCACGACGAGGGCGGCTGGATCGCGCTCGCCGCCGCGGCCCGCGAGCGCCGGATCGGCGCCGTCGCGCTCCTCGCCGCGCCCGGGGTCGCCGGCGAGGAGCTGGTCCTCGAGCGGCAGCGGGCGGAGCTGACGCGCATTGCGGCGGCGCCGGCCGAGCGGCGGGAGCGGGTCGCGCTGCAGCGGCGGCTGCACGCCGCCCTCGTCCGCGACGGGTCGTGGGAGGGCATCCCCGACGATCTCCGGCGCCAGGCCGACACGCCATGGTTCCGGTCGTTGCTGCGCTACGACCCGCGCGACTCGATCCGCCGCATGCGGCAGCCGATCCTGGTGCTGCACGGCGAGCTCGACCGGGAGGTGCCGGCCCACCATGCGGAGCGGCTCGCGGAGCTGGTGCGCGACCGCGGGCGATCCACGGTCGACGTGGTCCCGGTCGCGGGGGTCAACCACCTGCTGGTCCCGGCCGTCACGGGAGGCGTCGCGGAGTACGACACCCTGCCCGACAAGCAGGTGGCGCCGCGCGTCGCCGAGGCGCTGATCGCCTGGATCGGCAACGCGATTCCGTGAGCCGCGCGCCATGCCGTGCGCGGCCCGCCAAGTCGTAGGGCCACCGGAACGCGGGCCCCCGCGCCGCTCAGCCGGCTTTGGCGGCGGAGTGCCGGGAGACCGCGAACTCCACCCGCCCCACCGTCAACCGATCCCCGTCCCCGAGCGCGGCGCGCTCGACGCGGCGGCCGTTGACGTACGTCCCGTTCGTGCTCCGCAGATCCTCCACCAGCAGCATGTCGGCGTGGGCCGTGAGGCGACAGTGGACGCGGGAGAGGAGGGGCGCGTCGACGACGAGGTCGGCAATGGTAGCCCGCCCCAGCGTCCGAACCATGTCCGGCCGCAAGCGGAGCACCGCCGCGCGGCCGCCCTGCGGGTCGGCCCGCAACTGCCACTCGGGGCCGAGCGGCGCCGGTTCTGCCGCGCTCGACATCGGCACCGTCCTCACCGGCGCGGCTGCGACGGCCGCAACTCGACGCGGCTCGGAAGGCTGCGCGGCGCGTGGCCGAGCAAGTCGACGACGACCTGCGCAACGTCCGCAGGGGTCAGCTTCCAGGGGGCCGCGGCGTGCCGTCCTCCGCCGCCGAAATCCGTGCCGACCGAGCCGGGCGCCACGGTCGCGACACGGATGCCGTCGTGCCGCAGCTCCTGCATCAGGGCCGTCGTGAACGCGTCGAGGCCGGCCTTGGACGCGCAGTACGCAGCCGCCCCGGCGAAGGGGTGGCTGCCCGCAAGGCTGCTGACGTTCACGATCCACCCGCCGCCGCCGCGACGGCGCAGGTGCGGGATTGCGGCCCGGCAGCAGAGGAAGACGGCGTGCAGGTTGGTCTCGAGCACCTCGCGCCAGTCGGCGACGGCCTGCTCGGCGAAGTCCTGGAAGTGGCCGACGCCGGCGTTGTTGACGAGGATGTCGAGACCGCCGAGGCGCTCGGCCGCAGCGGCGATGGCGCCCTCGGCCTGCGCCTCGTCGCGCAGGTCGCCGCGAAAGGTCTCCACTCGTCCCCCCGCGCCGCCCGCCGCGCGCTCCACGAGCCGCTCCCCAGCCGCCGCCAGCGCCTCCGTGGAGCGCCCGCAGGCCACGACCCCGGCGCCGCGGGCGACGAGGGCCTCCGCGACGGCGAGCCCGATGCCGCGCGACGCCCCGGTGACGACCGCGGCCTTGCCGGACAGGTTGGAAGCGTGGTCCATCGTTGCGGCCCGGCCGGCCATCCGGCGGCGCCCGAGGCCCGGGGCGGCGGCGCCGCAACCCGGGCGAGGTCTGAACACTAGAATACCCGCGACCGCAATGTCTGTCGTCTCCATCGTCGGAGCGGGCACGCTGGGCGGAGCGCTCGCACAGACGATCGCCGCCCGCGACCGCGTACGCTCGGTCCGGCTCGTCGACGAAGCGGCCGACGTTGCGGCCGGCAAGGCGCTCGACATCCGCCAGTCGGCACCGCTCGACCGCTTCGGCACACGCATCACCGCCCACGGCGACGTCGCCGCCGCGGCCGGCGCCGACGTCGTGCTCCTCGCGGGGCCGGCCGCGGCCCCGGACACCGAGTGGACCGACGACGCGGGACTCGCGTTGCTCGATCGCCTGGGCGCCGGGCGTTCGGGCGCGACAGTCCTCTGCGCCGGCGCCTCGCACCGCCGGCTCGTCGAGCGCGCAGTCGCCGAGCTCGACCTCCCGGCGCGGCGCGTGTTCGGGACGGCGCCGGAGGCGTTGCGCGCCGCCGTCACCGCCGTCGTCGCGCTCGACATCGGCTGCCCCGCGTCCGAGGTCGCGCTGACCGTCGCCGGGGTCCCGCCCCGTCACTTGGTCGTGCCGTGGGGGCAGGCGACCGTCGCCGGCCAGCGGCTGGTGGAGCTGCTGCCAGACACCCGGCTTGCCCACGCGGGAACGCGGACGCCGTTCCTCTGGCCCCCGGGGCCCTATGCGCTGGCCGCCGCGGCGGCGCGTATCGTGGCCGCGCTCGCCGAGCGGACGGCGCGCAACCCCTCCTGCTTCGTCGTGCACGACGGCGACCTCGGCGCGCGGGGCCGCGCCGTGGCGGCTCCGGTGCGCCTCGACGCGGAGGGCATCGCGCGAGTCGTGGAGCCACCGCTCACGGCCCACGAGCGCGCATGCCTGCGGAACGGGCTCGCCGACACCGAACGGGCCGGCGAGCACGGCTAGCCTGGCTAGCCGGCGGTGGGCCGAGCGTCGCGAATTGCGCGCTCGAACACGGCGGCGAAGCACTCCGCGGCCACCGCCGCGACCTCGTCGACCAAGATCGCGCGGCCGGTCAGGGCGGCCAGCGAGGTCACGCCCCGGCCGTCGATCCCGCAGGGCCGGATCAGATCGAAGTGGGCGAGGTCGGTCGTGACGTTCAGGGCGAAGCCGTGGCTGGTGACCCAGCGTGAGAAACGGACGCCGATGGCGGCGAGCTTGTCGCGGCCCACCCAGACGCCGGTCAGGCCCGGCTCCCGAGACGCGGTCACCCCGAAGCGCGCCGCGGTCCGGATCAGGACCTCCTCGAGGTCGCGCACGTAGCGGTGGACATCGCGCCGGTCCGGCGCCAGGCGCAGGACCGGGTAGCCGACGAGCTGCCCGGGACCGTGGTAGGTGACGTCGCCGCCGCGGCGGGCGGCGCGGACGTCCACGCCGCGGCGGCGGAGCTCCGCGGCGGCGGCGAGGATGTTCTGCCGGCTTCCGCGCGCGCCGACGCCGAGCGTGATCACGGGCGGATGCTCGAGCAGCAGCAGCCGGTCCTCGATGCCATCCTCCTGCCGCCGCGCGACGAGCTCCTGCTGGAACGCGGTTGCCTCGTCGTAGTCGACGACGCCGAGGCGCTCGACTTCGAGCGGCGGCCGGGTCTCGCTCGGCGACGGGTCCGGACGGCGGGTCGGCTCGGGCGGCATCCGGGGCACCCGCGGCGCATGCGGCTGCGCCGTCGAGCGGTGCGGACTCCCGGAGGGTGGGTTGGGCACCGAGGGAAGCCTTCGGGCGACGACGGTGGGCTATGGCAGCGCGACGAGGTCCGCGGCGAACGACTCGAGCCCCGCCTTGACGCGGGCCATGAAGCGGTCGGCCACCGCCCCGTCGATCAGGCGGTGGTCGAATCCGAGCGTCAGGTAGCACCGCGTCTGCGCCCCGATGGTCCCCGCATCGTCGACGACGGCCGGACGCCGCTCGACGGCACCGACGCACAGGATTGCCACCTGGGGCTGGTTGATGATCGGGAGGCCGAGGATCGACCCGAACAAGCCCGGGTTGGTGATGGTGAACGTGCCCCCGCTGACGTCGTCGGGCGTGAGTGCGCCGGCGCGCGCGCGGGCCGCCGCGTCGGCGATCGCGCGTCCGAGCCCGGCGAGGCTCTGCCGGTCCGCCCGCCGGATGACCGGCACGATGAGCCCCTCGTCGAGCGCGACGGCGATGCCGAGGTTGACGTCGCGCCGGTAGACGATGCGCCGGCCGTCGTTGCTGATCGCGGCGTTCAGGAGCGGCTCCTCCGCGAGCGCGGCGGCGGCCGCGCGGGCGACGAACGCCAGGTAGGTGAGGCGAACGCCCGCGGCGGCCCATGCCTCGCGGTGCTCCGCCCGCAGGCGCGCCACGCGGGAGAAGTCGACGTCGAACAGGGTGTGCACGTGCGCCGACGTCCGGCGGCTGCGCACCATGTGATCGGCGATCTGCCGCCGCACGACGGACAACGGTTCGACCCGCGCGCCGTCCTCGTCCTCGACGCCGTGAGCGGCGGAGGCCGCGGCGGGGGCCTCGTTCTCGACGCCGGGCGCCGCCGGCTCCGCGGCGCCGGCCCCGACGTGCCGCAGGATGTCGTCCCGGGTGACGCGCCCGTCGGAGCCGGTGCCGGTCACCTCGGCGACGTCGAGGCCGTGCTCGCGCGCCAGGCGGCGGACGAGAGGCGAGACCCGGAACGGACGCTCGCCGTCGGCCGACACGGATCCGGAGCCGGGCGTGCGGGAAGTCGGGGTCTGCGGAGGCGCCGACGACGCCCGGTCGGCCCCTGCGGCGGGGGCATCCGCGGCCGGCGTCTCCGCGCCCGGGGCGGCGGCGTCCCGCGCACCGGCGATAACCGCGACGACGCTGTCGACGGGCACGGTCTCGCCGGCCTGGACGCGGATGTCGGCCAGCACGCCGGACGCCGGCGACGGTATCTCCGCGTCGACCTTGTCGGTCGAGATCTCGAAAAGGGGCTCGTCGCGGCCGACCGCGTCGCCCGCCTGCTTCATCCAGCGGACGATGGTGCCCTCGGCGATCGACTCGCCGAGCTGCGGCATCAGCACCTGGGTTTCGGACCGGGGCACGGTGATTCAGCCTCCACGGCAGGGCTCCGCCCGGCGGGGCGCCGCGATCGGGCGACCGGGCCGCCGGCACGCATCGCCTCGACGGGGCCACGGTGGGGAGCGGCCCGCGAACGCCCTGCCTCGCGGATGGTGCCGGCGGGGAGCGAGGGGATCGCTTCCGGGAGGACGCCGCGGAGGGTCCGCTCCGCGGCCCCCCGCCGCAACCCCGCCCGGCAGACGCCGGACCTACTTCGTCGCGCGGGTGCTACGAGCGCGCGTGCGGCTCTTGGGCAGCACGGAGTCCTTGAGCGGCTTGGCGATGCGAGCCTTCACCACCGTCTTGGCCGGGATCTTGATGGCCTCGCCGGTGGCCGGGTTGCGGCCCATCCGCGCCTTCCGCTTCTGGACGACCAGCTTGACCATCCCCGGCAGCGTGAACTCGCCGGACTTCTTCAGCTCCTTCTCCGACAGTGTCTGCAACTCGTCGAAGATCTTCCGCACCGTCGTTCGCGGAAGGTCGAATTCGTCCGCGAAGTGCGCGAACAGTGCGGTCTTGCCCATCCGTGGAGCTGCTTCAGCCATGGGTGCCCCCCAACCTGCGCTGGACGTAGTCGCCGGCCCGGCAGCCCCCGCGCGACGGTCGGCCCCCCGAGCGTGCGCCCCCCGCGGGCGCACCGTACAGTAGCCCGCCCGTGTTTCCGGTGTCAATCCTGTGTCGGGCCTAGGAAGCCCGGTACAGGCTGCGATCCGGACCTTGCTAGAATCCCTCTGGCCGGAGCACGGAGCGCATGGCAGAAGCAGCGATCGAGACCTTCCCGAACCCGCGTCCGGAGCGCGACTACGAGATCCTCATCCGCTGCCCCGAGTTCACGGCGCTGTGTCCCAAGACCGGCCTCCCGGATTTCGGCGAGATCCGCATCGCGTACACGCCGGACGAGC
This sequence comes from Acidobacteriota bacterium, assembly GCA_021296475.1. Classification (GTDB taxonomy): domain Bacteria; phylum Acidobacteriota; class Vicinamibacteria; order Vicinamibacterales; family UBA8438; genus JAGWAJ01. The sequence continues at coordinate 17,305 of JAGWAJ010000045.1, forward strand.
GGTGCATCGAGCTCAAGGCGCTCAAGTACTACCTGATCGAGTTCCGGAACCGCGGCATGTTCTACGAGAACGTCACCAACCGCATTCTCGACGACCTCGTCGCAGCGTGCGCGCCCCGGCGGATGACGGTGGTGGGCGACTTCTCGGTCCGCGGCGGCATCACGACCCAGGTAACGGCGAAGTATGAACGACCATGACCCGCCGCACGAGGTGCCGATCGAGGCGGAGCTCGACCTTCACACCTTCGCGCCGCGCGACGTCCGTTCCGTCGTCACGGAGTACGTCCGGGCCGCGGCCGAGGCCGGCCTGCGAGAGGTCCGCCTGGTGCACGGGAGGGGGATCGGCGTGCAGCGCGCCGCCGTGCACGCGACGCTCGCCCGGCATCCGCTCGTCGCCGCCTTCCGCGACGCGCCCGAATCGCACCTCGGCGCGACGGTCGCCACGCTGCGCAGGCGGGCAGCCGCCGGCGGCGGCGACGACGCGCCCGAATGAGCGGCCCGCCGGCCCGCCGGCACGACGGGCGGCGAGACCGGGGG
>JAGWAJ010000001.1:0-45536 GCA_021296475.1 Acidobacteriota bacterium
TGGAGAAGGGGCTTCGGTTCGCGATTCGGGAAGGCGGCCGGACCGTCGGCTCGGGAACCATCACGGATATCGTGGAGTAACAGGCCTGGACCCGAGAAAGCCCCTGCGGGCGGAGCTCGGACCTCTCAGGCGGGATGCACCGCACGATGGCGACGTTCAGCGAAAAGATTCGGATCCGGTTGAAGGCCTACGACCATCGCGTCCTGGACCAGTCCGCGACGGAGATCGTCGATACGGCCCGGCGAACCGGCGCGCGGCTCGCGGGTCCGATTCCACTGCCGACGGACAAGAACAAGTGGACGGTCCTGCGCTCGCCGCACGTCGACAAGAAGTCGCGCGAGCAGTTCGAGATTCGCACGCACAAGCGACTGATCGACATCTTCGAGCCGACGTCCCAGACCGTCGACGCGCTCATGAAGCTCGACCTGCCGGCAGGCGTGGACGTCGAGATCAAGGCGTTCGGCAAGGAGCACGGGTAGCGTGGTCGGCCAGGTTGGGCGTCGGGGGCCGGTGTGATGGTGACGGGAATCATCGGCCGCAAGGTCGGCATGACGCAGGTGTTTCGCACGGACGGGGCCGCGCAGCCCGCGACGGTGCTCACGGCCGGGCCGTGCGTCGTCGTCCGCCGGAAGGACGTGGACCGCGACGGCTACCAGGCGGCGCAGATCGGGCTGGTCGAGGACCGCGCGGTGCGCGTCTCGAAGCCCGTTGCGGGCCTGTACGCCCGGGCCGGCGTCCCGCCGACACGCATCCGGCGAGAAGTGGCAATCGCCGACGGCGACGGTCAGGCGCCCGAGGCAGGCGAGCAGGTGCTCGTGTCGCTGTTTTCCGAGGGCGACCAGGTGGACGTGTGCGGGCTCAGTCGCGGCCGCGGCTTCCAGGGCGTCGTGAAGCGGCACGGTTTCGGCGGCGGGCGGGCGACGCACGGCTCGATGTTCCACCGCGCCCCGGGCTCCATCGGTCAATCCTCCTACCCGTCGCGCGTCCTGAAGGGCATGCGCGGGCCGGGTCGGATGGGCGGTGATCGGGTGACCGTCCGCAACTTGCGGGTGATCGCCGTCGACGTCGAGAATCACCGCCTCGTGGTCAACGGGGCGGTGCCGGGTGCGCCCGGCGGCTACGTCGTCATTCGCAAGGCGATCGCGCCGAGGCGACAGCCGGCGGCGAAGCCGGTGGAGGAAGCGCCGAAGGGCAGACGGAAGGGCAGGTAGCGGCGGCGCGCCGCGCGTGGGGGAGTTCGAGCTCTGCCGCGCGGGAGCCCCGGCCTGTCGGATGGACGCGATGACGATTGACGTGGTCAACGGTCAGAACGAGAGGGTCGGTGCCCTCGACCTCAGCGACGAGGTCTTCGCCGGTCGTGTGCACGGTGCGCTGATCTGGGAATCAGTCGTGCACGAGGAGGCCAGCCGGCGGCGCGGGACGCACGCCACCCTGACGCGGGGCCGCGTGAGTGGGACCGGCCGCAAGCCGTGGCGGCAGAAGGGGACCGGCCGCGCGCGCGTCGGCGAGGCCCGCAACCCGCTCTGGCGGGGTGGGGGGACGGTCTTCGGTCCGGAGCCGCGCAGCTACGCGTACCCCTTGCCCAAGAAGATGGTTCGCGGCGCGCTCCGTTCCGCACTGCGGCAGCGTCTCGGCGACGACGGCGTCATCGTCATCGACGAGTTTGCGCTCGAGTCCGAACGGCCGCGGACGCGCGAGGCGGCCGCGCTGCTCGAACGACTGGGCGTGGACGCGGGCGCCGTCCTCGTCGACGTTCACCCGGACGAACGCCTGGAGCAGGCGGCACGCAACCTGCCCGGGGTGCGCGTGGTCGCCTCGAATCGGCTTACCGCGCGCGACGTGATGGTCGCCGGGCGCGTGATCGCCAGTCGGGCCGCCGTGGAGCATCTGGCGCGGGTGCTGGAGCAATGAAGCAGACGGACGTCATTCGGGCGGCGCTCATCACGGAGAAGACGACCGTGCTGCGGGAGGCCGGCCAGATTCTCGTCTTCAAGGTTGCGCTCCACGCCACCAAGGTCGAGATCAAGCGGGCCGTGGAGCACTTGCTGAACACGAAGGTGGAGTCGGTGCGGACGGCCATCATGCATGGCAAGATCAAGCGCCAGGGGCGCTTCGCCGGGCAGCGGCCGGACTGGAAGAAGGCCTACGTCCGCCTGCGCGCCGGAGAGCAGGTGCCGGAGTTCCTGGAAGGCGCCTGAGGGCCGACACCGGGGAAAGTGCGTCAAGATGGGGATTCGCAAGTACAAGCCGACGTCGGCCGCCCGTCGATTCCAGAGCGTGCCGACGTTCGAAGAGATCACGACGGACAAGCCCTACCGCCCTCTGATCCGACCGCTGAAGAAGTCGGGTGGGCGCAACAACCACGGGGAGATCACGATCTGGTGGCGCGGCGGAGGGCACAAGCGCGCCTACCGGATCATCGACTTCAAGCGGGACAAGCGCGACATCCCGGCCCGGGTGACGACGGTCGAGTACGACCCCAACCGTTCGGCGCGCATCGCACTGGTCAGCTATGCCGACGGCGAGAAGCGCTACATCCTGCATCCGGTCGGGGTCAAGGTCGGCGACGTGGTGATCGCCGGCGACAGGGTCGACATTCTGCCGGGCAACACGCTGCCGCTGGCGAACATACCGCTCGGGACCCAGGTGCACAACGTTGAGCTGAGACCCGGCAAAGGGGGGCAGCTCGCCCGCAGCGCCGGGTCGTCCGTACAGGTGGTGGCCAAGGAAGGCAAGTACGTCACCGTGCGGCTGCCGTCCGGAGAGACGCGGTTGATCATGCCGCGCTGTCTGGCGACCATCGGCCAGGTGGGCAACGTGGATCACGAGAACGTCCGGATAGGCAAGGCCGGCCGCCAGCGTTGGCGCGGCCGCCGTCCGCACGTGTGCGGCAACGCGATGAACCCGGTGGATCATCCGCTGGGCGGCGGGGAGGGGCACGCCGCCGGTGGCCGGCACCCGGTCTCTCCCTGGGGCGTGCCGACGAAGGGGTACAAGACCCGCAAGAAGAAGCCGTCGGATCGCTTCATCATCTCGAGAAAGAAGAAGCGCTAGGAGTCTGCGCCGTGGAACGGTGCGGACTCCTGCAGGGGACGGTTGGGCGGGAATCGGAGCCGCGGGCGACGGTTTCCGGGTCAGCGGCAGGGAGAATGCCGGCGGCGACCGCCGGCGCAGGAGCGTTCGCACCAGGGATGAGGCCTTCATGAGCCGTTCGTTGAAGAAGGGGCCGTTTGTCGATCTGCCGTTGCTCGAGAAGATCGAGACGATGAACCGGAGCGGCGACCGGAAGGTCATCAAGACGTGGTCGCGCCGGTCCACGGTCGTGCCCGAGATGGTCGGACACACGGTCGCGGTGCACAACGGCAAGAAGTTCGTCCCCGTGTACGTGACCGAGAACATGGTGGGCCACAAGTTCGGCGAGTTCGCCCCCACCCGCCTGTTCCGGGGACACCGGACGAAGAGCGAGAAGGCGGCCTCGGTCGGCAAGTCCGGAGGCGGCCGATGATCGAGGGACGGGCCACGACCCGGTACGTGAGGACGTCGGCGCAGAAGGCGAAGCTGGTGCTCGACCTCATTCGCGGAAGGAACGTGGACGCGGCGCTCGCCACCTTGCGGTTCTCACCCCGGAGCGTGGCCAAGGACGTGGAGAAGACGGTGCTCTCCGCCGTTGCCAACGCCCAGCAGCAGGAGGGCGCGAGCGGCGACGTCGAGCGACTCTCGGTCTGGGCGTGTCACGCGGATCAGGGCCCGACGCTGAAGCGCATCCGAGCCGCACCGCAGGGCCGCGCGTTTCGGATACTGAAGCGCACATCGCATCTGACGGTCGTCGTGCGGGAACGCCCCGAGGTGGCCACGGTGGCTCGCGTGGGCCGTACGGACGCGCCCGAGGCGGAGGCGGACTAGGTCATGGGACAGAAGGTACATCCGTACGGATTCCGCCTCGGCTTCAACAAGACGTGGCGTTCGCGCTGGTACGCCGACCGCGACTACGCGAAGCTGCTCCACGAGGATCTGGCTCTCAGGCGCGACCTGAAGTCCCGCTTCTCCCATGCGGGCGTCTCGAAGATCGAGATCGAGCGGGCGGCCAACAAGCTGAAGCTCGACATCTACACGTCACGTCCCGGCATCATCATCGGCAGGAAGGGGACGGAGGTCGACAAGCTCAAGACCGAGGTCCAGAAACGCACCAACCGCGAGGTCTTCATCAACATCCAGGAAATCCAGAAGCCGGAGCTCGACGCGCAGTTGATCGGCGAGTCGGTCGCGCTCCAGCTCGAGAAGCGGGTCGCCTTCCGGCGCGCGATGCGCAAGGCGGTCGAATCGGGCCTTCGTTTCGGGGCGCGCGGCATCAAGGTGCGGGTGGGCGGCCGTCTCAACGGCGCGGAGATCGCGCGCTCGGAATGGTACCTGCACGGGCAGCTTCCGCTGCAGACCCTCAGAGCGGACATCGACTACGGATTCGCACAGGCCCGGACCACCTACGGCGTGATCGGAGTCAAGGTCTGGCTCTACAAGGGCGAGCGGCTCGAACCGCAGGTGGGTCGCGAAGAGGAGTACCGGGCGCCCCGTCGCGGGGCGCGTCTGCAGGGACCGAGGTGACGCATCGTGTTGATGCCGAAGAAGGTCAAGTATCGCAAGCAGCACCGTGGCCGCATGGCGGGGAAGGCGTGGCGCGGGTCGTCCGTGTCGTTCGGCGACTATGGACTCAAGGCCCTGGAGCCGTGCTGGATGACGGATCGGCAGATCGAGGCCGCGCGCGTCGCGATGACACGGTTCATCAAGCGCGGCGGGAAGATCTGGGTCCGCGTCTTTCCGGACAAGCCGATCACCAAGAAGCCTCAGGAGACGCGGATGGGCAAGGGGAAGGGCGCGCCCGAGCAATGGGTGGCCGTCGTGCGTCCCGGCCGCATCCTCTTCGAGATGGAAGGCGTCAGCGCGGCCGACGCGGAGCGGGCCATGACCCTCGCCGCTGCCAAGCTGCCCATCGGCACCCGGTTCACGACCCGGTTCGGCGAGGCGGGTGCCCGGTGACGAAGATTGCCGAGCTGCGAGAGTTGGGAGCGGACGACCTCGCGCGTCGGGAGCGCGAGATTGACGACGAGATGTTCCGGCTGCGACTCCAGCGGTCGACCGGCCAGGCCGAGGCGCCGCACAAGATGCGCGATTTGCGCAGGGACCGCGCTCGAATCAAGACCTTGCTGCGCGAGCGGGAGCTGGCCGCCTCGGGGGATAGCGATGGGTAAGGGGCGCGAAGTCTTGGGCGTCGTCGTTCGCGACAAGCTGGACCAGGGTGTAATCGTGGCCGTGGAGCGGCACGTGAGTCACGGTGTCTACGGGAAGATCCAGCGCCGCACCTCGAAATTCATGGCGCACGACGAGGCCAACACGGCGAAGGTCGGAGACCGGATTGCCATGGTCGAGTCGAGACCGCTCAGTCGGCGGAAACGCTACGTGGTGACGCGCGTCATCGAACGCGCCGAAGTGATCTAGGGCCATGATTCAGATGCAGTCCGTCCTTGACGTGGCGGACAACTCCGGAGCTCGCAAGATAGCGGTCATCAATCCCCTCGGGGGGGCGACCGGGCGCTACGCCAGGCTGGGCGACGTCGTCACGGCGTCCGTGAAGGAGGCCGCGCCGGCCGCCGGCGTCAAGAAGGGGCAGGTCGTCAAGGCCGTCATCGTTCGCACGCGGAAGGAGCAGCGGCGGCGTGACGGCAGCTACATTCGCTTCGACCGAAACGCGGCGGTCCTCGTGAACGATCAGAACGAGCCGATCGGCACGCGCGTCTTCGGCCCGGTCGCGCGGGAGCTGCGCGAGCGAAAGTTCATGAAGATCATCTCTCTCGCGCCGGAGGTCCTGTAGGGACCGCCGCAGCGGGGCCGACCGAGGACGCTCGAACGATGTCTCGACTCCAGACGCCCGTTCGCAAGAACGACAACGTGATCGTGGTGGCCGGCAAGGACCGCGGCAAGCGAGGTCGTGTGCTCAAGGTGCTGCCGGCCAGGAACCGCGTCGTCGTCGAGGGGGTCAACTTCATCAAGCGGCACACGCGGCCGAACCCGCGCGCCAACGTCAAGGGCGGGATTGTCGAGCGCGAGGCGTCGCTGCACGCCTCCAACGTGCAGATCGTCTGTCCCGAGTGCGGCGCCCCCACGCGGATCGGGCGGCAGTTGCTCGGCGACGGGCGGAGCGTGCGGGTGTGCCGCAAGTGCGACGGAGCGGTGGACAAATGAGCCGGTTGCGGGAGCGTTACCAGAACGAGGTCGTGCCGGCGCTCCGGAAGGAGTTCGGGTACGAGAACCCCATGGCCGTGCCCAGGATCGAGCGGGTCGTGGTGAACATGGGGCTGGGCGAGGCCACCCAGAACGCGAAGCTGATCGACGTGGGTGCGGACGAGCTTGCCCGCATCACCGGCCAGCGCCCGGTCACGCGCCGCGCGCGCAAGTCGGTCGCGCAGTTCAAGGTGCGCCAGGGGATGCCGATCGGCGTCATGGTCACCCTCCGCGGCGAGCGCATGTTCGAGTTCCTGGACCGTCTCGTGTCGATCGCGCTGCCGCGGGTTCGCGACTTCCGCGGTGTCCCGCAGCGCGGATTCGACGGGCGAGGCAACTACACGCTGGGCTTGAAGGACCAGCTCATCTTCCTCGAGATCGACTACATGAAGGTCGACAAGGCGCGCGGAATGAACATCTCCGTCGTCACCACGGCGAACACGGACGAAGAAGGCCGCAAGCTGCTGCAGTTGATGGGCATGCCGTTCCGGCAGAACTGACACGACGAACCATGGCTACGACCGCGAAGACCGTCAAGGATCGGCGCCCGGCGAAGTTCAAGGTGCGCGCGCGCAACCGCTGCCGGCTGTGCGGACGCCCGCGCGCGTACCTCCGCAAGTTTGCGCTCTGTCGCCTCTGTTTCCGGCGGCTGGCGCTCGAGGGGGAGATAGCCGGCGTCGTCAAGAGCAGTTGGTAGCTCGGGCGGCGCCCATGAGCCGCGTCCGGGTCGGTGAGCGGGCGCGGGAGGTGTTGGGATCGGAGTGCTATGGCTGATCAGATTGCCGATATGCTGACGAGGATTCGCAACGCGGCCCTGCAACGGCGGTCGCGGGTGGATGTCCCGGCATCCCGCATAAAGGCCGACATTGCGAGGATCCTCCAGAGCGAAGGCTACATCCTCGGGTTCAAGCAGGTGGAGCTTCAGAATCCCCACGGGAGCTTCCCGCTGCGGACGCTGCGGATCTATCTCAAGTACGGGCCGCAGGGGGAGCGTGTGCTGACGGGGCTCGAGCGGGTCAGCCGGCCCGGACGCCGCGTGTACTACGGGCGGGACAAGGCTCCGCCGGTGCTCGCCGGGCTCGGCACGAGCATCCTGACGACGTCGCGCGGCGTGATGACGGGGCGCGAGGCGGCGCGGGCCGGAGTGGGCGGCGAAGTGCTGTGCAACGTGTGGTAGCGGCGAGCCGCGATCGGGGACCGACATGTCGCGAGTAGGCAGGAAGCTCATACCGATCCCGCAGGGCGTCAAGGTGCAGGTGAGCGCAGACGCCGTCGAGGTGGAGGGCCCGAAGGGGAAGCTGCGGCAGGCTCTTCCGCCGGGAGTCCGGTTCGAGGAGCGGGAAGGCGCCCTTCAGGCCTTCCCGGTTCGGGCGGACGACACCTCCCTGCGCAAGTTCCATGGGCTGGCGCGGAGCCTCGTCGCCAACGCGGTGCACGGGGTCGCGCAGGGATTCAAGAAGGAGCTCGACATCGTAGGGATCGGCTACCGCGCGGAGAAGACGGACGGACAGGTGGTGTTCGCGCTGGGGTACTCGCATCCCATTGCCCTGGACATCCCCGCCGGAATCGACATCGCCGTGGACAAGCAGACGCACATCACGGTCAGCGGCATCGATCGGCAGCGAGTGGGCCAGGTGGCGGCGAACATCCGGGCGTTGCGCAAGCCGGACCCCTACAAGCAGAAGGGGATTCGCTACACCGGCGAGGTGCTGAAGAAGAAGGTGGGCAAGACGGGTGCGTAGGAGATGAAGGTCAAGACCAAGAAGGATCGGCGCGAGCGCATCCGCCTCCGCCAACGCCGCAGGTTGCGGGGGACGCCGGACCGACCGCGGCTGGCCGTCGTTCGGAGCTTGGCGCACATCTCGGCGCAGGCGATAGACGACGAGGGGGGCCGCACGCTCGCGTCCGCATCGAGCATGGAGTCGAACGTCAAGGCCGCGTTCGCCGACGGGGCCGGCGGCGGGAACATGGCCGGGGCGCAGGTCGTCGGCCGGCTGGTGGCCGAGCGCCTCCTGCAGCAGGGGGTCAAGCGGGTCGTCTTCGATCGGGGCGGCGTCCTCTATCACGGACGCGTTCGGTCGGTGGCCGATGCCGCGCGCGAGGCCGGATTGGAGCTCTAGAGTTCGATGAGCGAATCACGAACGAAGATCGACCCGACCATGCTCGATCTGAAGGACACCGTGGTGTCGATCAATCGGGTCACCAAGGTCGTCAAGGGCGGCAAGAACCTCAGCTTCAGTGCGCTCGTCGTCGTCGGCGACGGAGCGGGTCACTGCGGCTACGCCATCGGCAAGGCGAAGGAGGTTCCGTCGGCCATCAAGAAGGGAATCGAGGCGGCCAAGAAGGCGTTGATTCGCGTCCCATTGCAGGGCACCTCGATCCCCCACACGATCGTGGGGAGGTACGGCGCCGGCAGCGTCCTCCTGAAGCCGGCGCCGCAGGGGACCGGCATCATCGCCGGCGGGGCCGTGCGGGCGGTCGTCGAGTCCGCCGGCATCCACGACATCCTGACCAAGTCGCTGGGCTCGGACAACCCCAACAACGTGGTGCGGGCGACGTTCACCGGGCTCGCCGAGCTCCGCGATCCGGTCGAGGTGGCGCGGCTGCGGGGGGTGGAGCTCGAGGCCCTCGGAGGGTAGACCCGCTCATGCGACCACCGGCATCGCGTAATGACGAAGCACCCCGGGTGCGTGTCACGCTCCGGCGAAGCTGGATCGGATACGAGAAGACCCAGCGGGAGATCGTGCGGAGCCTCGGGCTGCGCCGCATCGGGCAGTCCGTCGAGGTCGTCGACAACGAAGCCACGCGCGGAATGATCCGCGCGGTACAGCACCTGGTATCGACCGACCCGCAGTGATCTGCGTGCGGGAATCGACATCGGCAACGCGGACGAGGCCGGCATGAGTCTCAACAACCTGAAGCCTCCCAAGGGGGCGAGACGGAACCGGAAGCGCGTCGGGCGCGGCGAGGGATCGGGCACGGGCGTCACCGCCGGCCGGGGCCACAAGGGGCAGCAGTCCCGATCCGGGTACGCGCGGAAGCGCGGCTTCGAAGGCGGTCAGATGCCGGTGCATCGCCGCCTGCCGAAGCGCGGATTCCGCAACCCGTTTCGCGTCGCCTACGAGGTGATCAACCTCGACACCCTCGAGGAGCGATTCGAGGCCGGAGCCGAGATTACGCCCGAGGCGTTGCGCGCCGTGAAGCTCTTGAGCCGCTTCGGCCTGGTCAAGGTCCTCGCGCGCGGGGAGATCACCAAGGCTCTGACCGTGAAGGCCCACCGGTTCAGCGCGAAGGCCCGGGAGGCCATCGCCGGCGCCGGCGGGCACTGCGAGGTCGTGGCCCCGCGTGAAACCGGGCGGAAGGAATCAGCCTGATGGTCGAGAGCTTCAAGAACATCTTCGCGATTCCGGATCTGCGGAAGCGCGTGCTGTTCACGCTCGCCATCCTCGGCGTGTACCGCATGGGCAGCGTGATCCCGACCCCCGGGGTCAACACCGACGCGCTCGCGATTCTCGTCGAGCAGGCGGCCGGGACCATGTTCGGTCTGTACAACATGTTCTCGGGCGGCAACCTCGCGCAGGCGACGATCTTCGCGTTGGGCATCATGCCCTACATCAGCGCGTCGATCATCCTGCAGTTGCTCACCGTCGTCTGGCCCTACCTGGAGCGCTTGTCGAAGGAGGGCGAGCTCGGCCGCCGCAAGATCACGCAGTACACGCGCTACGGGACCATCCTGCTCTGCATCGTCCAGTCGATGGCGATCGCCATCTTCCTCGAGCGCCAGACGAACATAGCGGGCGGGCTGCCGCTGGTCTACGAGCCCGGCTGGTCGTTCCGCCTCATGACCGTCCTCACGCTGACGACCGGCACCGGCTTCATCATGTGGCTGGGCGAGCAGATCACGGAGCGGGGCGTCGGCAACGGGATGTCGCTGATCATCTTCGCCGGCATCGTCGTCGGCCTCCCGACCGCCGTGCTGACCACCCTCGACCAGATGCGCAGCGGCGCGATCGGCCTGTTCACCCTGATTCTGCTGACGGCAGTCATGGTGGTCGTGATCGGGGCGGTCGTCTTCATCGAGCGAGGCCACCGGCGCGTGACCGTGCAGTATGCGAAACGCGTGGTGGGCCGCCGCATGTACGGCGGCACGAGCACGCATATCCCGTTGAAGGTGAACACGGGCGGCGTCATTCCGGTCATCTTCGCGTCCTCGATCCTGGCCGTTCCCGCCACCGCGGTGGCCGTGCTCCCCGCCGGTGGATGGGGCGAGACGATCACCGACCAACTGCAGAACGGCCGACCCTGGTACTACCTGCTCTTCGTCGGCCTGATCATCTTCTTCGCGTATTTCTACACGGCCATCATCTTCAACCCGGACGACGTGGCCGAGAACATGCGGAAGTACGGCGGGTTCGTTCCCGGCATTCGGCCGGGCAAGCGGACCGCGGAGTACATCGACACCATCCTGACCCGGATCACCCTGGCCGGCTCCATCTATCTGGCCCTGGTGGCCATCCTGCCCGACCTGATGATCGTCGGGTTCCGGGCCGACGCGATGCGGTGCGTCCCCTTCCTGCCGGACCCGTGCGCCACGGTGGGCGACTGGCTGGATGCGAACGTGCTGCCGGACTTCATCACGAACGGGCTCGGCGTGACCTTCTACTTCGGAGGGACGTCGCTGCTGATCATCGTCGGGGTTTCGATGGATACGGTGCAGCAGGTCGAGTCGCAGTTGATCATGCGGCACTACGACGGGTTCATGAAGAAGACCCGCATCAAGGGGCGCCGCTCGTAGGTCGCAGGTATTGCGCGATGGCGTGCCATATCGTCATGCTCGGGCCGCCGGGGGCCGGAAAGGGCACCCAGGCGAAGCGTCTGGCGGCGGTCCGCGGGGTCCCGCACGTCTCGACGGGGGACATGCTCCGGGAGGCCGTGCAGTCCGGGACGCCGCTGGGACGGCGCGTGCAGGCGGTGCTCGACTCGGGCGCCCTGGTGAGCGACGAGATCGTCGCCGACCTCGTCCGGGAGCGCCTGACGCGCCCGGATGCGCGCGCGGGCGTCGTGCTGGACGGGTTTCCGCGAACGGTGGCCCAGGCGCAGACGCTCGACACGCTGCTGGGGAACGCCGATGCGCTCGTCATCGTCGACCTCGCGGTCAGCGCCACGGACCTCATCCGGCGCCTATCGCTCCGGCGCGTCTGCGCGGCGTGCGGTACGATCGTGGCGCTGGTCGAGGCCGGCGCGACCGAGGTCTGCGCGCAGTGCGGCGGGGCGCTGACGCAGCGCAGCGACGATCGGGAAGAGGTCGTGCGCGAGCGTCTCGCGGTCTACGAGCGGAGCACCGCGCCCCTCGTGGACTACTATCGCGAGCGCGCGAGCTATCGCACCATCGACGGTGCTCAATCTCCCGACGCGGTAGCCGGCGCGGTAGCGGCCGCGATCGACGAGACGGCGGCGGTGATCGGGCAGGATCGATGATCGTCTGCAAGTCCCCGTCGGAGCTGGCCCGCATGCGGGCCGCCAACGGGTTGGTGGCCAACGTGCTGGCGGAACTGCAGGGGATTGTCGGCCCCGGAGTGACGACCCGCGATCTCGACGTGCTGGCGGAGGCGCGGGTCCGCAGCGCCGGAGCGGTCCCCGCGTTCAAGGGGTACCAGGGATACCCGGCCACGCTGTGCACGTCGGTCAACGACGCCGTGGTTCACGGGATACCCTCGGACGCACCGCTGAAGGACGGCGACATCGTGTCGATCGACCTCGGCGTGGTCCTCGACGGCTATTACGGCGACTCCGCGGTGACGGTGGGGGTCGGCTCGATATCGGGCCGCGCGTCGACGTTGCTGCGTGTCACCTCGGAAGCGCTGGCGCGCTCGATCGCGTGCGCGAGAATCGGCGGGCGGGTCTCCGACCTCGGGCACGCCGTGCAGCAGCACGTGGAGGCGAGTGGTTTCTCCGTCGTGCGCGAGTTCGTCGGGCACGGGATCGGCACGAGCCTGCACGAGGAGCCACAGATCCCGAACTACGGAGAGCCGGGCCACGGGCCGAGGCTGCGGGCCGGCATGGTCCTGGCGATCGAGCCGATGGTGAACATGGGGCAAGCGGCGGTTCGCGTGCTCGACGATGGCTGGACCGCAGTCACGCAGGACGGGAGCCTATCGGCGCACTTCGAGCATACGATTGCTGTCATGGCGGACGGTCCGGTGGTGCTGAGCCGGCCGAACGAGCGGTACGGTCGGGATGCGGTGCGCTCCGGCGTCACCGCCCGGTCCGGTGCAGAGGGTCAGGGAGCGCAATGAAGGTACGTACATCCGTTCGGCGCATGTGCGACAAGTGCAAGATCGTCCGCCGCCGCGGCGTTGTCCGGGTGCTCTGCCCGAACCCGAAGCACAAGCAGCGGCAAGGCTGAGAGGGGGCTGCAATGGCGCGAATCGCAGGTGTCGATCTGCCGAGGACGAAGCGGATCGAGGTGGGGCTGACCTACATCTTCGGTGTCGGTCCGGCTCGCGCGCGTGGCATTCTCGATGCCTCCGGCGTGGAAGCCGATACGCGCGTCAAGGATCTCGGCGAGGACGACGTGCGCAAGATCAGCCGCGTCCTCGAGGAGCAGGGCGGGGTGGAAGGCGACCTGCGGAAGGAGATCTCCATGAATATCAAGCGTCTGATGGAGATCGGGTGCTACCGCGGGTTGCGGCACCGGCGCAACCTGCCGGTGCGCGGGCAGCGAACGAACACCAACGCGCGCACGCGCAAGGGGCCGCGCAAGGCGGCCGTCGCCGGCAAGAGGACCAGCTAGAACGGGACGCGACAGGAACAGGCATGGCCAAAGTCGAGACCGTCGAGACCGGGCTGCCGCCGGGGAAGCCCAAGCGGCGGAAGAAGTCGTTCAAGAAGCGCGGCGAGAAGCGCGTCGTGCACCACGGTGTCGTGCACGTTCAGGCTTCCTTCAACAACACCATCATCACCATCACCGACTCCGAGGGCGCGGTGCTGGCGTGGTCGAGCGCCGGAGGAATCGGATTCAAGGGCTCGCGCAAGGGCACCCCGTTCGCGGCCACGCAGGCGGCCATCAACGCGGGGCACGGCGCGAAGGCGTTCGGCCTGCGAACGGTGGACGTGCGGGTGAAGGGACCGGGCGCGGGGCGTGAATCGGCGATTCGGGCGCTACGGACCTCGGTGGGGCTGGAGATCAAGTCGATCCGCGACGTGACGCCGATCCCGCACAACGGATGCCGCCCGCCGAAGCGCAGACGGGTCTGAACAGAGGAGAAGCATGGCACGCTACGTCGGTCCGGTATGCCGGTTGTGCCGGCGGGAAGGTATGAAGCTCTTCCTCAAGGGAGAGCGCTGCTACGGCGAGAAGTGCGCGATCGAGCGGCGCAACGTTCCTCCCGGCCAGCACGGAAAGGGCCGCAAGGCCAAGCTCATCGGGTATGGGCTGCAGTTGCGTGAGAAGCAGCGGGTGAAGCGGATGTACGGCGTGTTGGAGCGTCAGTTCCGGCGCTACTTCCACACCGCCGACCGCAAGAAGGGGATCACGGGCGAGATCCTCCTCCAGTTGCTCGAGAGCCGTCTCGACAACGTCGTATATCGGCTCGGTTTCGCGACGTCGCGGGCGCAGGCGCGGCAGCTCGTCCGCCACGGGCACTTTCTCGTCAACGAGCGGCGTGCGGACATTCCCTCGTACCTGCTGCGGGCCGGCGACCGCGTGATCGTCAAGCCGGCCAGCGTCAAGAACCCCGCCATCCTGTACGCGATGGAGGAGGTCAAGGGGCGTGGTGTTCCGGAATGGCTGGAGCTCAACGCCGCAGGTTCCACGGGGCGGCTCGTCGCGGTCCCGACGCGCGAGCAGTTGGGGCTCCCCGTTCAGGAGCAGCTCATCGTCGAGCTGTACTCGAAGTAGGCGGCTCGGGCCGGCTCGCGAGCCGCCGCCGGGTCTGGAAAGGACATTGCCGCGATGTTGTGGAAAGGCTTCCAGAGACCCACGGTCCTGGAGTGCGACCAGGAAACGCTGACCGATCAGTACGGGCGCTTCCACGCCCAGCCGTTCGAGCGCGGTTTCGGAACGACGATCGGCAACGCCCTGCGGCGCGTGCTGTTGTCATCCATCGAGGGCGCGGCCGTCACCGCGGTGAAGATCGACGGCGTGCTGCACGAGTTCTCACCCATTCAGGGGGTCGAGGAGGACGCGACCGACCTCATCCTGAACCTCAAGCAGATTCCGATCCGCATCCACGTCGACGCCACGAAGACGCTCTACGTGCGGGCCGACAAGCCGGGCGAGGTCACGGCGGGCGATATCGAGACCGATGCCGACGTCGACATCCTCGATCCGGACGTGCACTTGGCGACAGTGGCCGAGGGGGGCAGCCTGCACCTCGAGCTTCGGGTCAAGCGGGGGCGCGGGTACGTCTCGGCCGACAAGAACGCGGACGAGGACCTGGGCATCGGCTGGATTCCGATCGACTCGGTGCATTCGCCCATCAAGAAGGTCAACTATCTGGTCGAGGCGGCCCGGCTGGGACAGACCACCGACTACGACAAGCTGACGGTCGACGTATGGACGGACGGGGCCGTGAGTGCGCGTGACGCCGTGTCCCTCGGGGCGCGCCTGATTCGCGACCACCTGAACATCTTCATCGACGTCGACGCGGCGGAAGAGGAGCTGGAGGAGGCGGACGAGCCGCCGGTCGCGTTTGCCAACGAGCATCTGGACAAGAGCGTCGATGAGCTCGAGCTCTCTGTGCGCTCGTCCAACTGCCTGAAGAACGCCAACATCCGCACGATCCGCGAGCTCGTCCAGAAGAGCGAGCCGGAGATGCTGCGCACCAAGAACTTCGGGCGGAAGTCTCTCAACGAGATCAAGCTCATTCTCACGGAACTGGGGTTGGGGCTGGGCATGCGCCTGGAGCAGCCGCCTGCCACGCCCTCCTCGGAGTCCGAGTAAGAGTCTGGACCATGCGTCATCGAATCGCCCATCGCAAGCTGGGCCGCGTGACGGAGCACCGAATCGCGCTGCTGCGAAGCCAGGCCGATGCGTTGCTGCGGCACGAACGAATCCGCACCACGATAGCGAAGG
Organism: Acidobacteriota bacterium; assembly: GCA_021296475.1. Taxonomy (GTDB): domain Bacteria; phylum Acidobacteriota; class Vicinamibacteria; order Vicinamibacterales; family UBA8438; genus JAGWAJ01. Next base: position 15,350 of record JAGWAJ010000001.1, read on the forward strand.
CCAAGGAGCTGCGGCCGTTCGTCGAGCGGCTGATTACGGTGGCGAAACGCAGCCTCGCCGACGGGGCCGACACCGGCCGCGCGGTTCATGCGCGGCGCCTCGTGCGTCGGGACCTTGCCGACCGCGAGGTGGCGGCCAAGCTGTTCGAGACGATCGCGCCCCGGTTCGCGAGCCGTCCGGGCGGCTACATACGCATCCTGCGGCTCGGGCAGCGGCAGGGGGACGCGGCGGAAATGGCCCAGGTCGAGTTGCTCGGCAGCGAGTACGAGCCGCAAGCGGACGGGGCCGACACGCCCGACTCGAGTGGCGAGTCGACCTCGGGCGGCGTGGGCGGTCGGATACGCCGCGCTGCGAGCCGCATGCGCGGCCGCCAGGAAGACGACCGCAAGAGCGCGCCGGCAGGCGGGAAGGCGAGTCGCGGCCCCAGGGCGGCGCCCAAGCGCACCCGCAAGAAGGTCTGAGGCACCGGCGGCCTCTCCGCCGCCGCTCCCGCGCCCTGACGGGCGCGTCGGGAGGCGGCGGCGCGACTTCCGCGCCGCACGTTCTACGGCGCAGACTCCTACTCCTCGGCGTCTCCCCCCTCGTCCCCGCGCTCGGCCTTCGCGTCCGCGATGATCTTGCCGTGCAGGTGCGCGGGAACCTCCTCGTAGTGCGAGAACTCCATGTGGTACGAGCCGCGGCCGCCGGTGGACGAGGTCAACTGCTGCTCGTAGGTGAGCATCTCGGCCATCGGCACCTGCGCCTTGATCAGCGTCGCACTGCCGCGGGTCTCCATGCCGCCGATCCGGCCGCGACGGCCGTTCAGGTCTCCCATCAAGTCGCCCGCGAAGTCGCTCGGGGCGGACACCTCGACGCTCATGATCGGCTCGAGCAGGGTGGGTCTCGCCTTGGACATCGCGTCCTTGAAGGCCAGTCGCCCGGCCATCTTGAACGACATCTCGTTAGAGTCGACCGAATGGAACTGGCCGTCGTAGAGAGTGACGCGGAAATCGACCATCGGGTAGCCGGCCAGGAACCCCTTCTCCCGCGCTTCGTGGATGCCCTTCTCCACTGCCGGGATGAACTGACGCGGAATCGCGCCGCCGAAGACCTCGTTGGCGAAGTCGAAGTCCGCGCCCCGGGGCAGCGGCTCGACGCGGATCTTGCAGTCGCCGAACTGCCCGTGGCCGCCGGTCTGCTTCTTGTGGCGGCCGTGCGCCTCCGTGCGCGCGGTGATGGTCTCGCGGTAGGGGATGCGCGGGAGCTTCAGGTTGACCTCGACGCCGAACCTCCGCTTCAGCTTGGCGACGGTGACCTCGATGTGCAGCTGCCCCTGCCCCGACAGCAGCAACTGCTTGGTCTGCGCGTCGCGCTCGTAGCGAATCGTCGGGTCCTCTTCCTGGAGACGCTGCAGCGCCGTGCTGATCTTCTCCTCGTCGCCGCGGCTCTTGGGCTCGATGGCGTAGGACAGCACGGGCTCGGCGAACGCGATGGGTGTGAATACGAACCGGGCGTCGGAACTCGCGAAGGTGTCGTTGGTCTGGGTCGCCTTCAGCTTGGGCACGGCGCCGAGGTCGCCCGACCGCAGCTCGTCGACCGCGTTGGCGGTCTTCCCCTGCATGACGGCCAGCCCTCCGAGGCGCTCCGTCGTGTCCTTCGTGGCGTTGTGCAGCGACGAGTCGGTCTTGAGCGTCCCTGCCGCGACTCGGAAGAGCGTAATCCGGCCGGCGAACGGGTCGGCGATCGTCTTCCAGACGAAGGCCGCGGCCGGCGCGTCCTCGGCGGAGTCGAAGGTTACGGGCTCGCCGCTCTCGCGGTCGACGGCCGGGAACGGCCGGTCCTCGGGGGACGGCAGATACGCGGCGACGGCGTCGAGCAACGGCGGGATGCCGAGGTTCGCGTGCGCCGACGTGCAGAGCAGCGGGAAGACGTTGCGGGTGAGCGTGGCCGCGCGTAGTCCGGCTTCGAGCTCGGTCTGGGTCAGCGTGCCCTCCTCGAAGAACTTCTCCATGAGCGCGTCGTCGGCCTCCGCCACGAGCTCTATCAGCGACTCCCGCGCCGCCTCCGCGCGCTCGCGCATGCCGTCGGGCACCTCACCCGCCGTGGGACGTCCGCTCCCGTCCGCGGGGAACGTGACGGCCTGCATCGCCAGCAGATCGACGGAGCCGCGGAAGTCCTTCTCCTCCCCGACCGGGAGCTGCACGGGAGCGACGGTGCGGCCGAAGGCGACGCGAAGCGAGTCGAGGGATCGGTCGAGGCTGGCGCGTTCCCGGTCGAGCACGTTCAGCACGACGAGACACGGCAGATTCAAGTCGGCGGCGAGGTTCCAGACCTTTTCCGTCTGGACCTCGACACCGGCGACGGCATCGACGACGACGAGGGCCGCGTCGGCCACCCGGAGGGCGGCGCGGACGTCGCTCAGGAAGTTGCTCATGCCGGGCGTGTCTATCAGGTTGAACTTCTTCCCTTTCCATTCCGCGACGGCGACGCTCGAGGACAGGGTGTGCTTGCGCGTCACTTCTTCTTCGTCGAAGTCGGTGATCGTCGTGCCGTCATCCACCATCCCGAGGCGATTGACCATGCCCGCGCCGAACAGAAGAGCGGACGCCAGTTGCGTCTTCCCCGCCCCGCTATGGCCGACGACAGCGACGTTGCGGATGCTCGATGCACCGTAGACCTTCATGGGACGCTTCCTCTCCTTGACGTGCGCCGCCGCCGCTCCGATCGTGGGATGTCGCCGTGCGTCCGGCGTGTGCGGGCGCGGTCGTGACGATGGTACTTCGGCTCGCGGGAGGGCTCAAGTCCGCCGGGTCATTCGTAACGGAGGGCTTCGATGGGATCCAGCGACGAGGCTCGGACCGCCGGGAAGAGGCCGAAGACGATGCCGACCAGGGTCGAGAACCCGATCCCGAGCGCGAACGACCACCACGGCAACGAAACCGGGAACCCGGTGGCGAAGTGGACGCCGAGACCGATGGCGCTGCCTGCTGCGATCCCCAGGACCCCGCCGATCGCGGTCAGGAAGGCGGCTTCGAGCAGGAACTGCCACAAGATCTCGCGGCGCCGCGCCCCGATGGCCTTGCGCGTGCCTATCTCGCGCGTGCGTTCCTTGACCGAGATCGTCATGATGGCCATGACGCCGATGCCGCCGACGAGGAGCGCGATCGACGAGATCGCTACCAGGGCGAGGAAGGTCGCGCTGCTCACCCGGTCCCACAGTCGGAGCGCGGCGTCCTGCGTGAGCACGTCGAAGTCGTTCGGCTCGTCCAGGCGCAGGCCGTGACGGATGCGCATCACCCGCTCCACGTCGCGGAGGGCGTCGTCCCGCGCTACGCCCTCCCGCGGGATGGCGGTGATGGTCAGCGCGATGAACCTGCCGCGCCGCGACCTCATGATCCGCAGGCCGAACTGCTTCTGGTAGGCGGTGTGCGGGATCACGACGAAGTTGTCCTGGTCCGCGTTGAAGCCGCCGACTCCCGGCCGCGGTCCCATCACACCGACGACCGTGTACGGCTGGTTCGCGATGCGCACGGTCTTGCCGATGGGGTCGACGCCGGGGAACAGCGCTTCGGTCGGGCCCGTGCCGAGGACCACCGTGCGCCGTCGATGGCTCACCTCCCCCTCGGTGAAGAACCGGCCCTGCTCGATGTCGATGTGGAACACGTCCGGGTAGTCGTGGGTCGTGCCGATGATCGTCGTCGGCGCGGTCCGCTCGCCCTGGTAGTGGATGCGAGTTCGGGTCGGGCCCCCGGGCCCTCCGGCCTCGCCCACCGTGAGGACGACCCGGTCGATAGTCTCGGGAGCCTGGCGTTCGATGGCGCGCGCGTCCGCGGGCGTCAACGTGGGGCGCTTCAGCAGCTCGTTGAAGTCCGCGCCCGACATGAAGCTGGTCAGGCCGATCTGCATGACCGTGATCGAGTCCGGACCGAGCTCCCGAATGCTGTCGCGCAGCGACTCGTCGAACCCGCGGATCAGCGACGTCATGCCGACGATCGACGTGATGCCGATGACGACCCCGAGAATCGTCAGCGCGGACCGCATCTTCTGGGTCCGGACGGTCGTCACCGCCATCGCGACGATCTCGCCGAGGAGGGAGCTCCGCATCAGTCGGACCGGCCCAGCGCATCGATCGGGTCGAGCGCGGCCGCGCGGGCGGCCGGGTACAGCCCGAAAAAGAGTCCGACCACGGCGGTCAGCGTGATGGCGAGGATGACCGACCACGGCTGCACCGAGGCCGGAACCGGAGCGAAGCGGTCGAGGAGCAGTGCGGCGGCGGCGCCGAGAGCCGTCCCGGCGATCCCGCCCATCAGGGACAGCACGACCGATTCGGCGAGCATCTGGTTCAGGATGTCCTGCCGCCGGGCCCCGAGCGCCTTGCGCAGACCGATCTCCTTCGTCCGCTCCGAGACGGCCATCAGCATGATGTTCATGATGACGATACCGGCGACCACGAGGGCCAGGCCGACCACGCCGACCAGCACCGCGAAGATGCCCGCCGTCGCCTGGTTGAAGAGGCCGAGGGCCGTGTCGGAGGTCAGGATGCCGAAGTTGTCCTCCTCGGTCGCCTTCAGGCGTCGCTCGATGCGCAGCGCGAGGGTCGTCTCGCCGATGGCCGCGTCGACCTCGTCCGGGTCGCGCGGACGAATGCGCAGGTTCAACGAGGACCGGCTCCCGAAGAGCCGCTGGAACGCGCCGAGGGGGACGATGGCGAACTCGTCCTGCGACATGCCGAACATCGAGCCCTGCGGCCGGCTCACGCCCACGACGCGGAACGGAACACCGCGGATCTTGATGGTCCGATCGACGGGATCCACCGCCGGGAACAGGCGGTCCGCGACGGCCCAGCCGATGACCGCCACGTTGCGTTTCCGCCGCACCTCGGTCGGCGTCAGCAGCCGGCCGGTCGCCGCGTTGAACGTCGGAAAGCGGCCGAACTCCTCGGTCACGCCCCGAACATTCACCGAATCGAGCACGTGCTCGCGGTAGCGCACCTCGGCGTTCCGGTCCGCCTCGGCCATGACGGCGGTGACCGACGTCCCGAAGCGCCGGACGGCGTCGGCGTCGGCGAGCGTGATCCGCGGATGGCTCCGCGTCCGCTCCAGGTCCTCCTCGCTCATGACGAGGCCGCGCCGGTCGACCAGGAACGCGTCGGCGCCGATCTCCGACAGGATGACCGTCCGGACCTCGTCGGTGATGCCCTGGATGAGCGACACCAGCGTGATGATCGACGTGATGGCGACGATGTTGCCGAGGATGGTGAGGAAGGACCGCAGCTTGTTGGCCCAGATCGCACTCCCGGCGACCCGCACCATCTCAAGGATCAGCATTGCGCGCACTGGCGTTCACCGGGGGCATCGCAGCCCGCGCCGAGGTCCAATCGCGCCGTTCCGCGGCGCCGACTCCTGAGCGGGTTGGTTGGGCGCCAGACGGAGCCGTACGGCGACGAATGGTCGGCTAGCGCTCGGCGACATCGACTGCGTCCCCGTCGGCCAGGTTGCGGACGACCTCGAACGGCCCCGTGACGACCAGATCGCCCTCGTCCAGGCCACTCAGCGCCTCGAAGTAGCGCTCGCCCGCGATGCCGGTCACTACGGGAGTGAAGTGGACGCGTCCCTGGCGCACGATGAACACGCCCTCGCGCTCCTCCCGCGTGCCGCTGCCGTCGGACGACGCCGCGGACGCCGGCGTCGAGAGGACGCCCGAGCCGGGCGGCGGCTCCGGCGGCACGATGTTGCCGGCCGCGTCGATCGTGACGTCCCGGACCGTCGTCGACTGGATCGGTACCGACAGGGCGTCGGTTCGCGTCGCCGTCGTGATCTCGGCCGTGCAGGTGAAGCCGGGGCGCACGCCGGGCACGACGTCGTCGAGCGTCACGACGACCAGGAAGTTGGTCGCCTCCTGTTGCGCGCTTCCGGCCGCGGCCTGGATCGGACTGTTGCCGATCTCGGTCACGCGGCCGGTGTACTGCCGGTCCGGAAGCGCGTCGATGGTGATCAGGGCCTCCTGGCCGAGCTGCACCGTCGGGATGTCGGTCTCGTCGACCTCGATCTCGGCCTCGAGGATGGAGAAGTCCGCGATGGTCAGCAGCACCGTGCCGGCGTTGTTCATGGTGCCGATGACGACCGTCTCGCCCTCCTCGATGTTGCGCCGGGTGACGATGCCGTCGATCGGCGAGGTAATCGTCACCTGCGTCAGGTCGTAGCGCGCGCTGTCGAGCGTGGCCTGTTCCTGGCGGATTCTCTGCGCCGCGGCCTCGACGTCCACCTCCCGCGCCCGCAGCTCCGTCTCGCGCAGCTCGACGTCGGCGACGGCCTGGTCGTAGATCTCGCGCGCGACGAGCCGCAGCGACCAGAGGTTCTCCTGGCGCTCGAGGTTCTCCTCGGCCAGATCCAGGTTGACCCGCGCCGTCTCGACCGCGACCTGCGCCGACCGGTAGGCCGACTCGGCCGCCTCGAGCACGGCTACGCCGCGGGTCACCTGGGCCTGCAGGTTCTCCGGGTCGATCTGCAGCAGGAACTCCCCGGCGGCGACGCGGTCGCCCTCGTCCACCGCGAGGCTCGTGACGCGGCCCATCGTGCTGGCGCTCATGTCGACCGAGAGCTGCGGCTCGATGGTGCCCGGCGCCGACACGATCGCCTCGAGGGGCCGCCGGGCGATTGCCTCGACCTCCACCTCCGGTGCGTCGGAGCGCGAAAACAGCAGGTTGACCGCCACGAGGGCGCCGGCGGTCAGGATTATGGCGCCGCCGATCAGAAGTTTCCTTGGCATCAGAACCCGAACGTCGTGCGCACGGCGGCGATGACGACCGCGATCGCGGCGTACACGACGAGGAGCGTGGTGGCGATTGGGCGCGTCTCGCGCCGCCACAGTACGGCCAGACCGATGGACAGCACCATCAGCCACCACAGGTAGAAGAGGTCCACTCCGCTTAGCAGACGGTATACGAAGGACTCGCCGTCGAGCATCGGGACGAAGGCAGCCAGGGTGGTCGGAGGCAGGATCGACTCCCGGGCATAGTTCAGCGGGACCACGAACACCTGCTGCAGGGCGAAGATCACGCCGGCGTGGGCGACCACGGCCAGCATCTGCACGAAGGTGGTCTGCGCCCCGAGGAAGCCGGAGCCGACGCCGTACAGGATCCCGGCCAGGATCAGGCAGGCGATGGGAATCCCCACCAGCGTCGTGCCGAGCGTCATGTACGGCGCGACGGCCAGACCCTGCTCGAACTGCTCCTCCATCTCGGCCGTGATCGTCACGCCGAACGCCTCCACCGAGTTTCGCTGCTGCTCGATCAGCTGGCGCTGGGCGAAGTCGGTGTCTACGAGCGCGGCGCTCAGGACCGCCACAATCACCACCGACACGGCCAGGATGCCGATCCAGCGCGGTTCCGCGACAACGTGCTCGAACGTCGCCCGAGGCGCGGTGATCACGCCCAGCCCCCGGCCGATCAGCCCGGGACGCTCCTCTGCCGATGACGCTTCAGGTGCGGTCGACATCTCTGTTCCAGCCTCCGGGAATTCTACCGCGAACGCCGGCATCCGGTTGATACGAGGGTACTTGCGCAGAAGTTCATCCGGGGTCCACTCGCTTGACAGCCCGGATCGCGTTGACTAGAGTCCCGCAGCGAAGTGCTTGGCTTGGTCCCCACGGAGCTCTTTTTCACGAAGGGCGTCGGAGAACACAGAGAGAAGCTGACATCGTTCGAGCTCGCCCTCCGGTCGGCCGGCATCGCCGCTTGCAACGTGGTCCGCGTGTCGAGCATCTTCCCTCCCGGCTGCAAGATTCTCTCCCGCGACGAGGGCGCCCGCCGTCTGAGCCCGGGCCAGGTGACCTTTGTCGTCATGTCGGAGGCGGCCACTCGCGAGCCGCACCGGCTGATTGCCGCCAGTGTCGGAGTGGCGGTTCCCCGGGACCCCACGCTGTACGGCTACCTGTCGGAGCATCACAGCTTCGGCGAGGATGAGGAAACCGCGGGCGACTACGCCGAGGATCTGGCGGCGGAGATGCTGGCCACCACCCTCGGACTGAAGTTCGACCCCGAGAAGAGCTGGGACGAGAACAAGGAAGTCTGGCAGCTCTCCGACAAGATCGTCCACACGCGGAACATCACGCAGACCGCCGTCGGCCATCGGCAGGGGTTGTGGACCACCGTCGTCGCCGCCGCGGTCATGGTCGGCTGAGGCCGCGCCCCCCGCAACCCGCGTTTCCCTGTTTCCTCCCGTGGCGAACCGGACGTCTGTCGACCGCTCCGTCCGGCCGGACCGCTTCGTTCTGGCAGCGACTTTGCTCCCCCCGTCGGTCGACGGTGCCGAGGAGGTCGGGAACCGCCGGCCCTCCGTTGCGGCGCTCGGTGAGGACGCCCGATCATGCCCGCTCGACTCGGGGAGCTGCTCGTCGCGCAGAAGAGCGTCAGCCCGGATCAGGTCCAGGCGGCGCTCGCGTCCCAGAAGGTGAACGGGGGCCGATTCGGCCTCAATCTGGTCGAGCTGGGCTTCGCCACCCGGGACGAGGTCGGCGCCCTGCTGAGCCGGCAGCACGGCGTGCCGTCGATCGCCCTGAGCCGGTTCGACATCGACCCTCACGTCATCAGCCTCGTGCCGGGCGACCTCGCCCGCGCCCACCAGGTCGTGCCGGTCGATCGATCCGATTCGGTCCTGGTCGTCGCGGCGGTGGACCCCGCGAGCGCGCGCGCCCTGGAGGAGGTCGCCCGCGCCACCGGGTGCACGGTCAAGCCGGTCGTGGCGGCCGAGGTCGAGATGCGCGGGGCCCTCGCCCGCTACTACCAGGGCGCTGCCCCCCGGGTCGCGCCGGCTGCCGGCGTCGATCCGCGGCCCGACGACGGGAAGAACGGCAGGGGCGCCGGGTCGCGGGAGCGGGACCGCCATCCCTTCGCGCGCGGCCTCGACCCGCCCGCGCGCGGCCTCGACCCGCCCGGGCGCGATGCCCGAGGGGGCGGCGTCGCGGCGGAGACGCCGGCTGACGAGGCCCCCGTGGTGAGGTTCGTCAACGTGGTCCTCGCCTCGGCGATCCAGAAGGGCGCGAGCGACATCCACATCGAGCCCTACGAGAACGACCTGCGGATCCGGTACCGCGTCGACGGCGTGCTGCAGCACGCGCTGGCGCCGCCGCCGGCGATGCGGGACGCGATCACTTCTCGCGTCAAGGTGATGGCCAAGCTCGACATCGCGGAGCGGCGGCTCCCGCAGGACGGCCGCATCCGGATCCGCGGCGGCGAGGTCGGCGCGGAACGGGAGATCGATCTCCGGGTGTCGTGCCTGCCGACGCTGTTCGGCGAGAAGATCGTGCTGCGGCTGCTCGATCGGGCCCACCTGGCGCTCGACCTGACGCGGCTGGGCTTCGAGCCGGCGGCGCTCGCCCGCTTCGAGGCGAGCATCCGGCGGCCCTGGGGCATGGTGCTGGTGACCGGGCCGACCGGCAGCGGCAAGACCAGCACGCTCTACTCGTCCATCGCCCGGATCAACAAGCCCGACACGAACATCCTGACCGCCGAGGACCCGGTCGAGTTCAACCTGAGCGGGGTCAACCAGGTGCCGATCCGCGAGGCGATCGGCCTGACGTTCGCCGCGGCGCTCCGGGCGTTCCTGCGCCAGGATCCCAACGTCGTTCTCGTCGGCGAGATACGTGACGTCGACACGGCCGAGATCGCCGTCAAGGCGGCGCTGACGGGGCACCTGGTGTTGTCGACGCTGCACACCAACGACGCCCCGAGCACCATCATCCGCCTCGTCGACATGGGCATGGAGCCGTTCCTGGTCGCCGGTGCGGTCACGCTCATCTGCGCGCAGAGACTGGTGCGGCGCGTCTGCGCGCGCTGCAGCGAGCCGGATGCGCGGCCGGTCACCGCTCTGGCCGATCTCGGGTTCGACGCCGCGGAGGCCGCCGCCGTGGTCCCGCGCCGCGGCAGCGGATGCGACGCCTGCAGCGGCACGGGCTATCGCGGCCGGTTGGGACTCTACGAGGTGATGGAGGTGACGGACTCGCTGCGCAGCCTGATTCTCGCCGGCGCACCGGCCGGCGACCTGCGCCGGCAGGCCGTCGAGGAGGGCATGGTGACGCTGCGGCAGAGCGGGCTGAGCAAGATCGCCCAGGGGGTCACCACAATCGACGAGGTGTCGCGCGAGACCGTGCGCTGAGGAAGGGGACGCGATTCGATGGCGGCGACACTTCCGGAGCTGCTCGCGCGCACGGCCGAGCGCGGCGGATCGGACCTGCATCTCACGGCCCACGCGCCGCCGCACGTGCGGATCGACGGCGAGCTGCGCTGCCAGGAGGACCTCGATCCGCTCTCCGAGACGCGGGCGAGGCAGCTCGTGTACAGCCTGCTGACGGTCGCGCAGCGAGAGCGGTTCGAAGCCACGATGGAGCTCGACGCCGGGCTCGACGTCCCCGGTGTCGGGCGCGTCCGGTGCAACGCCTTCCGGCAGCGGGGGGCGGTGGCGGCCGCGTACCGGCTGATTCCGGGGAGCATCCCGGATCTGGAGCGGCTCGACCTTCCTCCGGCGGTCGCCGGCTTCACCCGCCTGGCGCACGGCCTGGTTCTGGTGACCGGGGCCACGGGAAGCGGCAAGAGCACGACGCTCGCCGCGCTGGTCGACCGGGTCAACCGGGAGCGCCGGGCGCACATCCTGACGATCGAGGATCCCATCGAGTACGTGCACCCGCACCGCCGCTGCCTCGTCAACCAGCGAGAGCTGCAGGCGGACACCGGCGGCTTCGCGGCGGCCCTGCGGGCGGCGCTGCGCGAGGACCCGGACGTGGTGCTGATCGGCGAGATGCGGGACCTGGAGACCGTCGAAGCGGCGCTGCGGATCGCGGAGACGGGGCACCTCACGCTGGCGACCCTGCACACGAGCTCCGCCGTCCAGACCGTCACCCGCATCATCGACGTATTCCCCCCGCACCGGCAGGCCCAGGTCCGCACGCAACTCTCCCTGGTACTGGCCGGCGTCGTCTGCCAGACGCTGGTGCCGGTGGTCGAGGGACCGGGCCGGGTCTGCGCGGCCGAGGTCCTGACGCCGACCCTCGCGATCCGGAACCTGATTCGGGAGGACAAGCTGCACCAGGTGTACTCGGCGATGCAGGCGGGACAGGAGCGCCTCGGGATGCAGACCATGAACCAGGCCCTCGCGCGCCTCCATGCCCGCGGCCGCATCGCGCCGGAGCAGGCGCTGGCGCGGTCGCCGCACGGGGACGAGCTGCGCGCGCTGCTCGGCCGGGGCGATTCTCGATTCGACGAGGGCCGGCCGGGAGCCCGGCGTCACCCGGGCGCGGGAGCGGCGCGTTGAACCGGGTGATGCGCGCTCCGTTCACGTCTCGGGCGCGGGGAGCCGTCGCCGCCGGCGGGGCGCCGGAGGCGCCGCGCGGCTTGTCGCTCCGCATCCCGTCCTGGCGACCGTCGGGCGTACCCGCCCGCAGCCTCGCCGTCTTCACCCGGCAGTTCGCCACGATGATGGACGCCGGGGTGCCGCTGGTGCAGTGTCTCGGGGTTCTCGGGGAGCAGGAGAAAGGCCCCCGCCTCCGAGGCGCGATCCTCGCCGTGCGTGCAGAGGTGGAGGGTGGATCCGGGCTTGCGGACGCCATGCGCCGCCACCCGGACGCCTTCGACGGGCTCTACACCAACATGATCGCCGCGGGCGAGTCCGGCGGCATCCTCGACACCATCCTGAAGCGGCTCGCGGCGTGCATCGAGACCAACGTGAAGCTGCGCCGGCAGGTCCGTTCCGCGCTGACCTATCCGGTCGCCGTGGTCGCGATCGCGGCGGCGGTCGTGGGGGTGATTCTCTGGAAGGTGATTCCGACCTTCGCCGTGCTGTTCGAGGGGGTCGGCGCCACGCTGCCGCTGCCGACCCGGCTGGTCATCGCCGCCAGCGATTCGCTCGTCGCGCTGCTCCCGGCGATCGCGGCGGCGGGGCTCGGCGGCTCGGCGGCGCTGCGGTGGTTCCGGACCACCCGCCGCGGGCGACGCCTGGGCGACGCCGCGATGCTCCGTGCACCGGTCGTGGGCGCGATCCTCCGCAAGATTGCCGTGGCGCGATTCTGCCGCACGTTGTCGGCGCTCTTCGGCTCGGGCGTTCCGATACTCGAGGGGTTGGCGATCACGGCCGGGACGGCCGGCAACGCGGTGGTCGAGGAAGCCGTCATGACCACGCGGGCGGCGGTCGAGCGCGGCGAGTCGATGTCCGGCCCCATGCGCGCCACCGGCGTGTTCCCGGTCTCGGTCGTGCATATGATCGATGTGGGCGAGACGACCGGCGCGCTCGACGCGATGCTGGCGAAGGTGGCCGACATCTGCGAAGAGGACGTCGATGCAGCCGTGGCGGGGCTGATGACGCTGCTCGAGCCGATCCTGATCGCCCTGCTCGGCGTGGTGGTCGGAGGCATCGTCGTCGCGATGTACCTGCCGATCTTCGATCTCATCGGCGAGCTGGCCCGCTGAACGCGCGTCCGAACCAACCAGGAACAGGGAGGGGAGAGCATGTCCGAACGGACGAGAAACCAGGGATTCACGTTGATCGAGCTGCTGATCGTCGTCGCGATCATCGGCGTCATCGCCTCGGTTGCGGCGCCGGGCCTGCTGCGCGCGCGCATGGCCGGCAACGAGGCGTCGGCGATCGCGTCGCTCCGGGCGGTCAACGCCGCCCAGGCCATCTTCGCCGCCAGCTGCGGCGGCGGATTCTACGCCCCGAGCCTGGCCGCCCTGGGAACGCCCCCTTCCGATGGCGGTGACGGCTTCATCGGTTCCGATCTGAGTGCGGACCCGTCGGTCAAGAGCGCGTATACCATTACGTTGACCGGCGGTGCGGCGGCGACCGGCGCGCCGGCGGCGTGCAACGGGATCGCGGCGGGCGAGCTGGTGACGAGCTACTTCGTCGGCGGCGAGCCGCAGCCGGGCGGTGGCGTGCGCAACTTCGGTACGAACCAGGGGGGCACAATCTACTTCATCAGCGGTGCGCCGGTTCCCGTGACGCAGCGCGGAGCCCCCCCGGGCGCCGACCCGATTCAGTGAGACGGAGAAACTGACGCATGAGTAGCCCATCTCGACGCTGGATGGCGGTCCTGGCGCTCGCCGGACTGGCCGCGGCGGCCGTGTCCACCTTCGTTCACGCGCAGATGGTGAGCGACCCCACGCACGTCAGCTTCTGCGACATCAACGCCCGGGTCAGTTGCACCCAGGTGTACCAGAGCCGCTACGGGAGCATCGCCGGCATCCCTGTCGCCCTCGGCGGCGTCGTGTGGTTTGCCGGGATCCTGCTGCTCGTGCTCGCGCACGCCCGCGGCCCGGCCGCGTCGCGGGCCCACGTCGACGGCTATCTGCTGGTCTGGTCGACGATCGGCCTCGCCGTCGCCATGTACATGGCGTACGCGTCCTTCTTCGTCCTGCAGACCGTCTGCCTGCTCTGCCTCGTGGTCTACGCAGCGGTCATCGGCATCTTCGTTCTCGCGGGGTCGGCATCCGCCACGCCGGTGATCCGGCTTCCGGCCGCCGCCGCGGCCGACCTCGGCCACCTGGCGCGCAGCCCGGTCGGTCTCGTGCTGGCGCTCGCGTACGCTGCCGCCACGGTGGGAGGGTCGGCCTGGTTCGTGCGCGCGGAACAGGCCCCGGGGTTTGCTTCCGCTGCGGCCGGCGAGAGCGGCGAGCCGAACGCGGCGCCGGCGACGTCCGCCGATCAGCAAAGCGAGTTCGAGCGCTTCTGGGAGGCGCAGACGCGCATGGACTTCACGCTGCCGGCGTCGGCGCCCCACCCCGACGCGCCGGTGATCGTCGTGAAGTTCAACGACTATCAGTGCCCGGCGTGCGCCAGTACCGAGAGCATCTACGCGCCGATCTTCGCCAAGTACGCGTCGAGCCATCCGGGGATGGTCGCGCAGGTCACGCTCGATTTCCCCCTCGATCCGGAGTGCAACGACGAGACGCCCAACGGCCAGCACGATGCCGCGTGCGAGGCGGCGGTCGCCGTGCGCCTGGCAGCGGCGGTGAGTCCGGAGGCGCGCGAGCGGATGGCCGATTGGCTGTACGGGAACCAGGCCGGGCTCGAGCGGGACACGATCGTCGAGGCCCTCGAGAGCATCGCCGGCGTGGACGCCGCGCGGTTCGCTGCGCGCTACGCGACGGAGATCGAGCAGGTGAGGCTCGACATCGCCACCGGCGCGGCGCTGCCGGTGCAGGCGACGCCCACCTACATCATCAATGGCGTCCTCCTGCGCGGGGGCCTCGCCGCCCGCTACTTCGACGCCGCCCTGGCCTACGAGATCGTTCGCGCCGAGGCACCCGCGCCGTAGCGGCTTCACGGCAGCAAGATCCCCGACGCGCCCTCCGGGGGGCCGGGGGCGAGGGTCACGTCGTCGAGCGCGCGTCTGCCGAGGGTCGTGCTCCGAACACGGCGCCGCCGCGAGAACGCTCGCCGGCGGCGCCTCCGCTGCCGCCGCCCCGCGTCCGACCTCCTGTCGATCGGTCCGAATCCGGGTCCGTATCCGATGCACGTCGCCCTGCTGCTCGCGCTCGGTCTTGCGGTGGGGAGCTTCCTCACCGTCTGCATCCACCGGCTGCCGCGGGGCGAGTCCGTCGTCGCCCCCCGGTCTTACTGCCCGGCGTGCGCGCGGTCGCTCCGGTGGTCCGACAACGTGCCGCTGCTCGGCTACCTGTGCCTGCGGGGGAGCTGCCGGGCGTGCGGAGCTCCGATCTCGCCGCTCTATCCGACCGTGGAGCTCATCACCCCGCTGCTCTTCGTCCTCCAGTACGGGGCCCTCGGCTGGCAGCCGCTCCTCCCGGCGCGCATCGCATTCGCCTGTGCGCTACTCGTTCTCGCCGCGATCGACCTGCGCCACCGTATCCTGCCCAACGTCGTCACGCTCCCGGGCACGGTGCTCGGGTTGATCCTGAGCCTGGGGCTGGAGCCCGGCCCGGTCGACGCGCTGGCCGGCGCGGCCGTCGGCGCCGGCGTCCCGTTCGCCATCGCCGTCGGCTACCGCCGCCTGCGCGGCGTCGAGGGCCTCGGGATGGGCGACGTGAAGATGCTGGCGATGATCGGCGCCTGGCTCGGCTGGCAGGCGGCACTGCTGACGCTGCTCCTCGCTTCGCTGCTCGGCTCGCTGGCGGGCCTGACGATCCTCGCCGCCGGGCGGGGCGATGCCCGGTACCCGCTGCCCTTCGGGTCGTTCCTGGCCGTGGCGGCCTTCGCCTCCACCCTCGTCGGCGACGAGCTCATCGCCTGGTACGCAGGGTTCTACTGACCCGCAATCGGCGCGCTCGTACCCACCGACCGGCACAGGTTTGCGCGACCCGGTGCCGGTCTCGCTGGTCTTGAGTGGACGCATCTGAAGACCGTCCTATGGGGCGGGGTGGTCCAAGCAGCGCAATTCCTGCCGCACGGCGCCAGTCGGACCGGCGCAGTTCCTGCTGCCGCCCGGCGTGCATGCCCCCGCCCCGTGGGCTGCCGACGGCGGTCCCGTTCTTGCACGCCCGAGTGGTCGTGAGGTCCTCCTCGGCTGCCGGTTTCACGCTCATCGAGACGTTGATCGCGATCGCCCTGCTCGCGGGGCTGGCCGCCGGACTGGCACACGTCGTGGTCGTGGCACACCGGGCCGTCGCGTTGGGGGGCGCCGACGCCGTGGCGACGCGGGCCGCGACGCAGAAGCTGGAAGAGCTGCGCTCGCTCGACTGGACGTTCGATCCGCGGACGGGGCGGCGGGTGACGGACACGACCGCCGACCTGACGCAACCGGCGCCGAGCGGACGCGGACCCGGTCTGCGCGCCTCGCCGGCGGGGGCGGCGACCCTGGAGGCCAGCCTCCCGGGCTACGCCGACCACCTCGATTCGAGCGGCGCATGGATCGAAGCCGGCGCCGGGGCCGAGCCGCCGCCCGGCGCGGCCTACGTGCGCCGGTGGGCAGTGGGCACCCACGTCTCCAACGAGGACCTGCTCGTGCTGCAGGTGGCGGTCGTCGACCGCCGGGTGGGGTCCGGGGAGCCGCAGCGCGCCGTCCGGCCCCACGATCCCGGCGTGACCTGGGTCGCCACTCTCCGTGCGCGTCGTTGATGGGGGCTGCCGATGCTGCTCGAGGCTGTCGTTTCCATGGCCATCGTCGTGGTGCTGCTCGGCGCGGTCTTCAGCCTGCTCGATCCGGCGCAGAACGCCGTGGCCACTCAGCCGCTGGCGGCCGACATGCAGCAGCGGGCTCGCGCCGCGTTCGCCGAGCTGCACCACGAGCTGCTGATGGCGGGCAGCGGGAAGGGCCCGGGTTCCCGCACCGCGCTGGGCTGGCTCCGCGCTCCTATCGTGCCAGGGCGGATGGGCGGTTCGACCACCGCGGACGCGGCTGCGGACGAGCCCGGATTCATGCTCTTCTACGCGCCGCCCGGGGTCACGGGAGCCCGCCTCGACGCCGGGCTGCCCGCCGGTCCGAGCGAGGTGCTCGTCTCGCTGGCGCCGGGGCCAGGGTGCCGGCGGCCGCCCCGCTGCGGCGTCGACCGGTCCGGGAGCGCCCTGGTGTTCGACCGCCGCGGCCGTTCGGAGCTGTATCGCGTGACAGAGGCCCGGGGCCCCGCGGTCGGCATGCGCCGTCTGGGCGTGGACCCGGGCGCCGCCTTCGCGCCGGGCGCCTCGATCGTGCCCGTCACCGTGCGCGGCTATGTCCTCGACCGCCGGCGCGGCCAACTCCGACGGCATGGCGGGACGACGGCCACGCTGCCCGTCATCGACGGCGTGGTCGACCTGAGCGTGCGCTACTTCGGGGGGGCGCTTCCCGTGCTGACCCCTGCCTCGTCGGCCGGCGATGCGGCCGAGCGCGTAGCGGCGCCGTGCCTGGTGGAGGCGGCCGGACGCGCCCGCCCGCCGGGCGCGCCGCCGCCGCCGACCCGGGAGCTGACCGCGGCCGAGCTCACCGACGGTCCGTGGTGCAGCGGCAGCCTGCCGTTCGACCTCGACCTGTTCCGGGTCCGGCGCGTGCGCGTCGCGCTTCGCCTCCGTGTCCCGGACGACGCCTGGCGCGGGCGCGGACTCCTGGCCTCCGGGCGGCCGGGGCCAGGAAACCGGGGCGGCCGGAGCGGGAACGTGCCCGATCTGACGCTGCGCTTCGACGTCGCGCCGCGCAGCCTGGCGAGTTGGTGAGCCTGGCCGGCCGGCTCGCGCGCGCGGAGGGAATCGCCCTCGTCGTGACCCTCATGGCCTCCGTCGTGTTGCTGGGGATCGCCGGCGTCCTCGTTCCGTTGGCGTCCACGGAAGTGACGATCGCGGCCAATTATCGGCGCGCGGTCGAAGGGCTGCATGCAGCCGAGGCAGCGCTCGAATGGACCGTCGGCGAGCTGGCTCCGTCCCCCGTCTGGCGCGCGGCCCTGGTGGACGGCGCCCGGTCTCGACTGTGGGCGGGAACGCCCGAGCTGCGCCTGGCCGACGGGGCTCGCGTCCCGCTCGACGACGAGACGGCGGCCTTGCGGGGTGACGGGGCGGGCCCGGACGGGGCCGGCCGGGGCCTCGACTGGTCGCTGTTCGCCCACGGCCCCCTGGCCGACCTCGTCCCGCTCCCCGCCGGGTACGGCGCGTGGCACGTCGCCGTCTGGCTGGCCCCCGCGCCCGGCGCCGCAGGCCTCGACCCGGAGGACGCCGGCGGCACGATCGCGGTCCACGCCGCGGCGCTCGATCCCGGGCGGGGACATCGCGCCGTTCAGGCGGACCTGGTCCGCGTCGTTCCGCCGCTGCCGGCCCCGGGCGGTGCGACGGAGTACGTGCAACTGATCGCCTGGCGCATCGTGCGCTGACGGCCGGCACCGAGGCGGCCGACGTCAGTGCGGCCGGCGCAGGTGCGGCCGGTGCGGAACGTCCAGCCCGAGGGTGCCCCACGCGGGGTGGTTCAGGGGCGCATGCCGATGGCCCGCAGGGCGCGTGCGAGCTCCGGCTCGGTCACGTCGTCGACGATCTCCGTGGTGCCGATGCCGGTGGGGAGAACCACGTGCAGGGTACCGCGGATCACCTTCTTGTCGCGGCGCGTGGCCTGCACGATGTCCGCGGCGGAAAGGTCGCGCACCGACGGCAGCGGACCGAGCCGGGCGATCAGCGCGGCCAGGGCCTCGCGGTCCGCCTCGTCCAGCGCGCCGCGCCGTACCGCGACGTCGGCCACGGCCAGCATGCCGTAGCCCACCGCTTCGCCGTGGCGGAAGCGGCGGTACTTCGTCACCGCCTCGATCGCGTGGCCGGCCGTGTGGCCGAAGTTGAGCAGGCGGCGCAGGCCGCCCTCCCGCTCGTCCTGCGAGACGATGTCGGCCTTGATGCGGCACGACTGCGCGATGACCGGGACGAGCACGTCCGGCTCCCGGGCGAAGATGGCGTCGAGGTCGCGCGCGACCCGCTCGAACAGGCCCCGGTCCGCGATCACCCCGTACTTGATGACCTCGTAGAGGCCGGCCCGGAACTCGCGCCGCGGCAGCGTCCGGAGCACCCGCGGGTCCGCGACGACGGCAAGCGGCTGGTGGAACGCTCCGATGAGGTTCTTGCCGAGCGCATGGTTGACGCCGACCTTCCCTCCGATGGCGGCGTCGACCTGCGCGAGCAGGGTGGTCGGCACCTGCACCAGGGCGACCCCGCGCAGAATGGTGGCGGCGGCAAAGCCCGCCATGTCGCCGATCACCCCGCCGCCGACCGCCACGACGGTCGCGGAGCGGTCGGCCGAGGCGAGGAGGAGCTCCTCATAGATCCGGGCCACGGTGCGCGTCGTCTTGGAGCGCTCCCCGTCCGGCACCAGGATGACGTGGGCAGCGGGCACCGCGCGCTCGATGGCCCGCCCGTGGGCCCGCCAGACCGTCGGGCTCGACACCACGAAGCGGCGGTCGGAAGCGCCGTCCGCGTCGAGCACGTCGCCCAGGGCGTCGGTCAGCCCCTCGCCGACGTGCACCGGGTAGGCGCGGGAGGGGGTAGTGACGTCGATGCGCAGCGCGGACATGGCGCCGCCAGCATAGCAGCCCGCGCGGGACGATATAGACTGTCCGGGCGCAGACGGACCGTCCCGGGCGCGGGCGTCGTCCGACGCCGGGTGGTCCGGTGTGCAATGCGGTGCGCGAACGAGGACAGAAGTTGATGGCGGCCAAGCAGGGTGCGTTCGTTACGGAGATTACTCCGCGGTCGGAGGACTTCTCCCGCTGGTACACCGACGTGATCCGCCGCGCCGAGCTGGCGGACTACTCGCCGGTGAAGGGCAGCATGGTCATCCGGCCGTACGGCTACGCAATCTGGGAGCTGATGCAGGCCGAGCTCGACCGGCGGTTCAAGGCGACCGGGCACGTGAACGCCTACTTCCCGCTGTTCATTCCGGAGAGCCTCCTGCGCAAGGAGGCGGCCCACGTCGAGGGATTCGCCCCCCAGGTGGCGTGGGTGACCCGCGGCGGCGACGAGGACCTCGAGGAGCGCCTCGTCGTGCGACCGACCTCGGAGGCGATCATCGGCACGATGTACGCCAAGTGGGTGCAGTCGTGGCGGGACCTGCCGATCCTGATCAACCAGTGGGCCAACGTCGTGCGCTGGGAAAAGGTCACCCGTTTGTTCCTGCGCACGACCGAGTTCCTCTGGCAGGAGGGGCACACCGCGCACGAGACGGAGGCCGAGGCCGAGGCCGAGGCGCTCCGCATGCTAGGCGTCTACAAGGAGTTCGTCGAGCAGGAGCTGGCGATGCCGGTGCTCGACGGCCGCAAGACCGACAGCGAGAAGTTCGCCGGCGCCGTCCACACCTACTCCATCGAGGCGCTGATGGGCGACGGCCGCGCCCTGCAGGCCGGGACGTCGCATCACCTCGGGCAGAACTTCGCGAAGGTCTTCGACATCAAGTTCCAGGCGCGCGACAAGTCTGTGCAGTTCGTCTGGCAGACGTCGTGGGGCATGACCACCCGCCTGATCGGAGGGGTGATCATGGTGCACGGCGACGACAGCGGTTTGATCCTGCCCCCTCGCATCGCACCGCACCAGGTCGTCGTCGTGCCGATTCCGCGGGGGAACTGGCGGGAGACGGTGCTCCCGCGGGCGCAGGCGATCGCGGACGAGCTCCGGACGGCGGGCACGCGCGTCCTCGTGGACGACCGCGAGGAGTACTCGCCGGGGTGGAAGTTCGCCGAATGGGAGCTGCGCGGCGTCCCGCTGCGACTGGAGATCGGGCCGCGCGACATCGAGCGCGGCCAGGTCGTCCTGGTGCGGCGCGACACGCGGGAGAAGCTACCGGCGCCCATGGACGGCCTGCCGGAGCGGGTCCGCGCGCTCCTCGCGACGTTGCAGGAGGACCTGTTCGAACGGGCGCGGCGGTTCCGGGACGAGCGCACCCAGCGGGCGGCCACCCGCGACGCCTTCCGCGAGCTGCTCGAAGGCCGCCCCGGCTTCGTCATCGCGCCCTGGTGCGGCGCCGCGGACTGCGAGGCGCGGATCAAGGCAGACACCCAAGCGACCATCCGCAACATACCGCTCGATCCCCCGAGCCCGTCCGGCCCGTGCGTGGAGTGCGGCGCCGGCGGCCAGGTGGACGCCTGGTTCGCGAAGTCCTACTGACCGCCCGCCAGAGTCCTGCCGCCCGCGAAGCTCTGCCGCCTGCCCGCGAAATCCTACCGCCCGCCTGCCGGCGAAGTCCTACTCACCACCAGCCCATCTCGGGAGTCAGCGCGCAGGAGTTTCGCAGCGAGACTCCCGACCCGCCCGTCAGGGCGGGCCTACTCGTCGCCGCCGCGCCGGCCGAAGACCCAGGCGATCAGGATGCTCAGCCCGTACAGGACGATCATGGGCGCCGCCATCGCGGTGAGCGTGACCGGGTCGCCGGTCGGGGTCAGCACCGCGGCGAAGATGAAGATGCCGAGGATGGCGTACTTGGTGCTGCGGATCAGCAGACCGGACGTCACGGCCCCGATGCGCGCCAGGAAGAAGACGACGGTGGGAAGCTGAAAGACGGCGGCGCAGGCGAGCGCGAGCCGCACGTAGAGCGAGAACGCCGGCTGAATGCGCGGCGCGAAGGTCAGGAAATCCGTGTCGAAGCTGGCGAAGAAGTTCCAGGCGAACCGGAACAGTACGTAGTGCGAGAAGAGCGCCCCGCCGATGAAGAAGATGCTCCCGAGGCCGACGAAGGGGATCGCGAACTTCTTCTCGTGGACGTAGAGCCCGGGCGCGACGAACTGCCACACCTGCCAGATGACGTACGGACTCGCGACCAGCAGCCCCGCGAGCACCGCCATCTTGATGTACAGGAAGAAGGCTTCGCCAGGCTCGGTGAAGATGAGCGTGCCGCCGTCCGGGAGGACGTCGGTCAGCGGCTCCATGATGAACTCGAAGATGAACGGGATGAAGCCGAAGCAGGCGAGCACGCCGACGACGAGGGCGATCAGCGATGCAATGAGCCGCTTCCGCAGCTCGTCGAGGTGATCGAGAAACGACATCTTGCCGCCGGCTTCCTCGGACGATCCGTCGGCGGGCTGGAGCGTGCCGTCTTCGGGGTCGGACGGCCCCTGTTCCGGAGGCGGGGGGAGCGCCATCGCGATGTGCCGGCTGGAGCAGGGCTAGCCGCGGGCGTCCGGCTCCGTCGGATGCGTACCCGAGTCGGGCGCGGACTGGGACGCCGGCGCTGCGGATGCGGACACCTCAGGTGCAGATGCCTCGGGTGCGGATGCCTCGGGTGCGGACGCCTCGGGTGCGGATGCCTCGGGTGCGGACGCCTCGGGTGCGGACGCCTCGGGTGCGGATGCCTCGGGTGCGGACGCCTCGGGTGCGGACGCCTCGGGTGCGGACGCCTCGGGTGCGGACGCCTCGGGCGCGGACACCTCGGATGCGGACGCGTCCGGCGCCGACGCTACGGAGCCGGAAGTCGCGGGTACGGACGCCGCGGACGACGGCTGGCCGGGCTTCGTGGCGGCGGCCGGCGCGGTCGCGGGGCGCCGTTCCTCGACGCGGATCTCGTCCTCGAGGGTGTTGCGGAGGTCGTTCGAGGCGCGCTTGAACTCGCCGAGGCTCTTGCCCAGCGAGCGGCCGAGCTCGGGGAGTTTCCGCGGGCCGAAGACGATCAGCGCGATGACGAGGATGACGATCATCTCCGGCATGCCGATTGAGCCGAGCATGGTGACGCTCCTTGGACCTCGGGAAGCCCGGATCGAGCCCCTCCGGCATTATAGAAACCGCCGCGCAGGGGGGTCAAGCGGCGGCCGCGCCGCGGGATCCCGCGAAGTCGTTGTTGCGTCGCACCTTATCTGATAGTAGGATGCCGGCCATGCGGGGCATGACATCTCTGACGGCAGGCATCGGCGTCATCGTGTTCTCGGCGCTGGTAGGCGGCTTGTTCGGCGGGCGGGTCCTGGCGCAGCAGGACTCGATGACCCGTCATTTCGACGCCTTTGCGTCCGCCCTCGCGGCGATCGAGGCGAACTTCGTCGACGAGGTCGACTCCGAGCGGCTGGTGTATCGCGCCATCGGCGGCATGCTCCAGACGCTCGATCCCCACTCGAACTTCATGGATCCGCGCTCGTACGCGCAACTGCGCGAGCGGCAGGAGGGGCGGTACTACGGCCTCGGGATTCGAATCAACGTGCTCGACGGCCGGATTACGGTCATGAGCCTGTTCGAGGGCTCGCCGGCCTACCGGTCCGGGATTCGCGCCGGCGACGTCATCGCCCGCATCGAAGGCGAGAACGCCATCGGCATGAGCAGCGAGCAGGCGGTGCGCCGGCTGCGCGGCCCCCGCGGCACCACGGTCAACATCTCGATCCGGCGCGACGGGTACGAGGATCTGATCCCTCTCGACGTGGAGCGGGACGAGATCAATATCCCGACCGTCAGGGCCTCGTTCATGGTCGACGGCGAGACGGGATACGTCCGTCTCGGCGACTTCTCGGAGACGAGCAATCGCGAGCTGCGCCGGGCGCTCGACCGGCTGCAGGCCGAAGGGATGGGGCAATTGCTGCTCGATCTGCGGGACAACCCGGGGGGGCCGCTCGATCAGGCGATCAGCGTGTCGAACCAGTTCCTGCCCCGCGGCGACATGATCGTCTACACCCGCGGGCGCGTCTCCAACTCCGATCAGGACTACCACGCCCGCGACGAGAGCGACTTCACGGGCCTGCCCATCATCGTGCTGGTCAATCGCAGCAGCGCGAGCGCCTCGGAGATCGTCGCCGGCGCCCTGCAGGATCACGACCGTGCCCTCGTCGTCGGGGAGACCACCTTCGGGAAGGCGCTGGTCCAGTCAATCTACCGCGTCAGCCACGGCGCCGGTCTCGCGCTGACGACGGCGCGCTACTACACGCCGAGCGGCCGGATGATCCAGCGGCCCTGGGACGGCACGTTCGACGAGTACCTCACCTACTCGCTCCGCGAGCAGGAGACGCCGCTGCGAGCGCCCGCCGACCGTAAGTTCACCGACGCCGGACGCGAGGTGTACAGCGGCGGAGGCATCGAGCCCGATCACTTCATGGCCGGTCCGATCCGGGGCTTCGATCCTTCGCGACTCGGGCGGCTGCTGGCGGCTCGGGGGGATTTCGCATATTTCGCCCGGCGGTTCTCCGCCGTCGGAGACACGCGCATCCCGGTCGAGGGCGACGGCCGGGAGCTCGTGAGCCGCGGATTCACGGTGGACGACCGGCTGCTGGAGGCCTTCAAGGAGCAGGTACGGAGCCGCGGCCTCACGGTCGACGACGAAGACTTCGCCGGCGACACGGACTTCATCCGCGCCATGATCCACTACGAGGTGGACCTGGCCCTGTTCGGGGAGGCCGAGGCGTGGGCCAACCTCTTCGTGCGCGACCCGCAGGCCCAGTTCGCCGTCTCGCTGTTCGGCGACGCGCGGCGCCTCCTCGACCTCTCCGACGACGCGCTCGTGGCGGCAGCTCGCTGACCCTTGCCGGCCCGCCGGCCGCCTTGCTACACTGCGGGGTAGCGTGAAGGTGTGGAGCCATCCCTGCGTGAGAGTCGCAGGTGGCGACATGCCGCGCAGTCGCTTCAGCGCGTACGACGTCCGGGCGCACCCAGCCGCTCGAACAGGTGTTGCGATGATGCAGGAACCTGTTTGTGCGGCTCGTTTTGTGTACGCCGCCGTGTGAAGTCTCGCATAATGCGTTTGAACCATCTTGAGTTGGCCGGCTTCAAGAGCTTCCCGGAGCGCGCCGAGCTGGCGTTCGACGGCGGCGTCACCGCCATCGTCGGGCCGAACGGCTGCGGCAAGAGCAACGTCATCGACGCGATCACGTGGGTCCTCGGCGAGCAGAGCGCCCGGAGCCTCCGCGGTGAGCGGATGGAGGACGTGATCTTCGGCGGCAGCGACGCGCGCCGCCCCACCGCCGCGGCCGAAGTGCGCCTGCGGCTGTCCGACGTTGCCGCCGCGCTGGCCGCGCTGGGCGGTCAGGTGCGGCCCGTGGCTCCCCCCCGCAGCGACCAGGGTGAGGGCGGGGAGTCCGACCGCGACGGTGCAGCGGCTGGCAACGGACACCTCGACGGCGCGCTGCCGGAGGATCCCGATCTCGAGCCGCCCCTCGTGCAGCGCGACGTCGAGGTAGGGCGGCGGCTGTACCGCTCGGGAGAGAGCGAGTATTTCATCGACGGGCAGGTCTGCCGCCTCCGCGACGTGCAGGACCTCCTGATGGACTCGGGCGTCGGCGTCAAGGCCTACGCGGTCATCGAGCAGGGGCGGATCGGTCAAATCCTGGGAGCGCGCCCGGCGGAGCGCCGGCAGCTCCTCGAGGAGGCGGCCGGCGTCACGAAGTACAAGTCGCGGCGCCGGTCGGCCGAGCTCAAGCTCGAGGCCGCGCAGCAGAACCTGACCCGCGTCGACGACATCGTCTTCGAGGTCGAGAAGCAGCGCGGGGCGCTCAAGCGGCAGGCGGCCCGGGCGCGCCGTTACCGCCGGCTGCGCGAGGAGTTGCGGCGCTGGGAGAAGGTCCACTTCGCGCGGACCAGCCTGGCGCTCGGAGCCGCCATCGAGGACGCCGATGGCCGGTTGGAGGAGTCCCGGGCGCGCGAGCGGGCGTGTGCCGCGCGGGTCGCGGAGCTGGAGGGCGCCGAAGAGAAGCTTCGCACGGCGCTGGGCGAAGCGGATCGGGAGGCGGGCGTCACGCGGGACGAGGCGCATCGGCGCCAGCTCGATCTCGACCGCCGGCGGCAGCGGATCGAGTTCGACCGCCAACAGGTGGCGACGCTGGCCGAGGCGGTGGCGTCCGGCGAGGCGGAGGTGACCGCCCTGGAGGCCCGCTGCGGCCCGTTGCGGGCGGAGCTCGACAGCCAGCGGACGGCGCACGACCGCTGCGGCACGGAGCGCGAGGCCGCGGCGGAGCGGCTGGACGCCGAGGCGGCCCGGTTCGCGGAGGCGCAGCAGGCGGTGGAGGAGCTGGCCCGTGGCCTCGAGGGGGCGCGGAGCCAGGTCTACGCGGCGGCCACGGAGAAGACGGCGCTGGAGAACGTGGTCGCCAATGCCGATGCCGGCCAGGCGCGCATCCGCGAGGCGCTCTCCCGCCTGGAGGCCGAGTCGGCCGACGTCGCGACCGAGCTCGCCCGCAGCGACGAAGCGTCCCGCCGGGCCGAAGACGCCGCCCGCGAGGCGCGCGCGGCCCTCGAGCGGGTGCGAGCCGACAGGGCGGTGCGCGAGGCCGAGGTCGGGGCGGCGCGCACCGGGGCGGCGGAGGCGGCGCGCGCCGTGCGCGAGCGGGAGCGCGAGGTGGCCGCGTTTCGGGCCCGGGTCGAGTCCCTGGAGGAGCTCGAGGCCGGCCGGACGGCGTACGCCGACGCGGCCCGCATCGTCCTGGCGTCGGAGATCCCGCACCACGGGTCGGTGGCCGACCACCTCGAGGTCGACCGGGCCGACGAGCGCGCCGTGGAGGCCTGCCTGGCGGACCTGCTGCAGCACGTGGTCGTCGCCTCGCACGAGGACGCCCTGGCCGGCATCGCGCTGGCTACGGAGCGCGACGCCGGTCGCTGCGGCTTCCTCGTGGCGTCGTCCTTCAGCGGCCGCGCGGTGTCGCCGCCGCACGAGAGCCTGCGGCCGATCGCAGATGCCGTGCGCGTCGGCGGCCCGGCCGGGGAGGCAGTGCGGTCGGCGATCGGCGGTCGGTGGCTCGCCCCCTCGATCGCGGAGGCGGAGGCGGCGGCCCGGAGCACCGTCGACCCGATCGTGGCCCCCGACGGCACGGTGTTTCGCGGCGAGACGCTCGTGTCGGGAGGCGGGAGGTCGGCGGCGCGGGGGCTGCTGTCGACCAAGCGCGAGATCAAGGAGCTGCGGGCCCGCATCGTCGCGGAGGAAGAGGCCGTCGCCGGCCTGCACGCCGACGTGGCGAGGCTGGAGGCCGAGGCGGCCCGCGCCGCGGAGGCCCTCGAAGGGCTCAAGCGGGAGGGGCACGAGCACGAGAAGACGCTGGTCGGTCTCGACGCGGACTTGCGGCAGGTGGGGGAGGGGCGCGCCAGGCTGATGGATCGGCAGCGCGTCGTCGCCACGGATCGACGGACCGCGGTCGAGGAGCGCGACGGGCTCGCCGCGAAGCAGGCGGAGGCCCGCGCGTCGCTCGTCCGTCTCGCGGCGGAGCAGGCTGCGGCCCAGGACCGCTTCACCCGGTCCGAGGAGCGGCTGGTCGAGGCGCGCGAGGCGGTCGAGGCCCGCGGCCGGCAGGTCGCCGACGTGCGGTCCGAGCACGCGACGCTGGCGGAACGCGCGGCGGCGCTGGCCGCGGACGTGCGGCGTATCGAGGACCAGGTCCGCGATCTCCTCCAGCGCATCGATGCGCGCGGGACCGAGAACCGCAACGCCGCGGAACGGCGAACCGCGCTGAGCGCCGCGATCGAGGCGGCCGTCGGCCATCTCGAGCACGACGCCGCGGCCTTCGACGAGCTCCAGGAGCGGATGCGGCACATCGGCGAACGCGGCGCCGCCCTCCGCGAGCGCATCGCCGCGGAGAGCGACGGCGTGCGGGACGCGCGGCAGGCGCTCGAGGATGTGCGGTCGGACGTGGGCCGCATCGAGGTCGTGCGCGCGAAGGCCGATGCCGATCTCGCGCACGCCGCGGCGTCGTGCCGGGAGACACTGCAACTCGAGCTCGGGGAGGTCGTCGCCGAGGTCGAGCGCCTGGAGCGCGAAGGTCCCATCGAGCCCGATCGGTCCCTGCTCGGCCCCCCCGGGAACAGTGCCGCCGGCGCCGACGCCGACGCGACCGGGGACGACGCCACCGAGGACGATGACGCCGGGCACGATGCCGTCGGAGACGCCGCCGCCACCGGGGACTCGCCGGCCGTCGTCGAGTCTGAGGCGGAGGCGGGCGCGGCAGAGGGCGCGGCGGAGCGGAGCGCCACGGTCGACGTCGATGACATCCTGGTCCGGCTGCGCTCGAAGATCGACCGGCTCGGGCCGGTCAACATGATGGCCATCGACCAGTTCGACGAGCTCGAGGAGCGCCACACCTTCCTGACGACGCAGCGGCAGGACCTCCTAGACGCCATTGCGGCCACCGGCAAGGCCATCCAGCAGATCGACGTCACCACGCGCGAGCGCTTCGAGCACGCTTTCGCGGCCATCAACGCGTACTTCCAGGACACGTTCGAGACGCTCTTCGGCGGCGGGCGCGCCGGGCTGGTGCTGCTCGACGAGGCCGACGTGCTCGAGAGCGGCATCGACGTCATCGCGCAGCCGCCGGGCAAGCGCCTCCAGAGCATTCAGTTGCTCTCCGGCGGCGAGAAGGCGCTGACGGCGATGGCACTGATGTTCGCCATCTTCAAGTACAAGCCGAGCCCCTTCTGTCTGCTCGACGAGATCGACGCGCCGCTCGACGACGCCAACATCGGTCGTTTCGTCGAGATGCTGCGCGGGCTGCAGGCCCGCACGCAGTTCGTCCTCGTGACGCACAACCGCAAGACCATGGAGATTGCGGACCGGCTCTACGGCGTCACGATGGAGGAGCCGGGCGTCTCGAAGCTCATCTCCGTCAAGGTCAACTGAGCCCTGAACGAAGACAAGGCGACCCGCTACCATCGGTTGCGCCGGCGCAGCCGGATGCTCGCCGTCGCCGTCCGGGCGAGCCTGCTGGGCGGCCTGGTCGCGCTCGGCGCCGGTGCGCCGGTACGTACCGCGCTCGAGCAGATGGTGGCGCAGGCCGGGCTTCCCGTGTGGCTGCAGCCGACGGTGGTGGTGGCGCTCGGGGCCCTGGCCCTCGGCGTGGCGGGGGAGGTCCTGGCGTTCCCCTTCGTCTGCCGCGCGGAGTGGCTGCTGGCGCGCCGCTACGGCCAGTCGCGCGAGCGCTTCGCGGCGTGGTGGGGGGCGCACGCCCGGACCGCGCTGTGGACCAGCGTGTCGTGGATGCTGGCCGCGGTGGTCGTGTACGTCGCCATCGGGCTCTCGGCAACTCGCTGGTGGCTGGTGGTGGGGGCGGCGTTCGCCGCCGGCACCGTAGCCGTGGCCCTCCTCGGGCCGCTGCTGCTGCGGCCCGCCCTGCGCGCCCGGCCGTTGGGGCGTCCCGAGCTGGCCGCCCGGCTCGAGGCGCTGGCGCGGCGGGCGGGCGCTCCGGTCGTCGGCGTGCACGAGTGGCCGGAGGGCCCCGCGTCGAGGCCCAACGCCGCCCTCGTCGGCGTCGGCGCGGCGCGGCGCGTCCTGCTCTCCGACACGATGGTCGCCGACTACAGCGACGCGGAGATCGAGGTGGTCCTGGCCCACGAGCTGGCCCACCACCTGCACCGGGACATCTGGAAGACCATCGCCTTCCGGGCCGCGGTCGTCTGCGCCGCCGGCTGGGTCGGGCAGCGCGTGCTGGCGGACCTGGGGCCGGTGCTGGGCCTCCACGGGGCGGCCGACGCGGCCGGACTCCCGGCCCTGGCCCTCTGCGCCGGCGGCGTGACGATGGCCGTTCTCCCCGCCGCCAACCTGCTGTCGCGGCGCCACGAGCGCCGTGCGGATCGGTTCGCCCTCGACGTGACCGGCAACCACGAGGCGTTCGTGTCCGGGCTCCGCAGGATGGGCACGGAGCATCTCGCGGAGGAGCGCCCGTCGCGCCTCGTCAAGTGGTGCTTCTACTCCCACCCCCCGGTGGCGGAGCGGGTGGCCGAGGCGCGCCGGCACCGCGCCCGGCCCCGGGGCGAGTCTCCTCGACGCGGCGTCGCGGCCCGCCCCTGACCCGCCTCCGCGCGTCCCCGGACGAAGCGTCCACGCGCCAGAGGCCGCTCAGCGACCGACCTTGGTTGTCGCCGCTGCGGCAACCGCGGCAAGAGACGACGGAACCGCTGCTTGTGTCTTACGTAGCACGACGGGGTGTCGCGCGTGTGCTCTGCTTCGAGCGAAACCGCGCTCATCGTGACCGTCGTCGAGACCGGAATCGGAGCGACCGCAGCCGCGGCTCCGGATCCCGGTCAGCCTCGCGCCGGAGGCGGGCAGGGAGCGGAGCCGTCCAGGCGCCGCGTTCGGGTCAGCGTCGGGCCGGCTCGCGGCGGTCGCTGTCTGCCCGCGGAGGCACGCGCGGTCGCCCGCCGTCGCCTCCGCGGTTGCCGCCGGGTCGTCCCTTGCCGTCGCGGCGCTCGCGGCCGTCGCGGCTCGCGGGGGCGTCGCCGTCCTCCGGCGTGGCGGGCAGCAGCGCCTTGCGGCTCAGGCGGACCTTGCCGGACGGATCGACGTTGATGACCTTCACGAGGACCTGGTCGCCCTCGTTGAGCTCGTCCCGCACCTCGCGCACCCGGTAGTGGGCGATCTCCGACACGTGGAGCAACCCGTCGATGCCGGGCAGGATCTCGACGAAGGCGCCGAAATCGGCGATGCGCTGGACCTTGCCCAGGTACGTCTTGTTGAGCTCGGGGCTGGCCGTCAGCTCCTCGATGATCGAAATGGCCCGCTGTGCGGAGTCCCCGTCGGAGGAGGCGACGTTCACCCGGCCGTCGTCCTCGACGTCGATCTTGACCCCCGTGCGTTCGATGATGCTGCGGATGGTCTTGCCGCCGGGGCCGATGACGTCGCGAATCTTGTCGACCGGAATCTGGATGGTGACGATCCGCGGCGCATGCGTCGAGATCGACTCCCGCGGCGTGGCGATCGTGCTCCCCATCTCCTGCAGGATGTGCAGCCGCCCCGCGCGTGCCTGGGCCAGGGCCTCGCGCATGATCCCGGTCGTGATGCCCGAGACCTTGATGTCCATCTGTAGGGCCGTGATGCCCTGGTCGGTGCCGGCGACCTTGAAGTCCATGTCGCCGTAGTGGTCCTCGGCGCCGGCGATGTCGGACAGGACGGCGTG
>JAGWAJ010000001.1:45661-46257 GCA_021296475.1 Acidobacteriota bacterium
CCGTTCGATTCGAGGATGTCCGACACGACCCGCAGCGTGTACGGGAAGTCCTGCTCCGAGGGGATCATCGGCATCAGGCTGCGCTCCGCCAGGTTGCCGTGACCGATCTCCCGCCGGCCGGGTCCGCGGAGGAACTTCACCTCGCCGACCGAGAACGGCGGGAAGTTGTAGTGCAGCATGAACCGCTTGTAGCTCTCGCCGTCGACGAGCTCCATCTTCTGCTGGTCGTCGGCGGTCCCCAGGGTCGCGGTCACCAGCGCCTGGGTCTCGCCGCGCGTGAAGACGGCCGACCCGTGCACTCGCGGCAGCACGCCGACCTCGGACCAGATGGGCCGTACCTCGTCGAAGCGCCTCCCGTCGAGCCGCTGGCCGCGGTCGAGCACCTCGTCGCGCAGGATGCGCTCCTTGAGCTCGCCGAAGACCCGCTTGGCGTCGGCCCGCGCCGAGCCGTCCTCCGGGAGGGAGGAGACGACGCCCTCGAACACGCTGTCGACCTGTGCGTAGCTGTCGAGCTTGTCCGGAACCCGCATCGCCTCGCGCAGGGGCTCCAGGAGGCGGCCCTCAACGTCCAGCCGGACGCCGGCGTCGATCGCAGG
>JAGWAJ010000001.1:46416-50112 GCA_021296475.1 Acidobacteriota bacterium
CTGCGCTTGCGCTCGGGATAGGTCGGGTTGATCACCGTCTGGCCGTCGATCAGCCCGACGCGGACGGCGGCGATCGGCCGCTCGAACGGAATCCCCGATATCGACAACGCCGCCGACGCGCCGGTCAGGGCCAGCACGTCCGAGTCGTTCTCGTCGTCGGCCGACAGCAGCAGCGCGACGACCTGCGTCTCGCGGGACCATCCGGCCGGGAACAGCGGCCGAATCGGCCGGTCGATCAGGCGGCTCGTCAGCACCTCCTTCTCGGTCGGCTTGCCCTCCCGCTTGAAGAAGCCGCCCGGGATCCTCCCCGAGGCATAGGCGTACTCGCGGTAGTCGACGGTGAGCGGAAGGAAGTCGATGCCCTCGCGGGCGCCCGCCGCCGCGCAGGCCGTGACGATAACCACCGTGTCGCCGTAGCGCACCGTCACGGCGCCGTCCGCCTGCTTGGCGAGCTTGCCGGTGTCGATGGTGAGCGTCCGGCGACCGACCTCTACCTGGGCCGTGTGCATTTTTGTGCTCCCGTTGGCGTTCGGGCCGTGACGGCGCCGAACAGAATGTCGGCAGGCGGGAAAGGAGGGTGCCTCGCCCACGCGGGGCGGGCGATTCGTCGCACGCCTACTTGCGGATGCCGAGCCGCTTGATCAGATCCGCGTATCGCTCGGTATCCTTGCCCTTGAGATAGTCGAGGAGCCGGCGGCGCTGGCCGACCAGCTTCAACAACCCTCGGCGCGAGTGGTGGTCCTTGGCGTGCGTCTTGAAATGCTCGGTGAGGTAGCTGATCCGCTCGCTCAGGATGGCCACCTGCACCTCCGGCGAGCCGGTGTCGCTGTCGTGCGTGCGATAGGAGCCGATAAGTTCGGTCTTGCGTTCTTTCGCCAACGCCACGGAGTACCTCTTCGTCTCACGCTCATGGCGCTTCTCGCCACCAGCACAACGCGTGATCCTATACTAGAACGATCGTGGGGTGCAAAAGGCCCTCCGCGTCGCGCTCGGCGATGCCGACCAGCGCCCCGTCGCGGCCGACGAGCCGCACCCGCATCCGGTCCGCGCCCGCGAGGGGCAGCCAGTCGCCGTCATTGGAGACGACGTCGGCCGGCGTCAGCGCGTTGCCGTGTCCGGCGCGGCGGCTGCCGTGCTCGGTGAGCACCGCGCCGGGCAGGTCCGCAAGCAGCCGGGAGGGAGGGATCACGCGGTCGACGAGTTCCGGGGACCCGGGCGCGAGCGCATCCGGGGGGACGGCGTCGGCGAGCTCGAAGGGTCCGCTCCGCTCGCGGCGCAGGCTCTCCAGACAGCCGCCGCACCCGAGCGCGCGACCCAGATCGTGGGCGAGCGCGCGCATGTAGAAGCCCGGCTCGCAGGTCACCCGGCAGCGGAGCCGGTCGGCCGCGAGCCCGACGACCTCGAGCGCGTGCACGGTCACCTCGACCGCCTGCGGCGTGACCGGCGTGCGCCGGCGCGCCAGGCGATAGGCGCGCACGCCGCCGATCTTCTTGGCCGAGAAGGGCGGCGGGTTCTGCAGGAACGTCCCGGTGAAGGCGGGGATGGCCGCCTCGACGGCGGCCCCAGTCACCTCCGGGGTCCGCTCGCCGCCGCACGGTGCCGGTCGTGTCGTAGGTGTCGGTCTCGATGCCCAGCCGGATGACTCCGTCGTAGACCTTCGGGCCGACCGACAGGAGCGCGGCGAGCCGGGTGGCGCGGCCGAGGACCAGCGGCAGGACACCCGTCGCCAGCGGGTCGAGCGTCCCCACGTAGCCGATGCGGCGCATCCCGAGCGCGCGGCGCGCCCGCGCCACCACGTCGTGCGAGGTCATCCCGCTCGGCTTGTCGACGACCAGCACTCCGTCCATGGCGATCGGGATAGTGCCCTTCAGGCCGGCGTCGGACCCGACGCCGTCGGCGATTCTGACGCCGCCGCCGGTCCCCCCGCCGCAGATTCCACCGCTGCGGCGACCGCGGCGACGATGCGGGATTCTGCCTCCGGCCCCTCGTCGATGGAGAAGCCGGCCGCGTTCCGGTGTCCGCCGCCCCCGAACGAGGCGGCGACGCTGCGCACGTCCACCTCGCCCTTCGATCGCAGGCTCACACGCGTGGTCCCGTCCAGGGTCTTGATCATGATCACCGCCTGCACCTCGCGCGCCGAGAGCGGCAGGTTGATCAACCCGTCCATGTCGTCGGGCGGGCAGCCGGTGTCGCGCAGCAGCGCATCGTCGACGTGGAGCAAGGCGATGCGGTCGCGCGCCTCCAGCCGCATCGTGTCGACGAGCGCCGCAGTCAGGCGCAGCCGGCCGATGGTGCCGCTCTGGTAGATCCCGGCCGCAACGCCCGCGACGTCCACCCCGCTGGCCGCCACGTGGCTGCAGATGTCGAACGTCCGGCGGGTGATGTTGGCGTGCCGGAACGACCCGGTGTCGGTCAGGATGCCGGCGTAGAGCGGGACGGCGATGGGTGGCGTCAGCGGCACGCCGAGCGCCGCGACCAGGTCGTAGACCATCTCGGCGCACGCCGCTGCGGACGGGTCGTACCAGTTGAGGGCGCCGTACAGCCGGTTGCCGGCGTGGTGATCGATGTTGACGAGGAAGTAGCGATCGAGCCCCGCCACCTCCGTGCGGTCGAGCGAGGAGCACTCCAGGATGATCGCCGCGTCGTACTGGCCGGTCACCGCACCGGCGACGTCGATCGTCTCGGCGCCGGGAATCGATTGCAGGCTCGGCGGCGGTTCGTCGTGGTTGACGATGCGCACGGTCTTGCCGAGCCGCTCGAGCGCGTGGGCCAGCGCGAGCTGGGCGCCAATCGAGTCGCCGTCGGGGCGGGCGTGGGACGAGAGGACGAAGCGCTGCCGCTCCCGGATCGCCTGCACGATGCGGGCGATTGGCTCCCGGGCGTCGCGTGCGGTCTCCTGCATCATGCCTGGGTCTCGGTCTCCGCCGCCTGGGTCTCGGTCTCCGCCGCCTGGGTCTCGGTCTCCGCCGCCTGGGTCTCGGCCTCCGCCGGTTCCAGCCCGTCGTCGCGGAGTTCGTCGAACAGGCGGGCGATCCGGTCCTGCTGCTCGACGCTGTCGTCGTGCAGGAAAGTCAGCTCGGGGACGCGCCGCAGCCGCAGCCGAGCGGCGAGCTCACGGCGGAGGAACCCGCGCGCGCGGCGCAGGGCGCGCGCCGCCTCGCGTCGGCCGTGCGCCTCCGCGAGCACCCGGTAGAACACGCGGGCAATTTGCAGATCGCGGGTGACCTCGACGTGCGTGATGGTCACGCCGTCCACGGCCGGCTCCCGGACGCGGCGCAGGAGCAACGTGCTGATCTCGGCGCGAATGCGCTCTCCCACCCGGTCGGTTCGCGCCCCGTGCGTCATCGGTCCGCTCAGGCCAGCCACTCCACATCCGTCGCCGTGACCAGGCCCGGGTCGCGGCGCTCAATCTCGTCCAGGGCCGCCTCCAGCGAGCGGTCCACGCCGTCTCTCGTAGTCGCGATCGACACGACGCCGAGGCGGGAGCGCTGGTGCAGGTCGTGGTACGCCAACTCGGCGAGCGCGACGTTCAGCTTGCGCAGGCGATCCTTGACGCTGCGCAGCACCATGCGCTTGTCCTTGAGCGAACGGGCGCCCGCGAGATGCAACTCGACGGAGAGCAATCCGACCGCGGGCATCGGTTCGGGTGGGCGTGTCCCGTACGCTACACGGTCGCTGCGACCCGCTCGACGGTGA
>JAGWAJ010000002.1:0-28248 GCA_021296475.1 Acidobacteriota bacterium
GAGCGCTGCTGCTCGGTCCCGGCGGCCGCTGCGCTGCGGCCGGCCCGGCGGCGGGTCTGCTGCTCGCCTTCGGCGAGGTGCGGGGCTGCGCCCATCCACAGGACGAGCGCCGTCGCTACAGCGGCGAGGCGGTGGCGATGCATCGAAAGCTCCTTGGTCACGGGGCCATCCGGCTTCCCTTCCCGATGGGTTTCCCTTCCCGACAGGCTGAGACGCATGTACCGTGCCACTTCTGGACGTCCCTTTTTCCCGGCTTCCCGCGCACCGCGAGCTCCCCACCCGTCCGCCGGAGGGGACAGGTGTCCCGTGGGCAGGCCGGTCCGTCTTTGTCAGCCGCCCCATCTTGGTTCAGAATAGCGGGCGGTACGCACGACGCGGCCGGGCTGCCGATCCCTGGATCGCCGTTGGCGGCCGAGAGTCGCTGCGGCGTCGGCCGGCAAAGCCAGATGAAGCGGAAGGGGACACGACAATGACGACCGGCAATTCGCGGAAGAGGCGTCGCAGTGTGCGGGCGCTCCTGGTTCTCGGCCTGCTCGCGGTCGCAGCGGCGCCGCTGGTGGCGGACGACTGGGCGCAGTGGCGCGGCCCCGACCGTCTCGCGGTGTGGCAGGAGGACGGCATCATCGAGAGGTTCCCGGAGGGCGGGCTGAAGGTGAAGTGGCGGACGCCGTTGCGATCCGGCTTCGCGGGCCCGGCCGTGGCCGGCGGGCGGGTCTTCGTGCTCGACTGGCTGGAGGACCCGCAGTCGCGCACCCTCGACGGGACGGAGCGCCTGGTGGCGCTCGACGAGGAGTCCGGCGAGGTGCTCTGGACCCACGAGTGGACGACGACCTACCGGATGCTGATGGCCTCCTACGCCGTCGGACCGCGCGCCACGCCGACCGTCGACGGAGATCGCGTCTACGCCGTCGGGGCCACCGGGCGGCTGTTCTGCTTCGACGCCGCGAGCGGTGACGTCCTCTGGAGCAAGGATTACATCGCCGAGTACGACACGAGCGTCCCGACCTGGGGCATTGCGAGCGCCCCGCTCGTCGACGGCGACAAGCTGATCGCGGTGGTCGGCGGCGAGCCCGACGCCCTCGTCGTCGCCTTCGACAAGCGGACCGGCGAGGAGCTCTGGCGCTCGGTCGAGGTCGTGGGCGAGATGGGCTACGGACAGCCCGTGATCTACGAGGCCGGCGGCGCCCGGCAGCTCATCGTGTGGCACGCGGCGGCCCTCGTCTCGCTCGATCCGGAGACGGGCGAGGTGTACTGGGAGGAGACGTGGGAGGTCGGGGCCGGCATGTCGGTCGCCACGCCGGTCCGCAGCGGCGACTACCTGCTCGTCTCGCAGTTCTACAACGGGTCCCTGATGATGCGGCTCAACGCGGACCGGCCGGCCGCGACGAGGCTCTGGAACGGGTCGAGCCGCAGCGAGATGCCGGACCTGACCGACGGGTTGCACTCGCTGATCACCACGCCGCTCATCATCGACGACCATGTCTACGGCGTCGGGAGCTACGGTGAGCTGCGCGGCCTCGACGCGCGGACCGGCGAGCGGGTCTGGATGAGCGCCGAAATGACCACCCAGGAGCGCTGGGGCACCGCGTTCCTGGTGCGGCACCGCGACCGCTACTTCGTCAACAACGACGCCGGCGACCTGATCATCGCGCAGTTCACGCCGCAGGGCTACGTCGAGCTCGACCGCACGAAGCTGATCGACGCCGACGGCAGCGCCGGCATCGGGGCGGGCCCCAACCGGCGCTGGGACCGCGCCATCAACTGGACGCACCCGGCCTACGCCAACCGGCACATCGTCCAGCGGAACAACAGCGGGATCCTGCGGGCGTCGCTCGCGGCGAGCGACTACTGACGCGGATACCGACGCGGACATCGAACCCCGAATTTCGACGGCTCCGCGCCGTCGCACGAGGAACCATGAGCAACCGACGAATCCGGATTCACACCGCGGCCGCCGCGTGCGCCGCGATCCTCCTCCTCGCTCCCGGCATCGCCTCCGCGGAGGACTGGCCCGAATGGCGCGGGGCCGGCCGCGAGGGTGTCTGGTCCGAGGACGGCATCATCGATCGCTTTCCGGCCGACGGCCTGCAGGTGAAGTGGCGCACACCGGTCAACGGTGGCTTCGCCGGTCCCGTCGTCGCCGACGGCCGCGTCTTCGTCCTCGACTTCGACTTCCTGCCCGAGACGCGGGTGATGGACGGGACGGAGCGCATCCTCGCCCTCGACGAGGAGACCGGCGAGGTGCTCTGGACGCACTCCTGGGAGACCGCCTACCGCAACCTGCAGCTTTCGTACGCCACCGGGCCCCGCGCCGCGCCGACCGTCGCCGGCGAGCACGTCTACGTCCAGGGCGGGGCCGGGATGCTCCTGTGCCTGCGCGCCGACACCGGGGAAGTGGTCTGGCAGCACGACACGGTGGCCGAGTACGACACGACGGTCCCGGTCTGGGGGACGTCGAGCTCCCCGCTCGTCGACGGCGACCGCGTCATCGCCCTCATCGGCGGCGAGCCCGACGCGCTCATCGCCGCCTTCGACGCGGCGACCGGCGAGGAAGTGTGGCGGGCGATCGACGTCGTCTCGGAGATGGGCTACGCGCAGCCGATCATCCTCGAGGCGGGCGGCGTGCGCCAGCTCATCGTCTGGCACCCGGTCGGCGTCAGCTCGCTGAGCCCGGAGACCGGCGAGATCTACTGGGAGCAGGAGTGGGACTCGCCGTCCGCGATTACGGTCGCGACGCCCGTCCGCAGCGACAACTACCTCTTCTTCAGCCAGTTCTACGGGGGCTCGCTGATGCTGCGCCTCGAGACCGACCGGCCGGGTGCGACATCGCTCTGGGAGATCGCGGGATCGGGGGAGATGCCGGACCAGACCGCCGCGCTCCACTCCCTCATCACGACCCCCATCCTCGAGGGGGACTACATCTACGGCGTCGACAGCTACGGCGAGCTCCGCGGCCTCGAGGCGACGACCGGCGACCGGCTCTGGGTGAGCGACCAGATGACCGTGCAGCGCCGCTGGGGCGCCGCCTTCATGGTGCGCCACGGCGACCGCTATTTCGTCAACAACGACGCTGGCGACCTGATCATCGCGCAGTTCACGCCGGAGGGCTATATCGAGCTCGACCGGACGAAGCTGATCGAGGCGACGTCGCGCGCCGGGTACGGCCCGCGGCGCTTCGAGGACCGCGCCGTCAACTGGACGCACCCGGCGTACGCCAACCGCCACATCGTGACGCGGAACGACAACGAGATCATCCGCGTCTCGCTGGCCGCCGACGACTACTGAGGGCGGCGACCACCCGAGGCAGAGGAAACGACCCGGGGAGCGCCGCCCGGCGCCGCCCCGGGTCTCGTCCTCTGGCCCGCGAGCCGCCCGTCCGCCGCGTCAGGACCGTGAAGAAGATCGAGGCGAAGCTCTACGTGGCCGACGGTCCGGCCGACGCCCACCTGCTGCGCGGACTGCTGGAGTCGGAGGGCTTGATGGCCTTCGTTCGCGACGACGGCATGGTTCCCCTGCAGGCGGTGGGCTTCTTCAAGATGGAAACGCGGCCCTCGGTCTGGGTGCTGGCCGACGACGACGTGCAGCACGAACGGGCGGTGGCCATTGCGGACGACTACCGGAGCGGAAAGCGTCGCCCCGCGGAGCCGGCCGGAGAGACTTGGCGCTGCCGGTCGTGCGGCGAGAGCGTCGAGGCCCAGTTCACGGCCTGCTGGAGCTGCTCGACGCCCCGCGACGCGTAGCGTGGATCACACGCCGCGGCGCGGGCAAGCCGCGGCGACGACGCGCACCGCAGAAGATGCCGGCGGCGCCCGACGTCACCGGTCCGCGTCACCGATCGGACCCGACGGGGTCCGGCAATGCGTCCGAGGGATCGCGGAGGTAGACCCGCGACAGGTAGTTGAGGGCGATGGCCGCGCCCTGCCGCTGCGGCATCGTCGCCACCAGCGGACACGCGAGGGCGAGGAAGAAGGCGATGCCTTCGAGCCAGTTGCCGATGCGAAAGCCGAAGTAGATTCCCGCAATGCCGGCCAGAATCGGGATTCGGTCCATCACGATCCAGAAGAACCAGATGTCGCCCTGGTTGCGGAGGTAGACCAGCCCGCACGCGGTACACTGTCGGTGCGGGGTGATCCAGCGCACGAAGAGCGCTCCGCGCCCGCAATGCGGGCAGCGACGCCGCAGTCCCCGCCACAGCGTCGGCAGGAGCCGGGGGCGGGGGCGGGGCGGCGGCCGGGGCGGGGCGGCGGCCGGGGCGGAACCGTTCATCCCTCTTCGTACTATACCGGCCGGGCGGCACGGGTCGTGCACTCTAGGTGCGCGAAGGCAGCCCGCTCCCATGCTGGACACCCACGCGATCGCCCGCCGACTGGCGGGCGCGGGCCTCAGCGGCGAACAGGTGGACGCCATCACTGACGCCGTCCGGCAGGCGGCCGAGCACGATGCCGCCGGCGTCGACGTGAACGCCCTGGCCACAAAGGCCGACCTCTCGGGGCTCGAGGCCCGCATCTACCGTGCCATGCTGATGCAAACGGCGGTTACCGTGGGTCTGCTCGGCCTGGTCCTCGGAGGACTTCGTTGGCTCGGCTGAGCGGTACACTGTTGGCCGCGAACAGGAGGCAGCCAATGCAGGGCAGGATGACGAATCGCTGGCGGTGGCCGGTCGTGGCGGCGTGCGGGGTGGCGATGGCGCTCGGCGGGCTCGCGACGGCCCCGGCCCGCGCGGCCGAGGACGTGGTCGTCGCGAAGCCGGAATCGGTCGGCATGTCGTCGGAACGGCTCGCGCGCATCGACCATTTCGTGCAGGAGTACATCGACACCGACCGCATTGCCGGGGCGGTGACGCTGGTGGCCCGGAAGGGGAAGGTGGTCCACTTCGAGGCCCAGGGTTGGCGCGACCGCGAGAACGGCGTCCCGATGACGCGCGACTCGATCTTCGTCCTGATGTCGATGACGAAGCCAGTCGTCTCCGCCGCGCTGATGATGCTCTTCGAGGAAGGGAAGTTCCTCCTCGACGACCCGATCGCAAAGTGGATCCCGGAGTACGCGAACCACACGGTGCGCATCAACGCCGACGGCGTCCGGCCGCAGGTCGTGCCCGAGGCGCGCCCGGTGACCGTCCGCCACGTGCTGACGCACACCTCGGGCCTGACGCTTAACCCGCGGGGGCGCGGCCTGAGCGAGGAGCAGATCAACTACGTCACCAACCACGGGGAGGGCTGGCCGACGCTGGCCGAGCGCGTGGCCCACGCCGCCGTGATTCCGGGCGCGTTCCATCCCGGAGACGAGTGGCAGTACGGCGACTCGACCGACTACGTCGCCGTCCTGGTCGAGAAGATCTCCGGGAAGTCGATCGACGCCTTCCTGCGCGAGCGGATCTTCGAGCCGCTCGGCATGACCGACACTTACTACTACGTGCCGCAGGAGAAGATCGAGCGGATGGCGTCCGTCTACCGGCCGGACGAGAACGGCAGGATCGAGCGCATGATCGAGCCGGCCTACATCGAGCCGACCGGCATGTTCCGCGGCATCGCGGGGCTCGCGGGCACGGCGGCCGACTACTACCGCTTCGCGCAGATGATCGCCAACGGCGGCGAGCTCGCCGGCGTCCGGCTGCTGGGCCGGATGACGGTCGACAACATGATCAGCAACCACATCGGGCCGGACCGGCCTGTCTACATCCGGGGCGGCGGCTACGGCTTCGGCCTCGGCTTCGGGGTGCTGACCAACTCGGCCCAGGCGCCCGACGCGCTCTCCATCGGCAGCTACACCTGGGGCGGCGCCTACGGCACCCTCTACTGGGCGGACCCGGTCGAGGACTTGATCGGCATCCTGATGATTCAGATCCGGCCCTACAACCACCTGAGCATACGTCCGCTCTTCTCGAACGTTGTCACCCAGGCGGTGGTCGACAGCCTGTCGGATCAGCGGCCGAAGATCATGGGGCGCCCCACGCCCCGCTAGGGCTCGCGCGTTGCGACCCGCTCCGGCGCCCGCGAACCAGTTTTCCGAGGGCGCCGGAGCCGCTTGCGTCGAGGCTCAGAATCCCGCCGCCCGCAGCGCCTGGTGGACCGCCCGGTAGGGCGCGCTGCCGGGCGGGTGCAAGTCGGCCGCGGCTTGGCGGATGACGGCGGCGGCTCGCGGCAGCGTCCCACCCGCCGGCATGTGCACCGTCAGCGCCCGGAAGAAGATCTTCTCGATCACCGTACGGTTGGCGGCCCCGACCCCCTCGACTGCGCGCCCCGTCGCCAGATTGGTGCCGCCCTCGACGGCAAGATAGAAGGCGTGGCTGAGGATGGTCGAATTCAGGTGCTCGCCCCCGTAGCAGCACCTGTCGATCGTGGCCACGTACTCTCCCCGAATGAAGATCACCCCCGAGAAGCTCCCGAAGCACTCGTCATCGACGTACACCGAGCAGTAGAAGGCGAACTCGATCCGGTCGCGGTACGCTCGCGGCTGGATGGGAGGCCTCGGATTCGAGAGCGAGCGAATGGCCCCGCCCGCCGAGTCGATGCCCAGCTGGTAGCTGCCGGTCGCGCCGTCCTGCTCGTGGAAGAACCCGGCCGAGATTCCGAACACGTCGGCAAGGGCCTCGTTGGCTGCCCCTCCCTGCCGGGAAGCGAGAATGAAGCGTCCGTCGTCACTGCAGGCGGCCGGGAACTCCCCCTCCACAATCTCTCCGTTGTCGGCGAGGGCGCGGCCCGGGAAGGTCGTCGTGAGACAGGTGTGAGTAACGCCCTCGTGGTCGGTGAAGCGCCGCGGACCGAACCTGTACGACTCGCCCTCGATGAAGGCGTCGATGAGTCCGAACGGCGACCCGGTGCGTTGGGCGACGGAGTAGAAGACCACGCCGTGCGTCAACTCGTGGCCGACGACGTGCAGCGGCACGAGCGGCTCCCCGTGCGGAGCCTCCGGCCCGGTGTACTGTCCGAAGACGTACACGCCCCGGCCTTCCGGGCCGAACGGCGGGGGAGCTGCGAACGCGGCGTACCCGTCGAAGGCGTTGACGATGCCGATGATCCGGCCCCGGCGGCCGTCGACGCCGTGCCAGCCGTGTTGCCGGGCGAAGTAGTCGTAGGTCCAGCCCATGTGCACATGGCCGTCGACGACCGCCGTGTCGGGCCAGTCGTTGTCCCCGTCCGCCGCGATGTCCTGCGACGTCCAGCGCCGTACGTTCCACGGACCCGGCGCTTCCAGCCGGTCGAGGCGCCTTTCATCGAAGCCGATGTCGAGGGTCACGATCTCACCGGGACGCAACTGGTCGTGCGTCTCGAACCTGCCCCCCTGAAAGACCGTGCTCACCTTCTTCCGGTCGCCCAGGATGCCGAGGCCGGTGCCGATCGCCGACTGGGTCCGGAACGCGTCGAGCGAGTGCACCAGGCTGCCGTCGGCGGCGCTCGCGAAGTGGTAGCGGCCGTCGTCGAACGGCGCGCCGTAGGCGAGGACATACGATCCGGTGGGGAGCGGCAGCACCGCCAACTCCGGCGGCTGACCGTTCGCGAGCCGGGCGCCGGTCTGCCGCTCGAGTTGCAGGCCCGCCTCGCCGGCGGTAATCGCCGGCGCCAAGTTGATGCCCGGATTCTCGTGGAGCGTCCCGAACGCCGACACCGTCACCCCGTTCGCGAACTGCCGTGTGACGCCTGCCCCCTGCACGGGCACGCCGCCGATGAACTGCGCCGCGTACTCGTGCGTCCGGTCGACCAGCGTCGGGTCGTCCAGGCGCGACATGACCACCAGTTGTCCGCTTCGAATCATCCCGTCGAGACGCGCATCCCAGGCCTGCAGTTCGCCGGGCGCCGCCTCCGAGCCGACC
This sequence comes from Acidobacteriota bacterium, assembly GCA_021296475.1. GTDB lineage: Bacteria > Acidobacteriota > Vicinamibacteria > Vicinamibacterales > UBA8438 > JAGWAJ01. The sequence goes on from JAGWAJ010000002.1 coordinate 7,811, forward strand.
GCCACCGGGACGGCCGTTCCCGGTCCGGGGGGCACCTGTGCCGCGGCGGAACCGCCCGAGGCCGCCGCCCATGCGATGAGGCCCACCGAGGCCCCGTGCCGTATCCGTCTCACCATTGCTTCGTCGCTCCTGCTGTCCGCGCTGTAGCCCACCGTTCGTTGGCTGCCGGCTCCATTCGGTGATCAGAACTTCAGGCGCAGGCCGGCGCCCACCTGCAGGCCGCCGGCCGGCACGCCGACCGTGCCGCCCGTGGCCGATGCCAGACCTACCGTCGCCCGGCTGTAGCGGGCGAGCAGCCCCACGCCGGCGACGTCCGAGAAGTAGTACGCCAGGTCGGCGCCCGCGTTGAACCCGATGCCCGTCCCCGACTGGCCGCCGGCGATGGCCGCGTCGTACGAAACGGTCTCGTAGGGGTACTCCTGCCGGAACTGCACGTCCGCCACGAGATCCTGCTGCAGGTTGATCAGCGTCGGCCCGCCGAAAAGGGCGACGGTGAACGACTCCGTGACCGGCACGAGATACAGGGCCTGCACGTGGACGCCGAGTTCCTGGCGGTGAAGTCCCGCCGCGAGACCGGAGAACTCGCGGTCGCGGCCGTCGAAGAACGGATGCGGAGCCCGGGCGGAGACCGCCGCCTCGCCCTCCGCCGCGTCGAAGGAAACGGCCATCCCGAGCGCGAAGTTGCCGGCCACCCGGTACCCGGCCCCCGCGTCGAAGCCCGGCGCCGACGCCGGGGTGTGGGCTCCGGAGAAGCGGGCCTCCTCCTGCGCCGCCGCCGCCGACAGCAATCCCACCGGCCGCGCCGAGTACACGCCGCCGGATTCGGCGAAGACGACGTCGTCGGTGAACTCCGTCGCCAGGAGCTGCAGGCCCCCATTGATGTGGACGAAGCCCCGCCCGTCCCACTCCCGCATCTGCGCCGCGGCAGGCGAGGCGAGCGCCGGCACGGCGATCGCGGCCGCCAGCATCCCGACCAGCCGCCGTCGCTTTCCTTCCGTCTGCTTGAGCATCTGCACGCTTGCTCCGCGGGCACACCCCCGACCCGAGGCGCCCCGCAACCGAGGATTCCGTTGACCGGATCGGCCGGCGGCCGATCGCCGGCGGGCTGCGTCGCACCCGCACTCTGCCTTCACTATACTTGACGGGATCTGCGCGCGCCGGCACGGAAATCTGCACAGGGCGCGGGGTATTGCCGGAGCTCGGAAGCCGCAGCACGCTCCGGAAGCCCCACGCAGCAGGCGGGAGAGAAGACGCATGACCGAGACACCGCGGACCAGACTATGCCGGGCCGTGCTGGTGGTCGTCGCCGCGGCCGTCATGGGCGGCGCCGCGAGCCGGGCGGCAGGCCAGGAGAACCGGAAGGTCTTCCCCTTCCCGGTCACCACGTTCGAGCTCGACAACGGCCTGCGGGTGGTGGGCGTCGACTACGACAGCCCCGGCATCGTGGCCTACTACACGGTCGTGCGGACGGGGTCGCGGAACGAGGTGGAGCCGGGCTTCTCGGGTTACGCCCACTTCTTCGAGCACATGATGTTCCGCGGGACGGAGAAGTACCCGACCGAGGCCTACAACGCCGTCGTCAAGCGCATCGGGGCCGATTCGAACGCGTTCACGACCAGCGACTGGACCGCCTACTACATCGTGGCGAGCTCCGGCGCCCTCGAGACCATCATGGACCTCGAATCGGACCGCTTCCAGCACCTGCGGTACAGCGAGGACGACTTCCGCACCGAGGCCGGCGCCATTCTCGGCGAGTACAACCTGAACTTCTCGAACCCGGTGTCGCTGCTCCGCGAGCGGCTCTACGACCTCGCCTACACGACGCACCCCTACAAGCACACGACGATCGGCCTGCTCGACGACATCCGGGAGATGCCGAACCACTACGACTACAGCCTGCAGTTCTACGACCGCTACTACCGGCCGGAGAACTGCTTCGTCGTGGTGGTGGGCGACTTCGACCAGGACGAGCTCGAACGGCTGGCCAGCCAGTACTACGGCGGGTGGCAGCGCGGCGGATTCGAGCCGGACATCCCGGCCGAGCCGCCGCAGGCCGAGGCGCGCTCCGCCCGCGTCACCTGGCCGAATCCGACGCTTCCGTTCCTGATGATGGGCTACCACGCGCCGGCCTTCTCCGACGAGCGAATCGACATGCCGGCCCTCGACGTGCTGTCGCAGGTTCTCTTCTCGGAGACCTCGCCGCTCTTCCGCAAGCTCTACCTGGAGGAGCAGGTGGTCGACGCGTTGCAGGGGGGCGCGCTCGACAGCCGGGACGCGCCGCTCTTCACGATCATCGCGCGCATCACCGATCCGGAGAGGGTCGACTACGTGCGGGACGCGATCGTCGCCGAGATCGAACGGCTGAAGACCGAGCCGGTCGACGCCGCCACTCTTGCCGCGACGAAGTTGCACATGCGCTACGCCTTCGCGATGGGGCTCGACAACCCGGGCGGAATCGCCCGCACTCTCGGCCACTACCTGCAGCTCACCGGGGACCCGGAGACCGTGAACCGCGTCTACGAGCTCTACGACGCGGTCACCGCGGAGGACGTCCGCGCCATGGCCAGCACCTACTTCGCCGAGACCAACCGGTCGGTCGTGATCCTGACACCGGAGGAGGAGCGGCCATGAGGCGGCGGATCGCGGTTCGCTGTCGGAGCCTGGCCGGCGCGTTCTGCATCGGGGCGGCAGCCGTTGCCGCGGGTGCACTGGCTCTGCCGGCTCCGGCGGACGCTGCGCACCCTTCGGGCGAGGCCGGCCCGACCGCCCCCGGCGCCGCGCTCGCCCCCGGCGCACCGCTCGTCCTCGGCGCCGCCGCCGCCGCGTCGGCCACCGCCAGCGCACCCCTCGGCTCCCGCGGCGCCGGGCAGGAGGGGTCTTCGTCCATCCTCTCGCTGCCGGCCCCGGGCTCGCCCCTCGTCACCCTGCGCATCGCCTTCCGTACCGGGGCGGCCGACGATCCGGTCGGCCGCAACGGCCTGAATGCCCTGACGGCGCTCACGATGGGGCGCGGCGGCACCGGGGCGATGACCTTCGAGGCGATCACCGAGGCGCTCTATCCCTGGTCGGCGTCGATCCGCGCCCAGTTCGACAAGGAGATGACGGTGCTCGTGGGGGAGGTGCACCGCGATCACCTCGACCCGTTCTTCGCCATCCTGCGCGACCTCGTAACGGCGCCGCGCTTCGACGGGGCCGACTTCGCGCGCAACCGCGACTTCCTGGTCAACAGCCTCGTCTCGAGCCTCCGGGGCGGCAACGACGAGGAGCTGGGCAAGGAGGCGCTGAATGCGCTGATCTACGCCGGGCATCCGTACGAGGCGCCGGCGATGGGTACCGAGGAGGGCCTGGCCGCCATCACGCTCGACGACGTGCGTGCGTTCCATCGGACGCACTACACGCGCGAGCGAGCCCTCGTCGGCATCGCCGGCGGCTACCCGGACGGCTTCGCCGAGCGCGTCGAGCGCGAACTGCTTGGCGGGTTGCCGGCGGGCGGCGCCGAACCCCGGCTGCTCCCCACGCCGCGCCCCCTCGACGGGATCGAGGTGCTCCTGGTCGACAAGGACGCGATCGCGACCGCCATCTCGATCGGCTTCCCGATCGAGGTCACCCGCGCCGACGACGATTTCTTCGCCCTGCTGGTCGCGAACTCCTACTTCGGCGAGCATCGGACGTTCAACGGGCTCCTGATGAACAAGATGCGCGGTCAGCGGGGCCTGAACTACGGGGACTACTCGTACATCGAGAGCTTCATCCAGGACGGCGGGTCGCGCCTGCCGGTCCCCAATATCCCGCGCCGCCAGCAGTTCTTCAGCATCTGGATCCGGCCCGTGCCGCACCACAACGCGCACTTCGCCCTGCGGCAGGCGATCCGCGAGCTGCACGTCCTGGTCGACGAGGGGCTGACGCCGGAAGCCTTCGAGGCGACGCGGGAGTTCCTGCTGAACTACTCGAAGCTCTACGTGCAGACGACGAGCCGGCGGCTCGGCTATCACCTGGACTCCGCCGTCTACGGCGGCGGCTACTTCATCGACGAGATCCAGCGGCGGCTCGGGGCGCTCACCGTCGACGACGTGAACGCCGCCATCCGGCGGCACCTGCAGTACGACGACCTCGCGGTCGGTATCGTCACGCGCGATGCCGCTGCGTTCCGCGACCGGCTGCTGGCCAACGAGCCGTCGCCGCCGACCTACAACACCGAGGTGCCGGAAGCCATCCGTGCCGAGGACGCGCTGATCGAGGCGTTCGAGCTGGCGATCAATCCCGACCGCGTGCGCGTCGCGCCGGTCGGGGAGATGTTCCGGGCCGTGTCGGGCGGCTGACCTAGGGAGGCAGGGTGGCCCGCAGCGCGCGGGCGCCGGGATCGCGGAACCTGGGAGGCAGGGAGATGCGCGCAAATCGACCGACCATCATCACCACGGCGGCGGCGCTGTTGCTGGCGGGCACCGCGGGGGCGTGGGCCCAGGAGCCCGGGAGCACCGTCGAGGCGGATCCGCGCCTGGAGACCCGCACCTACACGTTCGAGGAGACCGGGGTCGAGGTGCCGTACGCGCTCTTCGTCCCGTCGAGCTACGACTCGTCCCGCGCATGGCCCCTCATCGTCGGCCTGCACGGCTTCGGCCGCCCCTACGACTGGATCATGAGCTATGAGGGCTACGTCGACATGGCGGAGCGCGACGGCTACATCCTGGTAACGCCGAAGGGCTACCACCCGCGCGCCTGGTACGGCAGCCGGGGGCCCGGCATCCCGGCTCTGCGCGGCGCCGACGACGACCCGGCCGAGTTGCCCGCCAACCTCGGCGCTCTCGCGGAACAGGACGTGATGAACGTGTTGCACCGAGTGACGGAGGAGTTCAGCGTCGACCCCGATCGCGTCTACCTCTGGGGCCACTCGATGGGCGGCGCCGGCACCTACCACCTGGCGGCCCGGTACCCGAACGTCTGGGCCGCGCTCGGTGTCGCCGCCCCGGCGCCGTCGGTCAGCCCGGATCAGCTCGCGTCGTTCCGGCACATCCCGATCCTCGTCCTGCAGGGGGATCAGGACCGGGCGGTGCCGGTCGCGCGTACCCGGGAGTGGGTGGCGCGAATGCGGGAGCTCGGCATGGAACACGTCTACATCGAGATCGAGGGCGGCGACCACTCGGCGTTCATCAACGCAGACCGCGGCATGGTCTCCAAGCTCTACTCGTTCTTCGACATCGTGCGGAAGACTCAGCGGCCGGAGACCGACTGACTCCGGTCCGGCGGGACGAGATCGTTCAGGGCGCCCCGGCGGTAGCCCTCGGGGTCGACCTCGACCTCGTCGAAGCCGGCCGCTCGGAAGCGGGCGGTGACGTCGGCGAGGAGCCCCGCGTCGTCGAAGCGCGCCACCTCCTGTGGGTCCACCTCGATGCGGGCTCGCCGATCGAAGTAGCGCACGCGGCAGACGCGGAAGCCGCGCTCGCGCAGGACTCGCTCGCAAGCCGCAACGCGGGTCAGCCGCTCCGGCGTGATGGCGGTGCCGTAGGGGAAGCGGCTCGACAGGCACGCGAGGGCCGGCTTGTCCCAGACCGGAAGCCCGACCCGCCGCGCCGCGGCGCGGACGTCGGCCTTGGTGAACCCGGCCTCGTCGAGGGGCGAGCGGACACCCCGTTCCTTCGCCGCTTGCCGCCCGGGGCGAACGTCGCCGCGGTCGTCGACGTTGAAGCCGTCCACGACGTGGGCGACCCCGAGCCGCGCCGCTTCGCGCACCGCCCGCCCGTAGACCTCGGTCTTGCAGAAGTAACAGCGGTTGACGGGATTGGCCGCGTAGCGCGGGTCGTCGACCTCGGCCGTGTCCACCAGCAGGTGGCGCGCCCCGAGATCGGACGCCAACCGGCGGGCGGCGGCGCCCTCTTCCGGGGCGAGGCTGGGGGAGACCGCGGTCAGGGCGACAGCGCGGTCGCCGAGAACGCGGACCGCCTCTGCGAGGAGATATCCGGAATCGACGCCGCCCGAGAAGCAGACGACCGCCTCGCCGAGGTCGCCGAGGCCTTGCCGGAGTCGGGCGATCTTGTCGTCCAGGGGGGACATCGCGTCATAATGGGCGCTCGCGCGCCCTGACCGGCTCTTTGAGAGCCTGCGCCGGCGCGAAGGCGCCGCCAGCGCACGCTATGGGCGCAGGCCCGTTCGTTCGCGTCCGTTCGTCGTTCGCGCCCGTTCACTGTAAGTCTAGCGCCACACACCCGGTCCCCCCAACGTCGTCGCCACGTAGCCTGCTCCGATGCCCGATCCTCTTCCGACCGCCACCGTCCTGCTCGGAACCACCGCCACGCTGGCCATCGTCCACGCGCTGCTCGGTGTCGACCACTCGCTGCCGTTCGTCGCCCTCGGCCGCGCCCGGGGCTGGTCGCTGCGGCGCACGCTGCTCGTCACCGCGACGTGCGGCGGGGGGCACGTCCTCTCGTCGGTTGCGATCGGCGCGGTGGGGGTCGGACTCGGCATCGCGACCGATGCGCTGTTGTGGATCGAATCGGCCCGCGGCGAGCTGGCCGCGGCGCTCCTGATCGGCTTCGGCCTCGCCTACGCCGCCTGGGCGGCCTGGCGCCGGCTGCGCACGAACGACGATCCGACCCGGCGCAACCCCGCGACCCGGGTCACGCCGTGGGCGTTGTTCATCGTGTTCGTGCTCGGACCGTGCGAGCCGTTGATTCCGCTGATGGTGGTGCCGGGCATGGCGCACGACTGGCTCACCCTGGGGGCAGTGATCGCCGTTTTCGGAGTGCTGACGGTCGGGGTCATGCTGGCCGCGGTCGCCGCGGGCCACCGCGGCGTCGAGTTGCTCGGAATCGGACGCTGGAGCCGTCACACGGACGTGGCGGCGGGCCTCGTCGTGGCGGCGAGCGGCGCCGCCGTCCTCTTCCTGGGGCTGTAGCGTATCCGCACCGGTAGCCGCGCGGCAGTCTCGTGGGGGGCGCGGACGGCTTCGACGGCGCCCGTCACCGCGGTGGGATCCGGAGGTTCGGCCCACGGCTGGCTGGGCGGGTCCCACGTTCAGGTTTCGATCCGGTACGATCGGGCTGCGAACCATGCTGGAACGACTCCGTATACGCAACTTCCGCGGCCTCCGCGATCTGGAGGTCGAGGGTCTGGGGCGCGTCAACGTCGTTGCAGGCAAGAACAACGCGGGGAAGACGACGTTGCTCGAAGCCATCTTCCTCCTCGGCGGCGCGGGTAATCCACGCCACGCGCTCAACGGCCACGTCGTTCGCATGGACCCCCATGACGCGACCCCGGCGTCGATATGGGAGAGCACCTGGGCACCGATGTTCTTCGACCTGAACGTGGGGGAGCCGCTGACGATCTCCGGGCATCACTCCACTGTCGGCGACATGACGCTGGGCGTCGCACTTGCCAGGCCCGTCACGACCGAAGTACCCCGTGGCGGGGATAATCGACCGATCACGAACGACCGTCCCTTCGAGCGCGCGCTCAGGTTCACGTACGCCGATCCGCGAGCCGGACAACTGGAGAACCAGGCCCGAGAGATGTCCGACACGGTGGCGTTCGACCAGAACGACACCTACACCCCATTCAGCGGGACGATTCTTCAGCCGTGGGGCGGCAACGTCAACGAGGACGCCGTCCGCTTGGGACAGCTCAGAAAGCAGAAACGGGGAGACCTGTTGCTCGAGGCGCTTCGTGTTCTCGAGCCCAGGCTTCAGGCGGTCGAGGACAATGCCTCGAGCGGTGCCCCGATGATCTGGGTCGACATCGGCTTGCGCGAGCTGGTGCCGTTGCCGGCCATGGGGGCCGGGATGACGCACCTCACGCGCATGGTCCTGGCGGCCGCAATGGTGCCGCGCGGCGTCGTGCTCGTGGACGAGATCGAGAACGGACTGCACCACTCGGTGTTGCATGACGTTTGGCGCGTCGTTGGGAAGGCCGCGGAGCAGTACGACGTCCAGTTCTTCGCGACGACGCACAGCTTCGAGTGCGTGCAGGCCGCGCACCAAGCCCTCGGAGCGGACAGTTTCCGACTGCACAGACTCGACATCGTCGAGGGCGTGAACCGATGCGTGACGTATGGTCCCGAGGCGATTGACGCGGCCATCCGCCACAACCTGGAAGTTCGCTGAGCATGGACCCCGTCGCAATCAAGCGTCCGGTCCAGCTCCTGGTAGAGGGCAAGGATCCTCTCAATTTCTTCGGGGCGTTGACCGGCCACCTCGGACTCGCGGGCATCCAGGTCCAGAACTACGGCGGCATCAACGAGCTCGGCGGCTTCCTGAAGGCGTTCGTGAGAGCGCCGGGATTTGCGAGCGTGACGGACCTTGGCGTCGTGCGAGACGCGGAAGGACCTGCCGGCGCGGTGGAGGGAGCGCCGCCAGGGGAAGCGGAGGTGGCGGCACTGCGTCCAGGGATGGAGCGGCATGCCGACAGGGCGTTCCAGAGCCTGTGCACTGCACTTCGCAACGCCGGCTTGCCGGTTCCGGCACGTCCCGTCGAGAGGTCCGAATCGAGTCCATCCGTGAGCGTGCTGATACTGCCCGGGGACGGAGACGACGGCATGCTCGAGACGCTACTCTGTCGGACGTTCGCCGACTCGCCGGTCGATGCATGTATCAAGGACTTCTTCAAGTGTGTCGAGAGGTCGGAGATTCCGATTCGTCGTCCGGACAAGTCCCGTGCACGCGCGTTCCTGGCCACGACCCCGGATCCGCAACTATCCGTCGGCGTGGCGGCACAGCGCGGCCATTGGGACTTCGATCACGACGCCTTTCGCGGCGTGCGCCGCTTCCTCAGGAACCTGGTCGGGGACACGCCGGCGTCGAAACGGCCAGTCTCCGCCGAGCTTTGACGGTCACGAGAACGCAGGTCCCGCCCCTTCACGCGCTTCCGTGCAGCCGCACGACCTGCGCTGTCGATTCGACTTGAGGGCCGGAGGCTACTCGGTGTGCTCGCGCTGCTGAAACGCTTCGCCGGTCGCTTCGCGCTCACCTTCACGCTCGTCGTGCTCGAGGCGGTGGCCTGGACGTTGTTTCCGCTGGCCATCGGCCGCGCGATCGATGCCGTGCTGCGAGATTCGCTTCGCGGTCTGTACGAGCTCGGCGGACTCGGCGTCGCGGCCATGGCCATCGCAACCGCCCGTCGCGTCGTCGACAGCCGGGCATACGCGCGGATCTACGCCCGGCTGGGGGAGGACCTGGTTCGCCGAGACCCCGGCGGCGGCACGTCCGAACTGACGGCGCGCCTCGGCATGCTGCGCGAGATCGTGGAGTTCTTCGAGAACTCGCTCCCGAACCTGATCAACGTTACGGTGGGATTCGGCGGCACGATCCTCATCCTGTCCGCTCTGAACCCGACCATCGCGATCGGCTGCCTCGGCGTGGGCGGAACCACGGCCGCGATCTACGCCCTGACGGGCCGACTGACGACGCGCTACAACCGAGGGCTCAACGACGAGCACGAGCGGCAGGTCGACGCGGTGGGCAGCGGCGACCCGGTGCGGGTGGGCCGGCATCTCCGCGACCTGATGCGCTGGAACATCAGGCTCTCGGACCTCGAAGCGGCCAACTTCGGGGTCGTCTGGCTGCTCATGATGGGGTTGCTGGTCTACTCGGTCGGCGCCGCGGCCGAAGCGACCACGGAGTACGGCAGCGTGTTTGCCGTCGTGATGTACGTCTTCCAGTTCGGCGACTCGGTCATCCTGCTCCCCCTCTACTACCAGCAGTGGCTGCGCCTCCGGGAGATCTCGGGCCGCATCGCGGCGGCCGGCGTGGCCTCGTGAGCGGTCCGGCGGCGGGAGCCGGCCGGCGACGAACGGTGGGCTATGATCCGTCGTGCCCGACGCGCCGCGCATCGCGACCTGCCTCTTCGATCTCGACGGCACCCTGATCGACTCGATCGGTCTCATCATGGCGTCGTTCCGCCACACGATGCGTACGCACCTCGGCTCGGTTCCCGACGAGGCGCGCTGGCGGGCCGGCTTCGGGACGCCCCTCCGCACGCAGCTCCGCGCGTTCGCGCGAGACGACGAGGAGGCGGCGCGGATGGTGGACACCTACCGCACCTACACGGATGCGCACCACGACCGGTTGCTGGGGACGTACTCCGGGATCGACCGGGGGCTCGCCGCCCTGCGCGGCGCCGGAATCCGCCTCGCCGTGGTTACCAGCAAGACCCACGCGCTCGCCCGGCGCGGCCTGGAACGGTGCGGCCTGAATCACTACTTCGAGGTTCTCGTCGGGTACGACGACGTCGCCGAGCACAAGCCCCACCCGGCGCCAGTGCTCGCCGCCCTCGAGCGCCTGGGAGCGGCGCCCGACGCTGCGCTCTTCGTCGGCGACTCGCCCCACGACATCCGCGCCGGGCGGGCCGCGGGGGTCCGGACCGCGGCCGTCCTCTGGGGGCCCTTCTCGCGCGAGGCGCTGGCGCGCGAATCGCCGCACCAGTGGCTGGCCGGGCCCGAGAGCATCGCCGACCTTGCGGGTTGACGGGGCCGGACGCGCGTGTTCTTCGTTACCATGTGCCAATGGAGTCAACCGCGACCGTGAGCCCCGTGCTCCCACCCGGCTACCGGACCTACGCCTACGAGGACCCGTTCGAGGACCTCGTCGGGCCCATCGGGTACCGGATCGACGGGGGCGCCATCTCGTTCGCGTTCCGCTCCGACCAGCGGCACGCCAATACCGGCGGCACGCTGCACGGTGGAATGCTGATGACATTCGCCGACTACGCGCTCTGCCTCACCGCGGTCTGGGACCAGCCGGGCGAGAAGTGCGTCACCGTCTCCTGCAACTGCGAGTTCGTCGCGGCCGGGCAGCCGGGTGACGTGGTCGAGGCGACGGGCGAGGTGACGCGCCGCACCCGGTCGCTCACGTTTGTCCGCGGGCAGCTCACGGCCGGCGGCCGGCTGCTCCTCACCTTCAGCGCGATCGTCAAACGGCTGCGGGGTGCCCGAGCGGGAGCACCCGCTGCGTGAGGCGCCGCACTGCGCCACGACGGAGGAATGAAGTGATGCGCCACCAGAAGATGCTCGCCGGCGCCCTGACCCTGGCCCTCGCCACCGCCGTCTCGTGGAGCGCGCCGCGCGCGTTCGCCCAGCACGGGGCGGTCGAGGGGGAATGGCGCGCTTACGGCGCCGAGAACGGTGCGACGAAGTACTCGCCGCTGGATCAGATCGACGCCACGAACGTCGCACGGCTCGAGGTTGCGTGGACGCGCCCGACCGTCGACCCCTCGATCCTCGCCGCCGCGCCCGACCTCGCCTACAGCAATGCGAACCGGGCGACGCCGCTGATGGTCGACGGCGTCGTCTACGCGCCGAACGCGGTCGGCCTCGTCGAGGCATGGGACCCGGCCACCGGCGAGACGATCTGGGTACAGGAGCCGGTCGGAGAGCGCCCGGCCGCCTATCGCGGCGCGGGCCACCGCGGTATCGCCTACTGGACGGACGACACCGAGCGTCGCATCATCGCCCACCGCGGCGAGTGGCTCTACGCGCTCGATCCGGCAACCGGCGCCGCAATCCCCGGCTTCGGCGACGGGGGGCGCGTGGATCTCAAGACCGGGCTCGCGGAGGGAGCGCGCTACCGCTGGGGCGGGGCACCGACCGTCGTTCGCGACGTCATCGTCGTCGGCCAGTCGATGGGCGACACCTTCTTCACGAAGGAGGCCATCCGTGGCGACGTGCGGGCCTTCGACGTGCGCACGGGGGAGCTCCGCTGGGTCTTCCACACCATTCCGCAGGCGGGGGAGCCCGGTACCGAGACCTGGGGCGACGGCTCGTGGGAGTACTCGGGGCATGCGCCGGTCTGGTCGCTCTTCGCCGCCGACGAGGAGCTCGGCTACGTCTACATGCCTACCTCTTCTGCCACGAACGACATGTACGGCGGCCACCGGCCGGGCGACAACCTGTACTCGCAGTCGATAGTCTGCGTCGACGCCGAGACGGGCGAGCGGATCTGGCACTACCAGCTCGTCCACCACGGCCTGTGGGACTACGACATCCCGGCCGCGCCGATCCTGGCCGACATCACCGTCGACGGGCGGGACATCAAGGCCGTCGTGCAGGTCACGAAGCAGGCGTTCGCGTTCGTCTTCGACCGCGTGACCGGCGAGCCGGTCTGGCCGATTGAAGAACGTCCCGTGCCGCAGTCGTCCACTCCGGGCGAGGCGACGTCGCCGACCCAGCCCTTCCCGACGAAGCCGCCCGCCTTCGACCGCCAGGGAGCGACGATCGAGAACCTGATCGACTTCACGCCGGAGCTCCGGGCCGAGGCGCTCGAGATTGTCGAGCGTTACACGATCGGACCGATGTTCACGCCGCCGTCGGTCCGGGGAGACGGTCCGAACGACAACCAGGGGACCATTCAACTGCCCGGCTCGCAAGGAGGCGCCGACATCCAGGGGGCGGCGCTCGATCCGGAGACCGGCTACCTCTACATCCCGTCGATCACCTCGCCCTTCGTCGCCGACATCCTCGAGGGGAACCCGGATCGGACGAACCTCGCCTTCATCAAGGGCCGGCGCCAGTGGATTGGCGGGCCGCGCGGTCTCCCGCTCTTCAAGCCGCCCTACGGCCGCATCACCGCCATCGACCTAAACACAGGCGAGATCGTCTGGATGGTGCCGAACGGATGGGGTCCGCACGAGCATCCCTCCATCGCACACCTGAATCTGGGGCGTCTCGGAACTCCCGGCCGCCCCGGCCCGCTTCTGACGAAGACGCTTCTCTTCATCGGCGAGGGGTCGAACGTCGGGATCGAGGCCGGCGGGCGCGTGATGGACGGGATGCCCCTCCACATCGTGACCAACTACGGCGAACCGTGGTTCCGGGCCTACGACAAGCGAACCGGCGACGTCGTCTGGGAGATGGAGCTCGAAGCCGGCACGACCGGAGTCCCGATGACCTACCTGCACGAGGGCAAGCAGTACGTCGTGGTGCCGATCGGGGGCCGCGATGTCCCCGGCCAGTGGCTCGCGCTCAGCCTCCCGTAGGCAAGCCGATGCACCTCCGCGCGCCCGTAGCGTGTCGCGGTGTCGGCGGCACCAGGACTCGCCGTGCCGTTCGCGGCCGGCGCGACGCCGGCCCGTCCGGTTCGGGACCGTTCCGATGCTGACGCGGCTCTACGCCGACAACTTCCGCTGCCTGACCAACTTCGAGTTGCGGCTCGATGAGACGAGTCTCCTTCTCGGGCCGAACGGGACCGGCAAGACGTCGGTGCTGGATGTCTTGCACCGAATCCAGCGGTTCGTCACCCGAGGGGCCAGGGTCGAGGAAGCATTCCCGGCGCGAGAACTCACATTGACCCAGGTTCGCGACGAGCAGCGCTTCGAACTGGACCTGGAACTCGACGGGGGCACGTACCACTACACCCTGCGCATCACGCACGATCGCCGGCAGGGTGGATCGCGGATCAGCGAAGAGCGCCTTGACCGCGACGGCGAGCCGTTCGTGTCGTGCGAAGGAGCGTTCCTGCGCCTGTACGACGACGACGGCGCGGAGGGCTTCGCGAGCGATCTCGGACTCCCGCTATCGGGCGTCTTTCTCCCGAAGGACGTCCGCCGGTACGAGAGAGTGAGTCGCTTCCGGGAGGTCCTTAAGGGCTTTGTGATCGCGAGCCCGTGCCCACCGCTCTTCGCATCGGAGGCCGCACGAGAGGACGAGTTTCTCGACCCGCGAATGGAGAACTTCGTCGGCTGGTACCGTCACGCCGCACAGGCGAACATGGGCATGCTCGCGAAGCTCTTCGAGGCGCTCCGCGAGACGTTGCCGGGATTCGATTCGATCGACTTGACGAAGTCGGCCGAGAAGGCGCGCGTCATGAAGGTGGCTTTCCTCGGAGAGAGCGGCGAACGCAAGCCGGATCGCTACCGATTCGACCAGCTCTCGGACGGTCAGCGGGCGCTCGTCGCCCTGTATTGCCTGATCTTCCTGACCAGGAGCCCGCAGACGTGTCTGTTTCTCGACGAGCCTGACAACTACCTCGCGCTACGGGAGATCCAGCCGTGGCTGGCGGCAGCGGCCGGGAAGTGCGGGGATACGCTGGAGCAGGTGGTGGTCGCTTCGCACCACCCCGTGACCATCGACTACATGGCCGGAGCGAAGGGAAGGTGGTTCTATCGGGACGGCAACGGACCCGTGCGCGTCAGTGACCAGCCGGATCGGTCCGTTGAAGGCATATCGCTGTCGGAGATAGTTGCGAGGGGTTGGGAACGGGAGTGAGCGGCGTCAACATCACCCTGCTCTGCGAGGATTCGCAAACGGACGCCTTCGTGAGGCGGTTCCTCAGGCGGCGCAACTTTCGCGGGCGGGACATCAGGACACTTCCACTTCCGGCTGGGAATCAATCGGGTGAGCAGTGGGTCCGAGAGCGGTATCCGACCGAATTGAAGGCGCTCCGGACAAGGCAGCGCGCCTACCTGCTCGTCGTCACGGACGCGGATGTGCTCTCGACTGAGACCCGCCGGGCGCAGTTGGAAGCGGCTTGCGACGAGAAGCAGATTCCGCCAAGGGACGACGATGACCCGGTCCTTGTGATCGTGCCGCGGAGGAACATCGAGACGTGGCTCACGTACCTTGGCGGAACTGAGGTCGATGAGGACACGACCTACCCGCGGCTGAGGCGCGAGCGGGACTGCGCCGCCCCGGCCGCGGAGCTGTACCGGATGTGCCAGGAAGCGCAGAGGCTCGACGAAGGCGCTCCACCGTCGTTGCGGGAGGCGTGCGACGAGTACGGCAAGCTTCAGCGCTGAGCCGCTCGCCGCTCGAGCGCCAGGAGCGCCTCCTTTACGGGCAGGCCGCCCCCGTATCCGATGAGTGTGCCATCGGCGCCGATGACCCGGTGGCACGGCACCACGATGGCGATCGGGTTGCGGCCGTTCGCGGCACCGACGGCGCGGGAGGCGGTCGGCTTGCCGATGCGCCGCGCGAGCTCGCCGTAGGAGATCGTCTCGCCGTACGGGATGCGCCGCAGCGCGTCCCAGACGCGTTGCTGGAACGGCGTGCCACCCGCAGCCAGAGGCAGATCGAAGGCGCGGCGGCTGCCCGCGAAGTACTCGGTGAGTTGCCGCCGCGCCTCGCCGAGCGCGGCGGGAGGCTTCCCTCGCGCCTCCTTCCAGGAGGGATCGGGCCGGCAGCCCGCGCTTTTCGGCAAGTCCACGCGGTCGACACGCTCCGAGTCGCCCACTACGCGCATCCTGCCGATGGGGGTCTCGAAATCAACGTAGCTCTTCGGCACGGTCCTCCCTCCTCGATTCCGCCTTGGTGCAGGCGTAGGTTGCGGTTGCCGATGCAGCGGACGTCCCGCTCGCTGCCGTTCGCCGGCCGCCGCCGGCAATGAGGGCGCGGATGTCGTCCGCCCGCGCCGCGGCGTCGGTTTCTCCGAGGGCGATGAGCCGCCGCAGGTACTCGGGCTCGAACGTCAGCAGGCTCAGCACGTCCGGCGACGCAATCTCACGCGACCCGAGCCCGCGCACCAGGTGCCGGAAGACGCGCGGCAGGTGCGCCTCGTACTCCGCGGCCAGCCGCGACAGGTCGACCGACGGGCGAATCACGAGCAGCTCGACCTCGCGCATGCCGCGCCGCTTCTCGGGGGCAACGTCGTGGAGCAGCAGGTTGATCCGCTCGAGTTCCTGCGCATCGCGGTCCAGATCGTCCAGGAAGACCGCGTTCAGCAGTTGCCCGGCGATTTGCATCGGCGGCGGATGGCCGGGAGCGTCGTCTCCGCCGGATCCCTCGGCCGCGACGTAGCGCGTCGAAATGGCGAGGACCCGGTTGGCCCCGAGGCGCAGGGCGGGCGAGAAGGGGGCGGTGAGTCGGATGCCCCCGTCGCCGTGCCAGCCGTCCGCCAGCCGCACGGCGGGAAAGAAGAGCGGCAGCGCGGAGGACGCCAGCACGTGGTCGAGCGTCAGGGCGGTGTTGCGGCTGTGTCGGTCCGCGCGCTCCCACTCATGAAGGTCCCGGCCCTGGGTCCAGACGACGGAATGGCCCGTCCCGTAGTGGCTGGTCACGAGCGCGAGGGCCCAGAGGCGCCCCGCATCGATGTTGTCGGCAATCCCCGGGATGGCGCCGTCGCCAGGGTCGCTGTCGAAGACGCCCGCCAGCGTATCTCGCAGCGGGCTGGTGTCGACAAGCCCCTGCACCGTCGGCGCCAGGGGCGTGCCCCCGGCCAGCAACCGGATCCCCCAGCGCGCAACGAGACCGGCAAGCGACGGCCCGTCGGTGCGGAAAACCCGGTCGGCCGTCAAGCGGCTCCACAGATCGCACAACCGATCGGCCGCGACCGCCAGCGGGCCAGGGTGGGCGGCGAGAAAGGCGGCGTTGATGGCGCCGGCCGAGACACCCGAGACGATGGGGAAGTGGGCGTCGGGGATATGCTCGGCGACCCACCTGAGGAAGCCCACCTGGTAGGCGGCGCGGGCGCCGCCGCCAGTGAGCACGATGGCGAGGTCGTCGGCGCCGCGGGGTCGGTGCGCGGGGGTGGCTGCGGTCGGTCCCGGCACGCATATAGTGTCTCACGACGATGCAGGAGACGGACGAGCCGCCGAGCCTCGCCCTCCGCAGCGCGATCGACGGGCTGCTGGAAGGAGCTTCGCTGGCGGAGCTCAAGCGCGCGTCGGCGCGACTCAGCGCGGCGTATCGCCATACAGGACCCGCGATGCGCCCGGTCGCCTCGCAAGCGGATCGTCTCGCCTACGTGGCGGCACGGCTGCCGTCGACGTTCGAGGCGAGCCGCGCGGTGCTCGCGGAGCTTCGGCGCCGCGCTCCGATGCTGCGCGCTGAGAGCCTCCTGGAGCTCGGTGCGGGACCTGCGCCCGGCCTCTGGGCGGCGAGACCGACGTTCCCCGAGCTCAGGCGCGCCACGCACGTCGAGATCGATCCCGGCATGGCCGAGCTCGGCCGCCGGTTGGCCGCAGCCGGACCGGCGGGAGCTGGCGTCCGCCAGGTCTGGTGCGAGCAGGACGTCGGTCGTGCCCGCGAGCTCGGATCGCACGACCTGGTGCTGCTGGGCTACGTGCTGGGGGAGATGTCGGCGGCGGCGGGCGACCCGGCGATCGACGCCGCGTGGGACGTGACGGCGGAGGCGCTCGTGGTGATCGAGCCGGGCACGCCGGCCGGCGCGGCCCGCGTGCTCCGGGCGCGGGAGCGCCTGATCGGACGCGGGGCGCACGTCGCGGCTCCGTGTCCCCACGGTGGGGCCTGTCCGCTCGCCGCGGACGACTGGTGCCACTTCGCCGTCCGCGTGAGCCGCTCGAGCCTGCAGCGGCGCATCAAGGAGGGGCGTCTGGCCTACGAGGACGAGAAGTACGCCTATGTGGCACTGACCCGCGCGGAACCCGATCCCTGCGCGGGCCGCGTTCTGCGCCGACCGTCAGCCGAGCCGCGGCGCCGCCGGCTGCGGTTGTGCACCGTCGCCGGCGTGCGCGAGGAAGTGGTGACCCGGCGGGAGGGGGCGCGCTATCGCGCCGCCCGGAAGATCCGTTGGGGCGAGGGATGGGCGCCCGCGGCGCCGAAGGGCTGAGCGCAGGCAGTACGGCGCCTGCAGGAAGGGGACGGCGATGAAGGGGACGGCGACGACTGCGAGACACGCGATCCTGCTCGGCGGGATCCTGACCGTCGCGACGGGCGCGATGGTCATGGCCCAGCAACGCGCGCCCAGCCCCGACGGCCTCGCGTCGACCGAGGTCGGGGGTCGTTACGAAGGCGCCCGTACGCCGTACTACGTGGGCGGCAGATGGATTGAGGTGAGCTACGGCCGGCCGATCAAGCGCGGCCGGGAACTCTGGGGCTCCGGCTCCACGTACGGCATGTGGTTGAACCGGCAGGCCCCGGTCTGGAGGGCGGGCGCCGACGTGTCGACCTATCTGATGACCCAGGCGACGCTCGTGATCGGCGGCGTCCGGGTCGCCCCGGGCGGCTACTCGATGTTCATCGATCTGGCCCCGGACGACTGGACGCTGATCGTGTCGAACTGGCAGCCGCAGCGACGCTTCGATCCGACGAACACGGAGGAGTTATGGGGCTCGTACGGGTACACCTCCGACAAGGACGTGGTGCGGGTGCCGATGGAGCTCACGACGCTGCCGTGGTCGGTCGATCAACTCACGTGGCTGTTTCTCGACATGAGCGCGACGGGGGGGAAGCTGGCCATTCTGTGGGACACGATGATGGCCGCGGTTCCGTTCGCGATCGTGCCGCCGTCCGACGCCCCGTAGAGCGGCTCACCGCAGGACGCGGATGCGGTGCGCCTCGCTGTCGCCTACGTAGAGTGCGCCCGCCTCGTCCACCCAGATGCCGTGCGGCCGATTCATCCGGCACCGCCGGGGCTCCGGCTCCGGTCCGTCCCCGCGTTCGCCGGTGCCCAGCGCGGTCGTGATGACGCCGGTCGCGAGGTCGATGCGGCGGATGACGTGGTTCTCCGTGTCGGCAACGAAGAGCGCCCCGTCGGGCGCATAGGCGAGCCCCTTGGGGCCGGCGAGGGTCGCCTGCTGCGCCGGGCCGCCGTCGCCGTCGTAGCCCTGCTCGCCGGTGCCCGCGACATGGTGAATCGTCTCCCGCTCGAGATCGATGCGGTAGATGGCGTTGCCCTCGCGGAGCGCGAGGTACAGGTTGCCGGCCGGATCGAGCGCCATGGCGCGCGGCCCGTTGAGCGGCGTGCCCGCGAGCGGCGCGCCGTCCGGAGTCGGGGCCCGCTCACCGGTGCCGGCAAAGGTCTCGATGCGCCCCGTGGCCAGGTCGACGCGGCGCATCCGGTGGTTGCCGATGTCGCAGATCAGCAGCCGGCCGTCAGGATCGAAGACGATGCTGTGGGGTCGGTTGAGCTGCGCTGCCGCGGCGGGCCCGCCGTCACCGGAGAATCCCGCAACCCCGGTCCCGGCCACGGTGGAGATGACGCCGGTCCCGGCGTCGACGCGGCGGACGGCGTGGTTGTCCCGCTCGACGATGTAGAGGTGGCCCTCCGCGTCGAACTGGATCTCGTGCGGCATGTTCAGCGACGCCTCGGTCGCCGGCCCGCCGTCCCCCGCGTAGCCGCGCTCGCCGTTGCCGGCCACCGTCGTCGTCTCGCCCGACGCGAGATCGAGGCGGCGGATGCGCTGGTTGTCGAGATCGCAGAAGTAGAGCGCGCCGTCCGGGCCGATGACCACGCCGTACGGGTTGTTGACCTCGCCGTCGGACAGGCCCGGCGCCCCGCTGCCGATCACGGTTCGCACCGTGCCGACCGCGTTGAAGGTCTGCTCCAGGGGCAGGGTGATCCCGGCGAACTCGTCGCGCACGCTCGCCCGCACGACGTAGCGCCCAAGCGGATCGTCGGGACCAAGCTCGATCTCCGCGTAGCCGATCGAGAGGCCGAGGGCACCGGCCGGCGGCGCCGGCTTGCCGCGCCACAGCTCGAGGCGGTCCGTGCGGAAGAAGCTGGTGCCGTCCGGCTTGAGCACCTCGAGATCGAACGACGCGGAGCAGACGCCTGCCGCACCCTCCCGGCAGCCGATGAACAGGATGAACGGAGCCAGGGGCACCCCCCGCCGAAGGGAGCCCGTGGCGCGGATGGAGACACCGGGCGTGGGGCGCGACCAGCGGGCCAGGAACTCCTCGGGCTCGTCCGAGAGGACGATCATCGCGCCGAAGTCGCCCTCCGACTTGCTCCACGGCTGGTCCGGCAACCGCTGGCCGTCCCGGAACCACTGTCCGGCAGACGCGGCGCCGGCGGTGGCGGCCACCAGAACCGCCGCCATCGCCAGCCGGAACGCACACCGACGGCTCGGGGCACCCATCGCAGGGTCCGGTCCCGGGCGCGGGCTACCGCCGCCGCGCCGACTCGATGACGACCGGCTCGTTCGGGACCGCGTTGGAGACCGGCGTCGACTCGATCCGGTCGACGACGTCGGTGCCGTCGATGACGCGCCCGAAGACGGCATAGCCGTAGTCGCGCACCTGGTGGTTCAGGAAGGCGTTGTCGACGGTGTTGATGAAGAACTGGTCGGTCGCGCTGTCGACCTCCGCCGTCCGCGCCATGGCCACCGTGTAGCGGTCGTTGTCGAGGCCGTTGGCGGCTTCGTTGCGGATCGGGGCCCGGGTCGCCCGGGGGCTCATCGACGGGGTGAACCGCCCCCCCTGGATCATGAAGCCCTGAATGACCCGGTGGAAGATGACGCCGTCGTAGTGCCCCTCGTCGACGTAGGAGAGGAAGTTGGCCACGCTGATCGGGGCCTGCTCCTCGAAGAGCTCGATAGTGATGGCGCCCATGCTGGTGTCCAGCACCACCGCCGGGTTGTCCTGCGCCGCCGCCGGCGAGCCGAGCAAGACGACCGCGAGACACGCTGCCGATACCGCCGCGAGGGTGCGACCTGCCATTTGACTCAAGGCTCCTCTCTGCGCCGCGCGACGGACGCCGGGGATTGGTGCGGA
This sequence comes from Acidobacteriota bacterium, assembly GCA_021296475.1. GTDB lineage: Bacteria > Acidobacteriota > Vicinamibacteria > Vicinamibacterales > UBA8438 > JAGWAJ01. Next base: position 28,179 of record JAGWAJ010000002.1, read on the forward strand.
AGGGGGGATTTGAACCCCCACGAGCCGAAGCCCACAAGCTCCTGAGGCTTGCGCGTCTGCCAGTTCCGCC
>JAGWAJ010000002.1:28383-92804 GCA_021296475.1 Acidobacteriota bacterium
GCCCGTATCTTCCGGAAGGAGATCGAACGTGGCACTCTCCAGCGGCGCACGAGTCATCCTGATCTTCGTCCTCGCGGCGGCCCTGGTGTCGATGCTCGGCCTGGCGACGACGCTCCTCATCGCCGGGCGCCGCCCCGCCGTCGAGCGCGATTCCGTGCTCTGGCTGCGGGTGCCGCCGACGCTGGCGGAGCGCGCCCCCGACGACCTCGTCGGTCAGGTATTCGGCGGCCGCGAGACGGTGGGCTCCATCGTCGCCGCGTTGCGGAAGGCGAAGGTGGACGAGCGCATTGCGGCCGTCGTCCTCGTGCCGTCGTTCCAGCCGGGCCTGTGGGGCAAGGTGCAGGAGATTCGCGACGCGGTGCTCGATTTCCGCGAGTCGGACAAGCCGATCGTCGCCTACCTGGAGTTCGGCCAGGGGCAGGCCTACTACCTGGCGACCGCCTGCGACGAGATCTTCCTCACGCCGTCGAGTCCGCTCAACCTGGTGGGCGTGGCGTCCTACGAGCTCTTCCTCCGGGACGCCTTCGACAAGGTTGGCGTCGAGGCCGACATGCTGGCCGCCGGCGACTACAAGACGGCTTCCAACCTCTACACCGAGACGACGTTCACGCCGGAGCATCGCGAGATGGCGGCGTCGCTCAACCGCGACTTCTACGAGCAGCTCGTCGAAGGGATCGCGGACGGCCGCGAGATGGCTCCCGCCGTGGTGCGCACGGTGATCGACGATGGTCCGTTCCTGGCGGAGGAGGCGCTGCGCAGAGGGTTGATCGATGCCGTGGTCTACGAGGATCAGCTCCTCGACGGGCTTCCGATCCCGCGGAACGCCGGGGTCGTGGACCTCGCCCGCTACCGCCAGGTCCGACCGGCGGAGGTCGGAATGGGCGGCGGACCGACCCTGGGCGTCATCTTCACGGAGGGCACGATCAACTTCGGCCCGAGCGGGGCAGCGGTGCCCAACGGCCGCACCGTGGGCTCCGAGACCTGGGTCCGCTCCGTTCGCGAGGCACGCGACGACCCGGACATCGCGGCGATTATTCTGCGGATCGACAGCCCCGGCGGCGTCGCGATCGCGGCGGACATCATGTGGCGCGAGGTCGTGCTGGCTCGCGCCAGGAAACCGGTCATCGCCTCGATGTCGGACCTGGCGGCCTCGGGCGGCTACTACATCGCGGCGCCGGCGCATGCCATCGTCGCCCAGCCGGGCACGCTGACCGGATCGATCGGCGCCTTCGGGGGCAAGTTCGTGCTCGGCGGGGCGCTCGAGCGGTTCGGGGTGAACGTGGAGGCGGTCAGCGACGGGGCCCAGGCCGATCTCTTCTCACCCGCCACCCCCTTCTCGGACGGCAGCCGGCAGGCGCTCCAGCGCCAGCTCGACGCCACCTACGAGCGATTCCTGCAGGTCGTTGCCGAAGGACGCGGGATGACGCGGGACGAGGTCCACGCGGTGGCGCAGGGGCGCGTGTGGACAGGACGGCAGGCCAAGGCCCGCGGCCTGGTGGACGAGCTCGGAGGCCTGCGGCGGGCGGTCGAGCTGGCCAAGCAGCGGGCCGGCATCGATCCGGAACGCGAAGTGACCCTGGTGGGGTTTCCGCGGCGCCGCACGCTGTGGGAGCAACTCGAGCAGTCGGTCTCGCTGACGTCGACCGCCGCCTGGCTGTCGTCGCCCGCGGTCCGGAGCGCCGCCGCCCTGCTCGGCCCGGCGGAGCTCGTTGCCTCGGGCGCGCCGCTCCTCCTGTTGCCTGGGGCCGCGGCGCGCTAGCCCACCATTCGTCGCCTGACGGCTCCGCCTGGTGCCCCACCAACCCTGCTAGGAGCCTGCACCGTTCTACGGCGCAGACTCCCAGCCCACCAATCGTCGCCTGACGACTCCGCTTGGCGCCCAGCCAAGCCTCCCAGGAGGGTGGCCGGGCAACCTCTGGCGCGCGTCAGGCCGAGAACGCGCGCTCGAGGGCGCCGAGATCGATGTCAATCGCAAGCCGTTCCTTGACGCGCGTCATGTAGGCGCTGAAGAACTGGCCCTGCCGGGTCGCCACGAGCTGGTCGCGCAACTGCTCCCGCTGCGTATCGAGGTCCTCTGCCGAGGCCTCCTCGCGCTCGACCAGGCGCACGACCGCGACGGCGTTCCCGGCCTCGATCGGCTCGCTCACGGCGCCCGGGTCCATCGCGAACGCGACCGCCTCCACCGCGGCGCTGACCCCGACCTGGGGCAAGGCCGCGCCGCGCGCGACGAGGTCGCTCGATCCGACCGCGTAGTCGGCCTCCTGGGCCGCCGCCACGAAATCGCCGGCCTCGCGGAGCGCTTGCGCGGCCTCGGCCGCGCGCTCCTGTGCCATCGTCAGCGCCTTCTTGCGAATGACGTCCTCGCGCACGTCATCGCGGACCTCGTCGAGCGGCGGGATGTAGGGATCCTGCGTGGCGACCACCGTCACGAACGCGGGGCCGGAGGGAGACGGGATCGGTCCGGCCACCTCTCCCGGTTCCATGCGGAACGCACGATCAGAGACCTCGCGGGCCAGCCCGAGGCCGAGAATCGGCTCGCCCGGCGCCGCGAATCCCGACTCCTGCACCTCGTAGCCGCGGGCTGCGGCAGCGCGGTCGAGGTCGTCGGGCGTCGTCACCTCGGCCGCGATCGCCTGGGCCAGCGAACGCCCGCGGGACGACGCCCGCTCCTGCTTGAGGATGTTGGCGATCGAGTCGCGCACATCCTCGAACGGCTCGGTGACCTCCTCCTCCGCCTCCGTCACCAGAATGACGTGGTAGCCGAAGGAACTCTTGACGGGATCGGAGACTTCGCCCGGGGCCATCGAGAAGGCCGCGGCCTCGAACTCGGGCACCATCCGTCCGCGCCCGAACGTCCCGAGGTCGCCCCCGTTCCCGGCCGTTCCCTCATCCTCGGAGAACTCGAGGGCGAGCGCCGCGAAGTCCTCCCCGCCACGGGCGCGGGCGGCGAGCGAGGCCGCGCGGGTCTCGACCTCCGCTTCGTCGCTCTCGCCGATGCGAAGCAGGATGTGGCTCGCCCGCACCTGACCCGGCGTCCGGTACTGCGACAGATTCGTGTCGTAGTAGGCCTGCAGCTCTTCCTCGCTCGGCGTGATGCTGTCGAAGATCGCCGCTTCGTCGACCAGCAGGAAGCGCAGCCGCCGCTTCTCCGCCACCCGGTAGAGAGCCGAGTCCTCGTTGTAGAGCAATTCGATGTCAGCGTCGGTCGCCTCGACCTCGTCGCGGTAGTCGTTGGCGCGGAAGGCGACGACGTCGACGCGGACCCGCTCGTTGCGGCGCCGGTGCTCGTCGGCGATCTCGGTCTCCGACACCGAGACCCAGCCGGTAATCGCCGCCTGGAGACGTTCGATCAGGATCGACTTGCGGACGTCCTCCTCGAACTGCGCGATGGAGATCGGCGGGCTCTGCCGCTGCAGCACCATGCGGTACTGCTGTTCCCCGACGAACCGCCCGTCCACCTGGAACGCCGGCAGCGTCAGGATGCGCTCGCGGACCTCGGCGTCGCTGACCCGCAGGCCGAGCCGGTCCGCCTCGGCGAGTGCGGCGTACTCGTCGATGAGCTGCTGCAGGATCTGCCGGTCGACGCCGAGCGAGCGCAGCACCTCCTCGCTGATATCGCCGCCCGTCTGGAGGCGGTACGCCTGAAGCTGGCGGAGGTAGATCTGTCGAAACTGCTGCAGCGTCACCTCGTAGCTGCCCACCCGGGCGAGCACGTCGGCAGGCAGGCCGTCGCTCCCCATGGGGCTCATGCCGACGCCGGGCACCAGGGCGACGAAGGCGACCACGACAAGACCGAGGCTCCATTTGAGCCAAGCCTTGTGACGCCTCATTCTGTCGAGCATGGTCATAATGGGGGAACCTCTCGTTGCGCGGCCGCAACCGGGCCGGGGGGCATCATACCGAGAGAAGTCCAGCGATCGCAAGCCTTTGCAGCACGTGCGGGCAGAGCCGCGGGCGCGCGCTTCCCTCTGCTTGCGCCGGCCCCTATAATCGATGGCAACCGGGGTGGCCGTCGCTCCTTGGGGGAAACTGGCAAAATCGTGGGTCTCGGGTCCCTGTTCTCCGCCTTCTCGAGCGATCTGGCCATTGACCTCGGCACTGCCAACACCTGCGTGTACGCGCACGGGAAGGGCATCGTAAGCAATGAGCCGTCGATCGTCGCCATGAACAAGGTGACCGGCGGCGTCGAGGCGGTCGGTCGCGAGGCGAAGGAGATGCTCGGGCGCACGCCCGGCAACATCGTCGCCATCCGGCCGATGCGGGACGGCGTCATCGGCGACTTCGAGGTCGCCGAAAAGATGCTGACCTATTTCATCAAGAAGGCGCACAGCCGGACGGTCCTGGTTCGCCCCCGCATCATCATCGGCGTCCCGTCGCAGATCACGCAGGTCGAGAAGCGCGCCGTCAAGGACAGCGCGTACCGCGCCAAGGCGAGCGAGGTGCACCTGATCGAGGAGGCGATGGCGGCGGCGATCGGGGCCGGCATGCCGATTACCGAGCCGTCGGCGAACATGATCGTCGACATCGGTGGCGGCACCACCGACATCGCCGTCATCTCGTTGGCGGGCATCGTCTACAGCCGCGCGGTGCGGGTGGCCGGCAACGCGATGGACGAGGCGATAAGCCAGTACATCAAGAAGACATACAATCTGCTGATCGGAGAGCGGACGGCCGAGCGCATCAAGATGAAGGTCGGTTCGGCCTACGAGCTGGACAACAAGCTGACCATCGACATCAAGGGCCGGCACCTGATCGAGGGGGTGCCCAGAACGATCGAGGTCAGCGACGAGGAGATTCGGGAAGCGCTGGCGGAGACGGTGAACGTGATCGTCGACGCCGTGCGCCTCGCCCTCGAGAGCACGCCGCCGGAGCTCTCCGCCGACCTCGTCGACCGGGGCATCGTGCTGACCGGCGGCGGGTCCATGCTGCGCAATCTCGACAAGCGGCTGCGAGAGGAGACCGGCCTGCCGCTGGCGATGGCCGAGGAGCCCCTGACGTCGGTCGTCCTCGGCGCCGGCCGCATGCTGGCCGACTTCGGGTTGCTGCGGAAGATCTCCATCGATTGACCGTGATCGATGGGACCGGCGGGTCGCGAGGAACGTGAGCCGTCAGCGCATGCGCTTGGTCCTACCGGCCGTACTCGTCGGCCATATCCTGCTGATCTCTACGCAGGTCGGGATCCGGCCGGGCACGACGTTGCTCGAGTCGGCGGTGTTCGGCACTCTGGCCGGGGCGCAGGGGCTGGTCGACAGGGCCGGCGCCGGCATCCGGGACACCGTGTCGATGGTCGTCGGCCTGCGGGAGGCTCAGCGAGAGAACGAGGCGCTGCGCGCGGACTACGATGCGCTGCGGATGCGCCTGCAGGAGCAGCGGGCGCTCACGCACCGGACGACGGTGCTCGTGGGTCTGCGGGAGCTCCGTCGGTCGCTGCGGTGGCGCACGGTGAGCGCCCGGGTGATCGGCACCGACGCAACGCCGTACTTCCGGACCCTCACCGTCGACCGGGGCGCGAGCGATGACGTGCAACCCGACCACGCCGTGCTCTCACCCTCCGGGGTGGTGGGCCGCATCGTCGGGCCGCCGAGCCGCAGCGCGGCGAAAGTGCAGTTGCTGAACGACCGGAACGCCGGCGCTGGCGCGTCCATCGAGCGCACGGGAACGACGGGAGTCGTGGCGGGCACCGACGAGGCGTCGGCGCTTCAGATGCGGTATGTATCCACCGCGTCGCCGGTGGTCGTCGGAGACGTGGTGCTGACCACCGGCGACGACGGAATCTACCCACCGGGCCTGCTCATCGGGACGGTGGCGGCGGCCGAGCACGCCGGCGGCCCGTCGCAGACGATTCGCATCGCTCCGGCCGTCGACTTCTCGAAGCTCCAGCACGTGCTCATCGTGGTCCCGGCGCGCGGCGCGGAGGCCGACACGAGCCTCATCTCCGGGGGCAGTCGGTGACGACTCCGCGAATCCTTGCCGTCGTCGGTGCCGCACTGGCCGCGCAGACCACGGCGCCGCGGTTCCTGGACGCGGCCGCGAACGTCGACCTGCCCCTCGTCGCCGTCGTCTTCGCCGGACTCACGGGAGGCCCCGTCGTAGGCCTGTGGACGGGTACCGCGGGCGGACTCGCCCAAGACCTGCTGTCGGGCGGCGTCCTTGGTGTGAACGGGCTCGCCAAGAGCCTCATCGGCACCTGGGCGGGCTGGATGAGCGTCCAGTTCATCACCTTCCAGGCCTGGCGCCGCGCGGTCATCGTCGGGGCGGCGACGCTGGCCAACGCCGCATGCGTGGTCGGCGTCTACGCGCTCGTGAGCACGCCCGGCCCCTCGGCACACCTGCGGGGCGTCGCGATGCAGGGATCGGCGAACGCCAGCGTCGGAATCGTGGCGACGGCCGTCGCCCGCTGGGCTCCGGTCATGCAGACACGGCGCCGCGGGCGCCGCGGCAGGGCCCGCTTCCACAGGCGAACGCGCTGATGGAGAGGCGTCACGAGGCGGCCGGCATCGGCGCCATCGGTCGGCTGCTCGTCCTGTTCCGCTGCGTGGTGTCCGTCGCGTTCGCAATCCTGGCTGCAGGGTTCTGGCACCTGCAGATCGATCTGCACCCGCAGTACCTGGAACGCGCGGGGAACAACCACCAGCGCCAGCTACCCCTGCGGGCGCCGCGGGGCGTCGTGTTCGACCGCGACGGACGGGTCATGGTCGAGGACCGCGACGCGCTGAACCTGTCCGTGGTGCGCGAGAAGGTGGACGATCTCGACAGGACGATACGCCTTCTCGCTCGGGTCACCGGCGTCGCGCCGGAGGGCCTGGACGCCGCGATCGAGCGCCGCCGGCGCGAGCCGCTTCACCGACCGATCGTCGTCATCCGCGACGCCTCCCGCGCCCAGGTGGCGGCGGTCGTGGCACGGCGCGCCGAGCTGCCGGGCGTCGTGGTCGAGCCGACCCTCATCCGGAGCTATCCGGGCGCAACGATGGCGGCTCACTCTTTCGGCTACGTCGGGGAGGCCTCCGCCGCGCAGCTCGCCGCCGCGACCGGAACCGGGCTGCGGCGCGGACACATCGTCGGCCAGAGCGGCGTGGAGCTGTCGTACAACTCGCTGCTCATGGGAATCGACGGCACGCGTCGGGTGGTGGTCGACAGCGCGGAACGCGAGATCGACACCATCGGCGAGGTGCCGCCGGTCGCCGGGCAGCGGCTGCGCCTGACGATCGACGCCGACGTGCAGGCTGCGACCGAGGCCGCCTTCCACGCGGCCGGGTTCGACGGCGCGGCGGTGATGCTCGATCCCCGGACCGGAGAGGTGCTCGCGCTCGTCAGCCTGCCCGCCTACGACCCGAACGCTTTCGCTCGCGGCATCGACGGAGCTGCGCTCGACGCCTTGACGCGCAACCGTCTGAGGCCGCTCCAGAACCGCGCCCTGCAGGGACGCTATCCACCCGGCTCGACCTTCAAGGCGGCTGTGGCCGTCGCGGCCCTCGAGGAGGGAGTAATCGAGCCGGAATCCACGGTACGGTGCAACGGTGGCGGGCTCCACTACGGTCGCTATTACCGGTGCCACGCCCGGCATGGCACCGTCGACCTGGAGGCCGCGCTCGAGAAGTCGTGCAACACGTACTTCTATGAGCTGGGGGCGCGGCTCGATGTCGACGAGGTCCACCGCTGGGCCACTGCGCTGGGGCTCGGCGAGCTCAGCGGCGTGGACCTGCCCTACGAGGTCCAGGGCCTGGTTCCGTCTCGCGCCTGGAAGCGCGAGCGCCGCGCCGAGCCGTGGTTTCCGGGCGAGACAATCTCGGTGGCCATCGGCCAGGGACAGGTCGCAGTGACTCCCATGTCGCTCGCGGTCATGATGTCGACCCTGGTGAACGGGGGGCAGCGCATCACTCCGCGCGTCCTCAAGGCGTTCGATGACGGGGGCGGCTGGAAGGCCGCCGCGCCGGGACGGCCCGCCCGCACCCTGCACGTGCGGCCGGAGACCCTCGCCGTCGTCAAGCGCGGGCTCTGGAAGGCGGTGAACGGCGCGGGCACGGGAAGGCGCGCGAAGATCCCGGGGCGGGACGTGCTCGGCAAGACCGGCACCGCGCAGGTGATCTCCCGCGCCGGGCGGACGGCGGCGGGGGCGGCCGCGCGCGCCCTGAAGGACCATGGCTGGTTCATCTTCGCCGCGCCGGCCGGCGATCCGCAGATTGCCGGCGTGGTGTTCGCCGAGCACGCGGACCACGGATACCTGGCTGCGCCGATCGCCCGTCACGCCCTGGAGACGTACTTCGCGAAGCGCGACGGGCGGGCGCTGCCGGAATTCCCCACCACGCCGCCGTCGCCCCCTCCGGGCCGGCCGGCCGCGCCCGCCGTCGTCGACTCGATGGTCGTCGGCGGAGACTGACCAGAGCCCTGCGATGCTGGAACGTCGCCTGTTCCGCGCCCTCGACTGGCAACTCGTCGGCGCGCTCGCAATGCTCACGGCGATCGGTCTCGCCATGATCTACAGCGCGACCTACGACCCGACCTCCGGCCGAGTCGGTTCGGAGTTCGGACGCCAGACGGTCGCGGTTGCCATCGGATTCGCAGCGTGCGCCATCTGCGTCGCCATCGACTACAGAACCCTCGCCGACCAGTGGCGGATTGCCTTCGGTGCGCTGAGCGTGCTGCTGGCCTACACGCTGCTCTTCGGTGACGAGGTCGGCGGCGGCCGCCGCTGGATCGACCTCGGTCCGGCCAACCTCCAGCCGTCCGAGTTCGCCCGCGCCGCGGTTGCGCTCGCTCTCGCGGCAATCTACACACGGAGTCCGGGGTGGCCGCGGCCGGCCCGCGACTGGTTTCTGGGCGGGGCGCTGGTCGCGGTGCCGTTCCTGCTCATCGCGCAGGAGCCGGATCTCGGCACCGCCGCCACGCTGCTGCCCGTGTACCTGGTGGTCATGGTCTTCGCCGGACTGCGACTCCGCGCCCTGGCCGCCGGCGCCATCGTTGCCCTGCTTGCGGCGCCGGTGGTCTGGGCCTACGGGCTCGAGGACTACCAGCGGTCCCGGATCGTCAGCTTCCTCACCCCGGAAAGCGATCCTCTCGAGGCGGGCTACCAGCAGATTCAGGCGCGGATCACGGTCGGGGCGGGAGGATTGACCGGCCGCGGCTATCTGCAGGGGACGCAGAACCGGTACGATTTTCTGCCCGCCGCCCACAACGATTTCATCTTCTCGGTGCTGGCCGAGGAGCAGGGCTTCCTGGGCGTCGTGTTCACCCTGTGCCTGTACCTGTTCGTCATCCTCCGATCGCTGCGCGCCGCGCAGGTGGCGCGGGACCGCACCGGCACGTACCTCGTCGTCGGCATCATGGCGGGCTTCTCGTTTCAGGTGCTCTACAGCGTCGCGATGTCCGCCGGCTTCGCCCCGGTCAAGGGTCTGACGCTTCCCCTGCTGAGCTACGGCGGCTCGTCCTTCATCGCGACACTGATGGGTTTCGGCCTCGTCCTGAACGTCGGGATGCGCCGCTTCACGAACTAGATGGTCCGCAGGCCTCACCGTGCAGCCCCCCGCGCCGCGGGGTACCCGGTACTGCGCCGCGCCGGGCGCTCTCTTTCGGAGAGCCGCGTCCCGGCCGCCGCAGGCGCGGGCACGGCTGCGGTGGGCCGGGATCTACGGGAGACAGCTTCGAATGAACAAGGAGATGATCGTCACGACGAACGGCCACGAGGTACTGGCCGCGATTCTCGAGGACGAGAAAGTCGCGGAGATCTACGTCGAGCGGGAACGGCAGCGCGGCGTCGTCGGGAACATCTACAAGGGCCGCGTGAACAAGGTCCTGCCCGGGATGCAGTCGGCTTTCGTCGACATCGGGCTCGAACGCGATGCCTTCCTCTACGTATCGGATGTCGTCGACACGCTCGACGAGTTCGACCGGCTCGAGCAGGCTGACGGCGAGGAGTCCGGCGGCGGCCGGGATCGGGCGCGGGGAGGCACCGGCCGCGGCAACGGCCGGGATCGGCCGACCCAGAAGATCGACGAGCTCCTGGCGGCGGGGCAGGAGATCCTCGTCCAGGTCGTCAAGGAGCCGCTCGGCACCAAGGGCGCGCGCGTGACGTCGCACGTCAGCGTCCCGGGACGGTTCCTCGTCTTCATGCCGACGGTCGATCACGTCGGCGTCTCGCGGAAGATCGACGAGCGCGACGAGCGCAGCCGGCTGCGCGGCATCGTGCGGCAGTTCCGCGAGGAACACGGCTTCACCGGTGGTGTCATCATCCGGACGGCTGCCGCCAGGCGCTCCCGCGAGGACATCGACGGAGACCTGGCCTACTTTCACGAGCTCTGGAACGACACGCGGTCGCGAATGGACAGCAGCCGCGCGCCGGCCGTGATTCACCGCGAGGAGAGTCTGGTCGCGAAGCTCCTTCGCGACCTGCTCAGCGACGACTTCTCGGCCATCCGGATCGACGAGCAGCAGGAGTACCACCGGGTCCTGCGCCTCATCGAGCGCATCATGCCGGACCTGGTAGGGCGCGTACAGCACTACACGAAGGCGTTCCCGATCTTCGAGGAGTACGGGGTCCAGATCGAGCTCGACAAGGCGCTGCGGAGCAAGGTGTGGTTGAAGTCGGGCGGCTACATCGTCATCAACCACACGGAGGCGCTCGTGGCCATCGACGTCAACACCGGCCGCTACGTGGGCAAGCGGAGCGGCCGGCTCGAGGACACGATCGTGAAGACCAATCTGGAGGCCGCCCGCGAGATCGTCCGGCAGATCCGGCTCCGCGACCTCGGGGGCATCATCGTGCTCGACTTCATCGACATGGAGGAGCGGAAGAACCGCCAGAAGGTCTATCAGGCATTCGAGCAGGAGCTGCGGCGCGACCGCTCCCCGTCGAAGGCGGTGCAGGTCTCCGATTTCGGTCTCATCATCGCCACGCGCAAGCGCGTCAAGCAGAGCCTCGAGCGGACGCTGACCGATCCCTGTCCCTACTGCTCCGGAAGCGCCGTCATCAAGTCGAGCGCCACCATCTGCTACGACATCCTCTCGGAGCTCCGCAAGGTGAGCGGCGAGCTCAACGGGCAGGCCGTGCTCATCCGGGTCAACCCCGACATTGCGCGGGCTCTCGCGGCGGAGGAGCAGGCCGTGCGGCGGGAGATCGAGCGGACGCTGGGGAGGCGCGTCACCATCCGGCCCGACGTGCAGCTCCACCACGAGCAGTTCGACGTGATGGCCTGCCAGGAGTCCGCGTAGGCTGCGCCTCCCCCGCGGGAGGCGCAGAGATTTCCTGCCAGCTCGGCCGGGCGGCCGGCGGCGCCGCGGGCGACGCTTGCCGGGCTGAGCGATGCGGGATGAGCCCTGCGTCACGGCGAGGCGTCGGGAGCAGCGCCTGCCGGCTGCGCGGTACCCGGTGCAGCGGTGGCGGCCATCGCGGAGCGCGAGTTCCGCGCCGCGCGGCTGCCCGTCATCGATGGTCCTGGCGGCGGGGGTGGTGGTCGTTCTGTACGCGCTCTATCTCGGCAACGATATGAAGTTGAGCCTCAAGCTTCTGGGCACGGCCGCCGCATTGGAAGCCGACGGATCGACGCATCGTCGACAGCCGAGGGATCCTCCGGACGCGCGACTGGTTCTGCCGTCGGGCGCGGGACTCAGTGCCCCGGAGTCCGCTTCCAGACGTCGTCGAGGGCGTCGGCCTTGAGCAGCTTCGTGGCGAAGACGATCTGTCCCGTGTGGGTTGCGTAGTGGACGAGCTGCATGCCGATGACTTGCAGGAACGTCGACGGCTCCGGGGTGCGGTCGGTCTCCTCGAGCAGGCGCGCCGGATCGAACTCGGCGAGCACCTCGTCGGCCTCCGCCACCCCGAGGTCGAGCCTGGCCCGAAGCTCGGCCGCGGCAATCTCGCGCCGCTCCGCGAACTCGGCGTCCCGGTCCCGCGCGAAGTCCCGGTTGCCCACGATGTGACCGATGTAGTGGCGAGTCGAGCCGACGCAGTGCAGGACGAGGTTCCCGACCGCGTTCGACGATTCGTTGGCGCGCCACCAGATCTGCTGATCGTTCAGCACCTCCAGGCAGGCCCGGATCTGTCCGGTGAGGTGCACTGTCAACCGGGAGCGGGCGATGTCGAGGAAGACGCGATCGGTAGTCGGTTCCATCGGATGTCCTCGTGCGCGGCCGGGGTCGCCGCGTCGATCGTCGGATCAGCGCCGCAGCAACGGCAGGTAGCATAGCCCGGCGACGATCACGTCGTACGTGGCGGCGGCAGCAGGGTACCAGGGCGTAGCCGCAACGGCCGGCAACAGCTCGACGGCATGGGCCATGTCGATCGCACCGTGCGCCGCCCAGGCCAGGGCGAGCCGCGGCAGGGCCGCCGCCGGCTCCCAGACCGTGGTCGCCAGCCCCGCGACCACGAAGAAGCCCATCGCCAGCGCGATGTCGAGGCCTGCCCCCGGTGCGTTCGGGTTCGCAACGGCGACGCCGAGGTACACGGCCGCCACAAAGGCGAGCAGGAGCGAGCCGAGCTGCACGACGCGCAGCTCGACCACGAGGCGCTCGGGATCGCCGACGTCGATGCGCGTGCAGAGTATCGCCAGCCACGCCAGGGCGCCGCCGAACGCCGCGGCGGCCAGTGCAAGAGCCAGGTGGGCCTGGGTCACAGCGCCTGACGCCCTCCCTCCGCCCCGGCGGGCGGCGGCGGCGGCGGAACTGCCGGGCTCGCGGGAGCGGTGGCCGGAGGAGACAGCGCCGCCCCGTAGCGGATGGCGTTGAACAACAGCTTGAAGGTCCCCCAGGTCTGCCCGCGGTGCTGCACGCGAAACGTGTGCAGGATGATCCTTCCGCGCCCATCCCGCACCTCGAGAACGGCGCCCGTGCCGCGGAGCCGTTCCTCGCCGATGAGCCACCCGCTGCGCAGCAGGGGTGCGTTCGGGTAGCGGACGACCGCCGTCGTGGCCGCAACGGCGGACGGGGACGACGAGACGTAGGCTCCGTTGCCGACGAACATCGCGTCGGCCTCCGGGGGCATGCCGTACCCGATGGGGTGTTCGGTGTCGACAGCGACGCGCACGATCGACCCGGGAGCCAGGAACGCCCCCGGCCGCGCTCCCCGCACGCGATCGGTCAGTGGCGTCTCCAGGTGATCCATCGCGATCCGCGCACTGTTCCCGAGGGTGATGAGCGTGCCGCCGGCCTGCACGAAGCGCCGCAGGTTGCGGATGCCGTCGACGCCGATGCCGCCGCGATACTCCGGTCGTACCCGCTGGCTGCGAAGGCCGCGAATGAGCGCGGCGGCCCCCATCTCCGGCAGGATCACGACATCGAAGCGATCGTGGAGGTCGGGCGCGCGCAGGTCGGCGTTCCGCAGGCGCCGGTACGGAAACTCGTGCTGCTCGAGCACCCAGCGCGTCCAGCCGGCGTCGCGGTTGCCGCCCCACGGCTCGAAGACGCCGAGCCGCGCCGACCGGAGCGGCAGGAGCGTAGCGCCGGCAGGCAGATCGCGGCCCTCGAGCTGCACGCCGACCTTGCGCGCCACGTCTGCCACGAGCGCCGGGGCGGCATCCCGCACCACCAGCGTCCCGGGGGCGATGCGGCGTGTCGCGGCTACGTCGGCCCCGGCGACGTCGAGCGGGGCCCGGAGCCAGGCGACGGAGGCCCCGGCCGCGAGCAGCCGGTTGACGGCGACGGAGCTGCGGTTCGAGTCGGGCGCGAGCAGCCACGTCTCCGCGGCGGGGTTGCCGGCGACCCGTCCCGCCGGAGCGGCCACGGCGCCGGCGACCGGGCTGAGCTGCGCCTCGAACGGCTCGTCGACGCGGAGAGTCTCGACCCCCATCAACATCCCGAGGGACCACGCGGTCACGTCGTAGGGAAGGTCGCGCGGGGACCGCGGCGAGGGCCAGCGGATGTCGGGATAGACCTGGGGCTCGAGCAGGTCCTTGACCCAGCGGCCGAACGACTGGGCGAGGGGAACGACGTAGGTCCCGGCCGCCACGCGGCGCTCCCCGGCCGCAAACGGAGCGTCCGCAACGTAGATCTCGGCCGCCTCCGCCTGGAGGAGCTGGAGCAGATGGGTGGCGGCGGCGGGGTCGTGCTGCGTCTCCGGCGCGGGTACGAGGTAGGCGAAGGGGGAACCGGCGGCGAAGCGCTCGATCGTCCTCCGGTTCATGCGGAAGAAGTTCCGCTTGAGCATCTCGCGGTTGCTGGCGACGCTCTCGAGCAGGCCCTCGGTGGCGAGGCGGTCGTACTCGACCACGTCGGCGAACGTCCACCGGCCCCCGAGCCACGGTCGGGGGTAGTTCATGCGGTACTGGGTGTCGCGGGGCGGGGGCAGCGACGCGCCGGAGCCTCCCGGCGAGCGGCGCGTACGGCGCGGGTGCCGCCCGGCGCCGCGGGGCGGCTGAGGGTCCACCCGATCCTGTTCGACGGAGGTGGCGAGTCGAGCGCTCGCCGTCTCCGTCAACAGCCCGATCATGTTGTGCCACCAGGGGTTGGTGTTGTTGGCGCCCTGCCAGAAGGCGCTGTAGAGCTCGCCCCAGATCACGCCGGGCTTGCCGGCCTCGTGCAGGCGCGTCGCCATCGCCTGCCCCAGCAGGTTGACCTCGCTCCACACGAGCGGATCGACGTTCGGGTTGGGCGGGTTCTTGAACGGCGGCACGAAAATGCGGGCGAAGGCGCTCCCCATCTGGTGCTTGTCGAGGTACACCTCGGGCAGCCACTCGTGGTACAGCACGCGGTTGAGGTGGCGGGTCTCGACCTGCGTCAGCATGTAGCTGTCGCGGTTGTTGTCGTGCCCCGCGTAGGGCTGGTAGAGCTCCGGAAGCGGGGAACCCTCGTACGGCGTTCCCCGGTTGCGCCGGTACCAGTCGACCACCATGCGTTGTCCGTCCGGGTTCTGCGACGGGATCAGCAGCACGATGGCGTTGTCGAGGACGTGGTCCACCCACCGCGAGCGCTCCGTGGCCAGCCGGTGCAGGAGGTCGTTCATCCCCTGGTTCGTGCCGATCTCGGTCGCGTGCACGTTGGCGCCGATCAGCACCACCGCCTTGCCGTCGCGCGCGATTGCCTCCGCCTCCGCCCGACTCGTCCGCCGCGGATCGGCAAGGCGGCGCTGCTGAGCCTGGTAGCGCGGCAGGTCGGCGATCGTCTCCGGCGTGGAGATCGTGGCCAGGAGGTACGGGTGCCCGAGTGTCGTGCGGCCCACCTCGCGCACCGCGACACGGCTCGAGCGCTCCCCGACCAGGGTGAAGTAGTCGACCATCCGATCCCAGTGGGCGAGCCGGCCCTCCGCGCCCATCGGGAAGCCGAAGAACTGTTCCGGCGACGGGATCGGATCGCTCGCGGCGCCGCCGAGCGGCGTCACGGCGACCCCGGCGGCGCAGACCGCGAAGAGGAGCGCCGCGGCGGGACGAAGGCGGGTGCGGGCCACGGTCGGTTCAGAGCTCCCGGGTGGCGCGGTGCCGCCCGGCGCGCCGGTCATCATATCCGACGGAACCACGGCCATCCGACGGACCCACGGCCGCCGCGCCGCTCCCTCGCGTGCGGTGGAGTATGCTCCGGCGACATGCGGGGCCGCGGGTGATCGACCCGAGACGCGCGCGGGCGGCGGCGGGCCTCACCGCCCTGGGGCTGGCCGCGCTCGCGTACGCGTTCCGTGAACCGCTGCCCGGGCGGCTCCGCGCCGGGATGGGGATCGCCGCGTTCCTCCTGTTGGTCGTCGCCTGCTCCTCGAACGTCGGAGCGATACGCTGGCGGACCGTCGCCTGGGGCTTCGGCCTGCAGCTCGTCCTCGCCCTGTTCATCCTGAACGTCTCGTTCGGCGGCGTGCGGCCGGGCTACGAGGCGTTCTCCGCCGTCGCGGCGGTGGCGACGCGCTTCCTCGACTTCACGAACGCCGGATCGACGTTCGTCTTCGGGGTCCTCGCCGATCCGGCCGCGATGGAGGAGGTCTTTCCGAACGGGCTCGTCCTGGCGTTCTCGACGCTGCCGGTCATCATCTTCGCCTCCGCCGTCTTCACGGTCCTCTATCACCTGGGCGTGCTGCAGCTCGGCGTGCGCCTGATGGCACGGGTGATGATGCCGCTGATGGGCACGAGCGGCGCCGAGACGCTGGCCGCCGCCGCCAACGTGTTCATGGGCCAGACCGAGGCGCCGATTATCGTGCGGCCCTACATCCCGAAGATGACCCGCTCGGAGCTGCTCGCGCTGATGACCGGCGGCCTCGCCACGATTGCGGGCAGCATGTTCGTCGTCTACATCAACCTGGGCGCCGACCCGGTGGCGATGCTGACGACCGGAGTGATGGCGGCGCCCTGCGGCCTCTACCTCTCCAAGATCCTGCTCCCGGAAACCGAGACGCCGGCCACCGCCGGTCACGCCCGCGTCGACATCGGGCGCCCGCACGTCAACGTGATCGACGCCGCGGCGGGGGGCGCCGCCGACGGCATGCGGCTGGCGATCAACGTCGCGGCGGTGCTCATCGCGTTCCTGGCTCTCGTCGCCATGGTCGACCACGGTCTCGGCCTGATCCGCCCGGGGCTGTCCCTGGCCGGCGTCTTCGCCGTCGTGTTCGCGCCGGTCGCGGCCCTCGTGGGCGTCCCGGCGGCAGACGTGCCCATCGTGGCCGACCTGCTCGGCACGAAGCTCGTGGCCACGGAGTTCGTGGCCTACCTCAAGCTCACGGGCGACTACCAGGGCGTCGTCAGCGAGCGCGCCCACGTGCTCTCCACCTACGCGCTCACCGGATTCGCCAACCTCGGCTCGATCGGCATCCTGCTTGGGGGCATCGGGGGCATGGCCCCGGAGCGTCGGGGCGACCTCGCCCGTCTGGGGTCGCGCGCGCTGCTCGCCGGATTCACCGCCACGCTGATCAACGCGTCCATAGCCGCGGTGCTTCTCTGACGTCCGGCGCATCCCGCCACCGTCCCCGGGGCGAGCCGGGGCCTCGCCTGTATCATTGACCCATGCTGCCGACCGTCGAGTGGCGGGACGATCACGTCGTGATGATCGACCAGCGCAAGCTCCCGGGCCAGGAGGTCTACGTCGAGTGCCGCACCGCCCTCGACGTCGCGCGCGCCATCGAGCGGATGGTGATCCGGGGCGCGCCGGCCATTGGCGTCGCCGCCGCGATGGGGCTCGCCCTGGGCGTCACCCGCGCCCGCGCCCAGGGCACGAGCGCCCTGGCCCGCGAGTTCTACCGGCTGTGCGACCGGCTGTCGGAGACCCGCCCGACCGCCGTCAACCTCTTCTGGGCGATCGACCGCATGAAGCGCGTCTTCTCCGAGGCGGCGCGGTCCGGATGGTCGCGGGAGGAGATTGCCGAGCGGCTCGTGACCGAGGCGCGGCAGATCCATGACGAAGACGTCGCGACCTGCCGCGCCCTCGGGGACCACGGCGCCGCCGTGCTTCCCGAGCAGGGGCGCGTGCTGACCCACTGCAACGCCGGCGCCCTCGCCACCGGCGGCCACGGCACGGCCCTCGGCGTCGTCCGGACCGCCGTCGCCCACGGCAAGCGCATCGCGGTCTACGCCGACGAGACGCGGCCGTTCCTCCAGGGCGCACGCCTCACGGCGTGGGAGCTGCTGAACGAAGGCATCGAGACCACGGTGATCGCCGACGGCATGGCCGGATCGCTGCTGCGGACCGGGACCGTCGACGTCGTCATCGTCGGCGCGGACCGCGTGGCCGCCAACGGCGACGTCGCCAACAAGGTCGGCACGTATCCGGTGGCCGTACTCGCCGAGCGGCACGAGGTCCCGTTCTACGTCGCCGCGCCGACGTCCACCATCGACCTCGGCACGCCGGACGGGGCGGCGATTCCGATCGAGGAGCGGAACGGGCGCGAGGTGACCCACCTCGGCTCGTCGCGGGTGGCGCCCGAGGGGGCCGGCGTCTGGAATCCCGCCTTCGACGTGACGCCGCACGAGCTCGTCACCGGCATCATCACCGAGAACGGAATCTGCCGCCCGCCGTACGGCGAGAGCCTCCGCGCGGCCTGCAACGGGGGCGCCGTGCGCTGATGGCGACGGTGCTGGCCATCGAGACGTCGTGCGACGAGACGGCGGCGGCCGTCGTGTCGGAGACCGGTGACGGCGATCGGCCGTGGCGCGTACGGTCGAATACGGTAGCGTCGCAGGCGGAGATCCACCGGGAGTGGGGCGGCGTCGTTCCCGAGCTCGCTTCCCGGCAGCACGTCCGGGACATCTGCGGCGTCGTCGAGCGTGCCCTCGACGACGGGCGCGCCGCGTGGTCCGATCTCGATGCGATCGCCGTGACCCAGGGCCCGGGGCTCGTCGGATCGCTCCTCGTCGGGGTCGCGTTCGCCAAGGGTCTCGCCGCGTCGCTCGACGTGCCGCTCGTGCCCGTGCATCACCTCGCAGGCCACATCGAGTCGCTAGTCGTCGACAACGGGCGCCTGCCGTTGCCCGCGGTCGTGCTGGTCGTATCGGGCGGGCACACCAACCTGTACGAGGTGACCGGCGAGGCGTATCCGCGGCGCGACTGCCGGCTGATCGGCCGGACGCGCGACGACGCCGCGGGGGAGGCGTTCGACAAGGTGGCGGCCCTGCTGGGGCTGACCTATCCCGGCGGGCCGGTCATCGACCGCGTCGCCCGCACCGGGAACGACGCCGCCGTCGACTTCCCGGTCGCCCGGATGACCCATGCGGACCGGTCCGCCGGTCCCGCGGCGGTCCCCGCCGGCATCGCCGCCGAGCGGCGCGCGCGGCGGATGGAGTTCAGCTTCAGCGGCCTGAAGACGGCGGTGAAGCGGCACGTGGAAGCGCGGCGCGCGGCACGGGGGGACGGTGTCCTGCCGGACGGCGAGATTGCCGACATCTGCGCCAGCTTCCAGCGGGCGGTGGTGCGCGCCCTGCTCGACCGGGTCTTCGCGGCCGCCCGCGCCTGCGCGGCCCGCTCGATCGGAATCGCGGGCGGGGTATCGGCGAACTCGCGCCTCCGGGCGGACGCGGCGGCTCGGGCGGACGCGGCGGGACTGCCGCTGGCGCTGCCGACCCTGGCCCTGGCGACCGACAACGCGGCGATGATCGGCGCCGCGGGCCTGCGGCTGCTGCGGGCCGGCGTCACGGCGCCGCTCGACCTGAACGCCCGCGCCTCGCTGGATCTCTGAAGGGGGGGAGTCTCGAGATGCCGAATCCGACCCCGACGCCCTGGTACCGACAAACGCATTGGCGGATACTGGCCGCGCTCGTGGTCGGTCTCGTCTACGGGGTGGTGGCGGCGCTGGCCGGCTGGTCCCGGTTCACGGCCGACTGGATCACGCCGTTCGGGACGATCTTCCTCCGGTTGCTGCTGCTCATCGCCGTACCCCTCGTGCTCGGATCGCTCGTCACCGGGATCGCCTCGCTCGCCGATCTCCGCAAGCTGTCGCGCATCGGCGGCCAGACGATAACCGTCTACATCGCCACGACGTTCGTCGCCCTCGTCATCGGCCTCGTCCTGGTGAACGTGATCCAGCCGGGCGCGTCGATTCCGGAGAGCCTCCGGATCAGCCTCCAGGAGACCTACGAAACGGACGTGGCGTCGCGCCAGGAGACGGCGGGGGAGGTGGCCGAGCGCAGCCCGCTGCAGCCGCTCGTCGACATGGTGCCCGACAACGTCCTTGGCGCGGCGACCAACAACCGGGGGATGCTCAGCGTCGTGTTCGTCGCCTTCCTGTTCGGCGTTGCGCTCCTGCGTCTCCCGCGCGATCAGGCCCGGCCGCTGCTGGATCTGTTCGCGAGCCTCAACGCCACCATCATCAAGATCGTCGAGATGGTGCTCGTGGTCGCGCCGGCCGGCGTCTTCGCCCTGATCGCGGGCACCATCACCGCGGTATCGGGCGACGATCCGACCGACGTCGCGCAGCTCATCGGGGCGCTCGGGCTGTACTGCCTCACCGTCCTCTGCGGCCTGCTGCTGCACGCGGGGATCACGTATCCGGTGCTCCTGCGTCTCTTCACTCCCATCGGACCGGTGACCTTCTTCCGCGGGGTCGTGCAGGCCCAGCTCGTCGCGTTCTCCACGTCGTCGAGCGCCGCGACGCTTCCGGTGACGATGCGCGCCGCGCAGCGCAATCTGGGCGTCTCCGAAGAGGTGGCGTCGTTCGTGCTGCCCCTCGGGGCGACCATCAACATGGACGGGACCGCCGTCTACATGGCGGTGGCCGCGGTCTTCATCGCCCAGACGCTCGGCATTCCGCTCGACTTCGCGGCGCAGGCGACCATCGTGTTCACGGCGCTGCTGGCGTCCATCGGGACGGCCGCCGTGCCGAGCGCCGGAATCGTGATGCTCGTGATCGTGCTCGAGGCGATCGGCGTGCCGAGCCGTGGCATCGCCCTCATTCTCGGCGTCGACCGGCTGCTCGACATGTGCCGCACCGCCACGAACGTGACGGGAGACGCCGCGGTCGCCGCCGCCATCTCGTCGGGTGAGAGTCGCGCCATGACCGGCCGGCCCGCCGCCGGGATCGCCGGCCCGGGGGCGAGCGCATGACGCCGACCCGCGAGGGCGCTTGGGCACTGCTGACGGAGTACACGAAGGGCGAGAGCCTTCTGAAGCACGCGCTGGCGGTCGAGGCGGCCGTCCGCGGGTACGCGGAGACGTTCGGCGAGGACGTCGAGGCCTGGGGCATCGTCGGGCTGCTCCACGACTTCGACTACGAGCGGTGGCCCGACGCGACCGACCATCCGTTCCGCGGCAGCGAAATCCTCGAGGCGCGCGGCTACCCCGACTACCTGCGGCGCGCCATCCTGTCGCACGCCGACTACAGCGGCGTGCCGCGCGAATCGCGGCTGGAGCACACGCTGTTCGCCTGCGACGAGCTGGCCGGCTTCATCACCGCGGCGTCGCTGATCCGGCCGACCCGAAGCGTCCTCGACCTGGAGGTCCGGTCCGTGAAGAAGCGGATGAAGGACAAGGCGTTCGCGCGCGCCGTCAGCCGCGAGGACCTGCGGCGCGGAGCGGAGGAGCTCGGCTTGCCGCTCGAAGACCACATCGGCAACGTCATCCGCTTTCTGCGCGGAAGCGCGGAAGCGCTCGGGCTCCGGGGAAGCCTGTGAGCGGCGGCCGCTCGCCCGACCGCGCCCGGTGCGGACGATGACCGCCGCCGATCCCGCTCCCGACCCCGGTCCCGTGGCCCGCCTCGACGAGGTCACCGTGACCTATGGGCGCCAGGCGGCGCTCCGGGGGGTCACGGCCGAGTTCGCCGCCGGCGCCGTCGGCTTGCTCGGCCCCAACGGCGCCGGCAAGAGCACGCTGCTCAAGGCGTTGCTCGGGTTCGTACGGCCGGACGCGGGGACCCTGCGCGCGCTCGGCTTCGATGTCGCCCGGCAGCCGCTTGCGGTGCGGGCACGCATCGGGTACATGCCGGAATCGGACGCACACATTCCCGGGCTGAACGCGGTGTCCTTCGTCGCCTACTGCGGACAGCTCGCGGGGCTCCCGCGCGCCCCCGCGGTGCAGCGCGCCCACGAAGTGCTGCAGTACGTCGGGCTCGGCGAGGAGCGCTATCGGCTGGTCGACACCTACTCGACGGGGATGAAGCAGCGGATCAAGCTCGCGCAGGCGCTCGTGCACGACCCCGACCTGCTCTGCCTCGACGAGCCGACGAACGGCATGGACCCGCGCGGGCGCGACGAGATGCTCGCACTGGTGCGGGACCTCGCCTACCGGAAGGACGTCAACGTCATCGTCTCGTCGCACCTGCTGCCGGACGTCGAGGCAACCTGCGAGCACGTGCTGGTGATGCATCAGGGGTCGCTCGTTGCCGCCGGCCCGATCGCGGAGCTGAAGGGGCCCGGCCGCCGTGCGTTCGAGCTGCGGATCAAGGGCGATGCGATCCGCTTCGCGGAGGAGTTGCGCGAGGCGGGCGCGGACTGCCACGACGACGGGACCGGCGTGCTGCGGGTGCTGGTGGGCGAGAACCGCGGCGCGCGCGATCTGTTCGCGCTGGCCGCGACGCGCGGGGTGCAGGTGCGGCATCTGCGACCGAGCGTGCCGACGCTCGAGGACGTCTTCGCGCAGGCGATCGGGGAGACGGACGCATGACGATCCTTCCCCGCCGCCCGGTCCGGCGCCGCGGGTCCGGCTGACCGCGCCTCGGCCATGGGCATTCACGACCAGAGCTACCGCCGCTACGTCGGCCCGCGGACCGAGCCGGGGGCCGCGTGGAGCGTCATCGCCTGGAGCGGGATTCGGGCCCTGCTGGCGAGGCGCATCTTCCTCGTCGTGCTGCTGTTCGCCTGGTCGCAATTCGTGGTCCGGGCGGTGCTGCTCTACCTGTCGGCGAACTTCCCGTCGATGGAGCTGATCGCGCCCTCCGTGCAGACGTTCCGCGACTTCTTCGATCAACAGAGCTTCTTCGTCTTCGTCGTCACGGTGTACGCGGGGGCAGGCCTCATCGCCAACGACCGCAGGGCCAACGCGCTGCAGATCTACCTGGCGAAGCCATTGACGCGGGCCGAGTACGTCGCCGGCAAGGCGGGCGTGCTGGTGGCCTTCCTGCTGCTGGTGACCTGGGTACCCGCGATGCTGCTGCTGGTGCTGCAGGCGATGTTCGCCGGCAATCTGACGTTCGTGCGCGAGAACCTGTTCCTCCTTCCCGCGATGACCGTCTTCGCGATGCTGGAGGTGCTGGCGGCGTCGTTCGCGATGCTCGCCCTGTCGTCGCTCTCGACCAGCGCGCGCTTCGCCGGCATGCTCTACGCGGGCGCGATTCTGTTCACGACGGCGATCTTCCAGACCGTGCGCGGCGTCACGGGATCGAGCGCCGCGTCCTGGATCTCGCTCAGCGCGAACCTGGCCCAGGTAGGTGACGTAATCTTCGGCGTCGCACCGCGTCACGACACTCCGTGGGGCATCTCGCTGCTGATCGTCGTGGGCCTGATCGGCGCGTCGCTGGCCGTCCTGGGCTGGAGGGTCCGCGGCGTGGAGGTGGTGACGTGAGCGACGCGGTGGTCGCCGCCGAGGGGCTGTCCAAGTGGTACGGGCAGGTGATCGGCCTCAACGACGTGACCGTGGCCATACCGCCCGGCATCACGGGCCTGCTCGGACCGAACGGCGCCGGCAAGTCGACCCTCATGAAGCTGATGACCGGCCAGTTGCGGCCGAGCCAGGGGCGGGTCGCGGTGCTGGGGGCGCCAATCTGGGGCAACCCGGCCGCCTACGCCGCGGTCGGCTACTGCCCGGACCAGGACGCCTTCTACGAGCGGATGACGGGGAAGGAGTGGGTCGCCGCGCTTGCCCGCCTGCACGGCTTCGACGCCGAGGCGGCGACCGCGGCGTCTAGCGCCGCCCTCGAGGCGGTCGACCTCTCCGAAGCCGCCGACAAGAAGATCGGCGCATACAGCAAGGGCATGCGCCAGCGCGTCAAGCTGGCCCAGGCGATCGTCCACGATCCGCGCCTGCTGGTCCTCGACGAGCCGCTCGCAGGCCTCGACCCGCTCGGACGGCGGCGGACCATCCGCCTCATCCGGGCTTGGGCACGCGCCGGCAAGAGCGTCATCGTGTCCAGCCACATCCTGCACGAGATCGAGCTGATGACGCCGAGCATCCTGCTGATCAACCACGGGCGGATCCTCGCGCAAGGCAACGTCCACCAGATTCGAGACCTGATCGACGAGCACCCGCACCAGGTGCGCATCAAGACGGCGTCGCCGCGCGCCCTCGCACGCCGCCTCCTGGACCTGCCCGACGTGATCGGACTGAGCTTCGAGGAGGATCGCATCGTGGTCGAAACCGGCCGGCCCGACGACTTCTACTCGGCGCTGACCGCGCTCGCGGCCGCGGGCGAGATTGCCGTCGACGAGGTGACGTCGCCGGACGACAACCTGCAGGCGGTGTTCTCCTACCTGGTGAAGTCGTGAGCGCGGAGGCTTTCTCGCCCCCGTCGTTCGGGCGCGCGGTCGTGCGCGTGTTCGACCTGAGTCTGGGTGAGATGCTCTGGTCCCGGCGGACGCTGTTCATGGCGGTGGTCGCCGGCGGTCCCGTGCTCATCGCGGTGGCGCTCAGGCTCGCCGCGTCATCCGCGGCGGCGCGTTTCACCGGCAGCGCCGGCGGGCCGTCCTTCGCGCTGGGTGGACCGGACATCTTCGGCTTGATGATCTGGGCCTTCTACCTGCGCTTCACGGTGCCGGTGCTCGGCGTGTTCTACGGGACGTCGCTCATCGCCGACGAGGTCGAGGACAAGACGATCACCTACCTGTTCACCCGGCCGATCCCGCGCGGGGCGATTCTGGTCGGGAAGTACCTGGCCTACCTGGCCTGCACGTCAGTCGTCATCCTGCCGTCGGTGGTAGTCGTCTACTTCTCGGTGGTACCGCTCTTCGGCGGCAGCGTCGGCGCCGGCTTTCCGTCGCTCGTCGCCGACCTCGGGCTGATCGGTCTCGGGCTCGCCGTCTACGGCGCGGCATTCGCGTTCGTCGGAGCGCGCCTGCGGCGGCCGCTCCTGAGCGGGCTGCTCTTCATCTTCGGCTGGGAGCCGGTGGTGGTGGTCGTGCCCGGCTACATGAAGAACCTGACCGTCGCCTACTATCTGCAGGGCCTCGTCCCCCATGCTGCGCCGCAGGACGAGGCGATGACGCTGCTGCGGTCCGCGCTCCGGACGTTCGAGCCGGCGCCCGCCGCGTGGATCTGCGTGTTGGCGCTGG
Organism: Acidobacteriota bacterium; assembly: GCA_021296475.1. Taxonomy (GTDB): domain Bacteria; phylum Acidobacteriota; class Vicinamibacteria; order Vicinamibacterales; family UBA8438; genus JAGWAJ01. The sequence continues at coordinate 52,971 of JAGWAJ010000002.1, forward strand.
TGGCCATCTGGGTCGTGACGCTGGGGGCGGCGGTCCGGGCGGTGGAGCGGCGCGAGTACGTGCTGGAGCGCTGAACGGCAATCGAATCCGCCGGCGGACGGCGCGGTCCGTGCAGCGCCGCCGGAACCCGCGGCGGCGGCCGGACGTATACTCTGGCGTGGGAGGACGGCGATGACCACACGGACGTGCTGCGTGTGCCTGGGCGCCGGGGGCATCCTGGCCGCCGGGTTGGTGGGCGGTCTCGCCGCCTACTTGCAGGGTGGCCCTGCCGCGGCGGCGCAAGGCCGGCCCGACCAATTCCGCTACATTCCCGCGGACGCCCACCTCGTGGCCTTCGCCGACGTACGCGCCGTGATGACTTCGGATCTGCGCGAGCGGTTGCAGGAACGCCAGCCCGAGGACGACAGGTCCGACTTCGAGTCGCGCACGGGGATCCGGATGGCGTCGGACATCGACGAGGCGCTGGTGTGTCTGGCGCCGGACCCCTCCGACGCCGCGAGCCTCCTGGTAATGCTGAGCGGGCGCTTCGACCAGCAGCGTCTCGAGGCGCTGGCGGTCGAGAACGGGGGGACGGTCTCCGAGTACGACGGGCACAAGATCATCGCCACAACCATCGGCGACAGCCGGCTGGCGATGGCCTTCGTGGAGCCGGGCGTGCTTGCGGTAGGGTCCGAGGCACTGGTTCTCGGGGCGATCGGCCTCGTCGACGGGGGCGACAACGTCACGGCGAACGCTCGTCTGATGACGCTGTTCTCCAAGGTGGATCCCGGCAGCAATGCGTGGGCGGTCGGCGATCTCGACCGGGCCGGCTCCGGCGCCTGGATGCCCGAGGGGCTCGATCCCCGGGCGTTGCGGGTCACCGCCTTCTCCGTCGCCGGAAGGGTGAACGGCGGTGTCCGCCTGACGTTGCAGGTGGAGACGCCGGACGAGGCCGCCAGCCAGAACCTGCGCGACATCCTGCAGGGATTTCTCGCGCTTGCCCGGATGCAGGCCGATGCACAGCCGGAGATCGCCGCGATCCTCGATTCGGTCCAGCTTCGCGCCGCGCCCGAGGAGTACGTCGTCAGCCTCTCGATGACGCTGCCGACCGCGACGGTGGAATGGCTCTGGGATCAGGCCCTCGAAGGCGCAGGCGGCGCCGGCTCCGTCGAGCCTTCGCTTCCACGTCCCTCGCCGGGCCCGGAGGATCCCGCTCCCGACCGGGGCGGTACGACGCCTCCCGGCTAGGGCGGCGGGGAGAAATCCACGCCATTGGCGGCCCAGGGCCTTGCGTTCTGGAACGCGCCGCCTCCCCGCGGGAACGCAGACTCCCTGCCGGGTTGGCCGGGCGGCGCAGCGGCGTTGATTCCTTGACCCCGCGGCACATCTTCTTCTACGGCACCCTGATGCGCGGATTTGCCCTGCGCGAGCGGGCGGCCATCGAGCCGTGGATCCGTTTCGCCGGATGCGGCGTCGTCCGCGGAGCCCTGTTCGACCTCGGACCCTATCCGGCCCTGGTAGCTGGGAGCGGGACGGTGCGCGGCGAGGTCTACCTCTGCGTCGACCCGGGGAGGCTGCTGCCGCGCGCCGACGCGCTGGAGCACTTCGATCCGGACCGGCCTCGGGCGGGGGAGTACCGGCGCGAGGCGTTGCCGGCGCGGCTCGACGACGGCCGCACGCTCACGGTCTGGGCGTACATCTACAACCGGCCCCTGGGCGCCGCGGCCCTTCTCCCGGCGGGCGACTATCGGCTGCGCGCCGCGACACCACAGGGCCCTGCCAAGTGACTTTGCTATGATCGGGTGTTCGGCAGGGTTGCAGGTGCGTCGCCATGGAAGAAGACGAGAGCTTTCGGACGGTCGGAGTCGTCGGCTGCGGGCTGATGGGATCGGGCATCGCGCAGGTGTGCGCCCACGCCGGCATCCCGACCCGCGTGCGCGAGGTCGACGAGGCGCTCCTCGCGCGGGGTCTGGGGCGGATCGACGACTTCCTCGCCGCCGGGGTCGAGCGCGGCCGGACAACGCCCGAGGACGCGGCCCGGGTGAAGGCCAACCTCTCGGGAACGACCCGCCTCGACGACCTCGCCGGATGCGACCTCGTCATCGAGGCGATCGTCGAGCGAGCCGAGGCGAAGCGGGAGACGTTCTCTGCGCTCGAGGGGATCGTCGGCCCGGACACGGTGTTCGCGTCGAACACGTCGTCGCTCTGCATCACGGAGCTCGCGACGGCGACCGGGCGGCCCGACCGGTTCGTCGGCCTGCACTTCTTCAGCCCGGTGCCGATCATGAAGCTCGTCGAGGTCATCCGCGGCCTCGCGACCAGCGACACGACCTTCGAGCGGGCCCTGGCGTTCGGCCGGACCCTCGGCAAGGAACCGGTGACTGCGCCGGACCGGCCGGGATTCATCGCCAACCGCCTCCTGATTCCCTACCTTCTCGATGCCGTGCGCGCCCACGAGTCGGGCGCCGGGACTATCGAGGACATCGACAAGACGATGACCCTCGGGTGCGGCTATCCGATGGGGCCGTTCACGCTTCTGGACTTCGTGGGGCTCGATACGGCGTACTCCATCGCGAACATCATGTACGACGAGTTCCGGGATCCGAAGTACGCTCCGCCGCCGCTCCTCAAGCGCATGGTGCTGGCGGGCCGGCTGGGCCGCAAGAGCGGACGGGGCTTCTACGCGTACTGATGTCCGACACGACACGCGACGCTCGTATCCGCGGGGCGGTCGAGGTCCTGCTGTCGGAGATCGGCGAGGATCCGGCCCGCGAGGGCCTGCTCCGAACGCCCGAGCGCGTCGCGCGCTCGCTGCGCTTCCTGACGAGCGGGTATGGCCGCGACATCGACCACGTCCTGAACGACGCCCGTTTCTCGGTGGCCTGCGACGAGATGGTCCTCGTGCGCAACATCGACTTCTACAGCCTCTGCGAGCATCACCTGCTGCCGTTCTTCGGCAAGTGCCACGTCGCCTACGTGCCGCGCGACAAGGTGGTGGGGCTCAGCAAGATCCCGCGCATCGTCGACGTCTTCGCGCGCCGGCTGCAGGTGCAGGAGCGGCTGACGAACCAGATCGCCGAGGTCATCCACGACAAGCTCAACCCGCTGGGTGTCGGCGTCGTGCTCGAAGCGACCCACCTCTGCATGGTGATGCGGGGGGTCGAGAAGCAGAACTCGTTCGCGACGACGAGTGCCATGCTCGGCTCGTTCCGGAAGGATGCCCGTACCCGCATGGAGTTCCTCAACCTGCTGCACGGCCGGGGCGAGCGGGCGGCCGCGGCAGAGCCGTTCGGCGCGGCGTCGGGGACACACCTGACTGCCGCCGGGGATCGATGATCCGCGCTGCGCTCCGGATCGCGGCGGCGGTGCTGATGCCGGCGGCGGTGGCCCAGGCGGGTGGGCAGGACTCCCGGGTCGAGGCTGCCGAGGTCCGGTGCCCGGCCGTGCTGGGCGTCGGCGTGGCGACCGACGTCGTCTTCTGCGACGTGGCGATCCGGAACGAGGCCGGGAGGGGCATCCTGGTCGTCATCCCGGCGCGCCGCGGGGAGGCGACGGTCTCGTTCACCCTGCACAACCGCCACACCTACTCGGAGAGCGAGACGCGCGCCGGACGCGCGTACACGGAGTACACCGCGGAGGTCGCGGTGGCGGCCCTTGACGGTCGGGTGCTGGGACGGCGCTACATCCTGAGCGAGTTCCGGTCGGCCGGCGACCTGGTCGACCGGGTGACCGGCGGCGCCGGTCCGGACGGCCTCAAGGCAGTGGTGCCGACCGGCCGCGAGCGCGTGTTCGTGACCGTCCCCGAGGACATCGACACCATCGCCATCGTCGGGCAGAGTCTGGAGGTGGTCCGCGTCGACGGGCGGGAGACCTTTCGGACCCCGGGTCGCCCGGTGGCCGTCATCAGCGAAGTCGAGGTGGAGTACCGGGCTCCCTGAACGAAGGACGACAGGACATCCCGTGAGCGTGCACGATCTCGTCATCGTCGGGGCCGGCCCGGCCGGCCTCGCCACCGCCATCGCCGCCCAACGGGCGGGGCTAGACTTCCGCATCTTCGAGAAGGGCGTGCTCGTCAATGCGCTCTTCCACTTTCCGAGCCAGATGGTCTTCTTCACGACGCCGGACCTGCTCGAGATCGGAGGGCTGCCGTTCGTGACCCCGCACGGCAAGCCGACCCGCGACGAGACCCTGCGCTACTACCGGCGGGTGGTCGACAGCTTCGGCCTCGACATCGGCTTCGGCTACCGCGTGACCGCCGTGACGCCGGAGGGCGAGGGCGGAGGGTTCACGGTCCGCACCTCGGATGCCGCGGGCGCGGAAGAGACGTGGCGCGCGCGCACCGTCGTCGTCGCAAACGGGTGCTACGACCATCCCAACCGGCTCGGGGTCCCCGGCGAGGACCTGCCGCACGTCTCGCACTACTACACGGAGCCGCACGAGTTCTACCGGCGGCGCGTCGTCGTGGTCGGCGGCAAGAACTCCGCCGCGGAGGCGGCGCTCGATCTGTACCGCAGCGGGGCGGAGGTCACGCTCGTGCACCGCCGGGCCGAGCTCGGGTCTTCCATCAAGTACTGGGTGCGGCCGGACATCGAGAACCGGATCCAGGAAGGCTCGATCGCGGCGCGCTTCGAGACGCGGGTGGTGGAGATCCGACCGCGGGAGGTGGTGGTCGAGCGCGACGGCGTCCGCGATACGCTGCCTGCCGAGGGCGTCTTCCTGCTGACCGGCTACCTTGCCGACCTCGATTTCCTGCGCAGCGCCGGCATCGCAGTGGCCCCGAACAACGTGCCGCGCCACGACCCGGACTCGTTCGAGACCAACGTCCCCGGGCTCTATCTGGCCGGTGCGGTCGTCGCCGGCGCCAATCGGGGCGAGGTATTCATCGAGAACGGCCGCTTCCACGGGAAGGTCGTCGTCGACCGCATCGCCCAGCGGTTGGGCCGAGTCCGATCGTAGCCCGCCCAGGAACGCCTCTTGCCCCGGAACCGGCGCCGGCCGGCCGCCCCTCAGCCCTCCCGCGTCGTCACTGAACGCGCGGCCGCGGGTGGGAGCTGCCGGCGGCCGCCACCCGCATCTCCAGCAGGTCGACCAGCGACTCGCAACGCGCCAGGACGCCTTCGCGCTCGAGCAGCAACTGCTTCTCGACCGGCTCGAACTCCAGGTATTGCGCGAGCGCGTTGACGAGGTGATCGTCGGCCATCTCCCGCGGCACGGTCGACTCCGAGCCGACGTCGCGCAGCCGCCGATCCAGCAGCGCTTCGACCCGCTGCCGGGCCGACCGCAGCCGCGCCCGCTCGTCCGCGGCGGTCCGCTCGGGCAGCGCGTCGACGGAGGCCACCCGGTAGGCGTTCCGCAGCGCCTCGGTGCGCACGCGGAACTTCTCGACGCCGCGCAGCACGATGTTGTAGCGCCCGTCGGGCAGGTTCTCAGCGTGGGTAATGACGCCCGCGCAGCCGATCGGGTAGACCTGCGGAGCCGACTCCTCGGCCGCGCCCTCGCGCAGCAGCACCATGCCGATGATCCGGTCCCCGTCGAGGGCATCGCGCACCATGTTGCGGTAGCGCCTTTCGAAGATGTGCAGCGGCAGGAAGACGTTGGGGAAGAGGACGACGTTCGGAAGGGGAAAGATAGGGATGTCCGGCGGCAGCGTCGTGGTGGCCGTCACTTCAGTGGACCGTCTTCGTCTTCTTGTCCATGTAGTCCATCAGGACGTAGCGACCAAGGGTGTAGGGCGTGGTGAAGTAGGCCTTCCCCCGGCAGATGGCGGCGACGCGGCGCACGAACGCCACCAGGTCGTAGCTGCGGGCCAGCATGAACGTGTTGATCATGATGCCGGCCTTGCGGCACTGGGCCACCTCGGCGAACGTCTCGGCGATGATCCTCGGATCGAGCCCGAACGCGTTGCGGTAGATGCGTCCGTCCGGCTGGGTCAACGCCGACGGCTTGCCGTCCGTGATCATGATGATCTGCCGCATGTCCTTGCGCTGGCGCTCCAGGACCCGCCGGGCCAAGCGCAGGCCGGCCCGGGTGTTGGTGTAGTAGGGACCGACGCGCACACGCGCGAGCTGCTTCAGCGGGATCTCCTCGGCCGAGTCGTGAAACAGCACGACGTTCAACGCGTCCCCCGGGAACTGGCGCCGGATGAGGGTGGCCAGAGCCAGCGCCACCTGCTTCGCCGGCGTGAAGCGGTCCTCGCCGTAGAGGATCATGCTGTGGCTGCAGTCGAGCATCAGCACGGTCGCGCACGAGCTCTGGTACTCGCCCTGCGCCACCATCAGGTCCTCGTACTGCACGTCGATGCCGGAGGCGCCCGACGCCGGGCCCGTGCGCCGGACCGCGTTCAGAATGGTGCCGCTGGCGTCGAGGTTGATCGTGTCGCCGAACTCGTAGGGCTTCGACGCGCCGCCCGCCTCGACGCCGGTCGCCTGCTCACGCGTGTCGTGGCGGCCCACGCTGCTGCGCCCGGTCGACCCGAGCAGGTCGCGGAGCGCACGGAAGCCGAGAAAGTCGAGGCTCTTGTCGGTCACCGAGAACTGCGCGGGCGGGACGTCGGCCCCGGTGCCCGGTCCCTGTCCGGCGCCCGCCTCGCCGTCGCGCAGCGTGACGTAGCCCTCCTGGGCCAGGCGTTCGATGATCTGCTCGATCAGCCGCTCGAGCGCCGACGCGCCTTCGCCGTAGTCGGCGTCGGCCGGGTCGCCGAGCAGCGCTTCGGCGGCCTCCGGCGACAGCACGCCCCCGTTCAGGAGTGCGTCGAGGACGGCGTCGTGGAGCGCCTGCACCGGCTGGTCGTCGCCGTCGCCCCCTTCCTCCGCCGGCCGGCCCCGCGGGGAGCCGAAGCCGCTCGAGAGGAGGAGGGACGACAGCTTGGAGACGAGCTCCTCGAGGTCAATCCCGGCGAGCAGCTCACCGGTGAAGCGCGTGTAGCGGTAGCGCATTGGTCGGCGGCAGCCCGGCCCTGGCGAGCAGGACCGCCGTCCGTTAGTTGTACTGCTTCTTGCCGCCGCGCCCGGCCCCCGGCATCTGCAGTTCCGGATCGACGTACGGCGGGCCGGATCGGGCTCGCGCGCGCGGCTCCTCGCTGGCCTCGTAGCTCCAGTCCTCGGAGCGGCTGATCTTCCGCTGCGCGCAGAGACCCTCGAGCACGAAGTCGACGGCGGCGGCCACCGCGGGCGGTTCCGCGTCCGCCTTGGCGCCCGCGTGAGCGGCCAGCTCCCGCAGCCCCTGAATCTCGGCCGCCGCAGCGAGCAGGGCGTCCGACGAGACGGTGTCGCTCGCCTGCAGCGTGCCGCCGAGGTCGAACCACTCGACCACGGTTCGAGTGTCGATGCCGTCGAACCAGCCGCCGAATACGTTGGCGACGGCGGCGCCGATGAGGGTGCGCGCTACCGTGTCCGCGCCCCGGAGCTCGCCCTCGTACTCGAGCTCGAACTTGCCGGTGATGGCCGGCAGGGCCGCGTAGACGTCGGTCACCCGGGCGACAGGCCCCTCCCCGGCGGCGAGGGCCCGGCGCTCGGCGTTGGAGACCACGTTCTCCAGGCACGTGATCGGCAGGCGTTGGCTGACGCCGGAGCGGGGGTCGATCTTCTTGTCGGCGCGCGCCTGGAAAGCGACCTCCTCGACCACCTCCCGCACGTAGTCCGGAATCATGATCGGGCCGGCGCCGTCGGCGGTGCGTTCCAGCCACGCCTCCTGCGCGGTGATCGCGATGGCGTCGTGCCGGGTGCGTGGGTAGTGCGTCCGGATCTCCGATCCGATGCGGTCCTTGAGCGGCGTGATGATCTTGCCCCGTGCCGTGTAGTCCTCCGGGTTGGCGGTGAACGCGAGCAGGACGTCGAGCGGCAGCCGAATGGGGAAGCCCTTGATCTGGATGTCGCCTTCCTGCAGGATGTTGAACAGACCGACCTGAATCTTGCCGGCCAGGTCCGGCAGCTCGTTCACCGCGAAGATGCACCGGTTCGCTCGCGGCAGCAGCCCGTAGTGGATGGCCCGCTCGTCGGTGAGGTGCAGCCCGCCGCGGGCCGCCCGGATCGGATCGATGTCGCCGATGACGTCGGCGATCGTCACGTCCGGGGTGGCCAGCTTCTCCACGTAGCGTGCCGCCCGCGGGAGCCAGGCGACCGGAAGATCGTCTCCCTCGGCCTGCACTCGCGTGCGGCAGGCGGCACAGAGCGGCGCGAGCGGGTCGTCGTTGATCTCGCACCCGTCGACCACCGGCAACGCCTCGTCGAGCAGCGACGTGAGCCCGCGGAGGAGCCGCGTCTTGGCCTGGCCGCGGAGCCCCAGGATGATGAAGCAGTGCCGCGACAGGATTGCGTTCATGACCTGCGGAACGACCGAATCGTCGTACCCGACGATGCCGGGGAACAACGGGTCGCCGGCCCGCAGGCGCTCGATCAGGTTGTCGCGCAACTCGTCCCGGACGCCGCGCCTGGGCACGTCGCCGACGTCCACGGCGCGGCGGAGACTTCCCAGGGAGGTGGGCCGCATCGCGTCGATCTTACCCGAATCCGCCCGGTGCCCCGGCCGCGTGGCATTGCCGATCCGTCCGCCCCTCGCTACAATGCGGGTTGGGTAAAGGGCCGTGTGCGCCGGCATCGTTCGGGCCGGTGAACAGGACGGCCGCCTTGAGAGGCCGGAGTCTTCCCGAACAACTTGCTGGAGAACGCGGCAATGACCAGTCGTCCCAGGTATCCGGGCGAGCGCATCACGGCGAACGGCAACCAGCTCGTCTCGTACCACACCGAAGCGCGGATCGCCGACGCAGGCATCTTCTACCCGATCACGCCTTCCACCGAGGGAGGCGAGCTGTACCAGCAGTCGTTCGCGGAGGGACGGCTGAACGTCTTCGGGCGCAACACGCTGGCCGTCGAGGCCGAGGGCGAGCACGCGGCGCAGGGCGGCGCGATTGCCTACTCGGTGTGCGGGCGGCGCGTCGTCAACTTCACGTCGGGGCAGGGCATCGTCTACGGCATCGAGCAGTACTACCACGCGCCCGGCAAGGCCTCGACGATGGTGGTCGAGGTGGTGGCGCGGGCCCTCACCAAGCACGCGCTCAACGTGCACTGCGGCCATGACGACGTCTACGGGGCGCTCGACGTCGGCTGGATCATCCTCTTCGGCAAGGACGCGCAGCAGGCGGCCGATCAGGCCCTGATCCTGCGCCGCGTCACCGAGCTCAGCCTGACGCCCGGGATGAACGTGCAGGACGGGTTCCTGACCTCGCACCTCGAGCGGACCTTCTACCGCCACGAGTCGGACCTCATCCGCGAGTTCCTCGGCGCCCCGGACGACATCATCGAGTGCCCGACGGAGGCGCAGCGCACGCTCTTCGGCCCGACCCGCCGCCGCGTGCCGCGCATGATCGACCTGACCAACCCCGTGCTCCTCGGCCCGGTGCAGAACCAGGAGCACTACATGCAGGGCGTGGTGGCCCGGCGCAACAACTTCGTCGAGCCGATCCTGCAGTTCCTCGAGGAGGCGCACACGGAGTTCGGACGCCTGACCGGGCGCTACTACGGGCTCGTGACGCAGTACAAGGCGGACGATGCCGACACGGTGTTCGTTTCGCTCGGTTCGGCGGCCGAGAACTGCGAGGCGGCGGTCGACCACCTGCGGGCCACCCGCGGCGCGAAGGTCGGCTCGATCCACCTCAACGTCTTCCGGCCCTTCCCGGAGCGCGCGGTGGTCGAGGCCCTGGCCGGCAAGCAGAACGTGATCATCCTCGAGCGGACCGACGAGCCGCTGGCCGGCGACAATCCGATGGGGCGCGACACCCGCACCGCGCTCAACAAGGCCCTCAAGCTGAACGGGCACCCGGTGGCGGCCGGCTTCCCCGAGGTGACCCCCGACCGGATGCCACGGCTCTTCAACGGCATCTACGGGCTCGGCTCGCGCGACTTCCGGCCCGAGCAGATCATCGGCGCCTACGAGTACGTCACGAGCGGCCGGGCGCGGACGGACGGCAGGACGGCGGCCGACGGCGAGTCCTTCATGGTGCTCGGCGTCCCGCACCCGTACGAGGTGAAGGCCGACGAGACCCCGTCGCTGCTGCCGGAGGGCGCCATCGCGGTCCGGTTCCACTCGATCGGCGGCTGGGGCGCGATCACCACCGGCAAGAACCTCGGCGCCATCATCGGCGACTTCAACGACTTCCTCTCCGCACGCAGCGCCGAGGTCGACGAGTACGGCCGGCCGAAGGAGGTCATCCACGTCAGCGCCAACCCGAAGTACGGCTCGGAGAAGAAGGGGGCGCCGACCTCCTACTTCCTCGTCGTCGCGCCGGAGCGCATCCGCGTCAACTGCGACCTGCGCCACGTGGGCGTGGTCCTCTGCTGCGACCCGAAGGCGTTCACCCACACCAATCCGCTCGAAGGCATGGCCGAGGGCGGCGCGTTGATCTGGGAGTCCGACGAGGAACCGAAGGACGCCTGGGAGCGGCTGCCGCTCTGGGCGCGGTCGCAGATCATCCAGCACAAGATTCGTGTCTACACGCTGCCCGGCTTCGACATCGCCCGCAAGGCGACCAACCGGCCGGACCTGCAGCTCCGGATGCAGGGCAACGCGTTCCTCGGCGCCTTCTTCGCCGTCTCGCCGCTGCTCGAGGAATTCGAGATCAGCCGCGAGCAGTTCGAGGAGGTCGTCCACAAGCAGTACAAGAAGAAGTTCGGCCGCCTCGGCGACGCCGTCGTGCAGTCGAACATGGAGGTCATGACCCAGGGTTTCGGCCGGGTGCGCGAGATCCCGATCGGCGAGCTCGAGGCCGCCGACCGGTCGACCCTTCGCGGGCTGCCGATCCTGCCGCTGGCGGCGACGCCGACGAACGGCAGCGGGGAGGGCTGCGCGACCTGCCGCTCCCACGAGATCCCCGAGGGACAGGAGGAACGGACGCCGGTCACGCAGGTCGCCAGCTTCGACGGCGAGTTCCGCTCCGACTACGGCTACGACCAGCCGGCCTCGCCGCTCGCGGCGATGGGGGTGATGGCGGCCGGCAGCGGCGACACCGCGTCGAAGTACGTCGCCCGGCGCGAGACGCCGCTCTTCATCGCCGAGAACTGCACGCAGTGCATGGAGTGCATTTCCGTCTGCCCGGACACGGCGCTCCCGAACTGCTCGCAGGACATCGACACGATCCTGACGACCGCGATTACGCAGTACGTCACCGACGAGGGCGAGCGGAGCAAGATGCTGGCCGCCCTTCCGGAGATGGAGCAGCGGACGCGCGAGGCGATGAACGATGCGGTCAAGGCCAAGGCCCAGACGCCGCTCCCGGACATCATCCGGGACGTCACGAACAACCTGAACGGCTTCTCCGAGACCGCGAAGAACGAGTTCTTCGACGTCATCGACAAGCAGCCGCTCGCCTACTCGAAGGTGAACGCCATCTTCAAGTCGGCCGAGCGCAAGAACCCGGGCAGCGGCGGCGTCTTCTCGATCTTCGTCTCCGACCTCTGCAAGGGGTGCGCGGCCTGTGTGACGGCCTGCGGCGATCACGAGGCGCTGAAGATGGTGCAGGAGACCGAGGAGGTCAACGCCGACCACGAGACCGGCACCGCGTTCCTCGACCTCCTGCCCGACACGTCGCAGAAGTTCCTCGGCCTCTACAACAACGAGAACCCGTCCGACTCGAAGACCGCCACGCTGCGGAACCTGATGATGGTCCGCCGCAACTACGACGCGCTCGTCTCGGGCGACGGCGCCTGCGCCGGCTGTGGCGAGAAGAGCGTCCTGCGGGCCATCGCGGGGGTGACCGAGGCCTACCTGCGGCCAATCTTCCATGAGAAGGCGGAGCGGCTGCGCCGGACGGCGGCAGCGCTCGACACCGACGGCGCCGCGCGTCTCGCCGCGCTGGCCGAGCGCGATCCGGAGCAGCACAAGCTGTTCGTGCGCACCGTGGCCCACGTCCTCATGGGGCTCGGCGGCGACACCGACGCCGACACCACGGCCCGGCTCGAGGCGCACGGGCCGATCTCGAACGACGAGGCCGTCGGCGCCATCGCGGCCATCATGCGGCAGGAGGCGTTCAACCACCAGGAGCTGCAGGCGCTCGACGGACGGCTGCCGAACGGGCAGTCCGTGATGGCGATGGCCGCACACACCGGATGCAACACGGTGTACGGCTCGACGCCGCCGAACAACCCGCACCCCTATCCCTGGATGAACTCGCTGTTCCAGGACGGGTCGACCATCGGCTGGTTGATCGGCGAGAGCTTCATCATGGACCACGGCCGCCGGTCCGTGATTCCGGAGCGCCTTGCCAGTTGGCTCCTCGAGCGGGAGGACGACATCATCGACGAGCGGCTCTACTACGAGTTCACCCACTTCTCCGACAACCTGATGACCGACGCCGAAATCAACGAGATGCCGCGCGTCTGGATCGTCGGAGGCGACGGCGGGATGGGGGACATCGGCTACCAGAACGTCTCGAAGATGGTTCTGCAGAACCGGCCGAACGTGAAGGCGCTGATGCTCGACACGCAGGTCTACTCGAACACCGGCGGCCAGAACTCGGACTCCACCCCGATGCTCGGCGGGGGCGACATGAACGCGTTCGGCGCGGCCAGTCAGGGGAAGTGCGTCGAGAAGAAGACCGTCGCCGAGACGTTCCTGGCCGGGCACGGCTCGCCCTTCGTCGCCCAGGTCTCCATCGCCAACTCGCCCAAGCTGTTCCGGGCCATACTCGACGCCCTCGACTACCGGGGCACGGCATTCCTGCAGTGCTTCACGACCTGCCAGCCCGAGCACGGGGTCGGCGACGACATGGCGCTCGACCAGGCGCAGCGGGTCCGCGACTCGCGCGGAGCGCCGGAGTTCGTCTTCAACCCCCAGATGGGGGAGACCTACCAGGAGGCCCTCGATCTCAAGGGCAACCCCAACATGCAGGGGGACTGGTACAAGACGAAATTCAAGGCGACGGGCGAGCCCTACCGCTACACCGTCGCCCACTGGTGCGCGACCGAAGCGCGCTTCCGCAACCACCTCAAGAAGGTCAAGGAGGAGGAGGCCGCCTCCCTCATCCCACTCGAGAACATGCTGGTGCGGCTGACCCAGAACGACGTCGTGCACCGGCGGCATCTCGATCCGGAGCACCGCGCCTATGTGCCGGATTTCGGCGTCTACATCAAGACCCTCCCGGCCAAGGGCAACAAGCCGGTGACGATGAAGCTCTCGCGCCAGCTCGTGCTCTTCTGCGTCGAGCGGCGCAAGGCGTGGCGTCTGCTCCAGAGCAAGGTCGGCATCCAGAACACGGAGTACGCGGCACAGCGCGCCCTGCTCGCCGACGTCGACGCCGGTGTCCTGTCGAAGGAAGAGCTGTTCGCCCGCGCCGAGGAGCTGCTGGAAGAGCGTGTCCTCGGCCCGGCGGCGACCAGGACGGCGTAGGGGCGCGGGGAACCTGCTGCCTGGGCCTCCGGCGCGTCAGCGCAACGCGGAGAGCGCCTCCGCGTTGAGGTAGCGGGGGCGGATGTCGACCGGGACCTCTCCCAGCCGGTCGAGCACGAGTCGCACCTCCGGCCGCACCACGCCGAGCGTCTCCAGAACGCGGTTCGCCTCGTCGTAGTCGCCCTGCGCCTGGATCGTCATCAGCCGCCGGGTGAGTCCCTCAACCGCGTCCCGGATGCGGGCGTGATTCACCGCAAACCGCCCCTCGGCATCGACCGTGACCGCCCCGGCGTCGAGGAACGTGTTGAGCTGGATGGCGACGCCGCGGCCGTGCGCCGCATTGGTGCCGAAGCGGATCGACCGGAAGGTCGAGGCGAGGAACGTCGTGTAGATAGACCGTTCGAGCGAGCGGTCGATGACGCCCCGATCAATCAGGCGATGCAGGGCCCACAGGCCGGAGATGTCCGCCTTCGCTTCCTCGATGGCGCTCGAGGCCTCGCGCAGCGCCTGGCGCACCGTCGTGGCGCGGCCGTCGACGGTCACCTCGTGCGGGCCGAGGCCGTGCATCAGCTCGTGCATCAGGATGTGGGTGAAGAAGGCTTCGAACGAGACGTCGGCCTGCTCGGCCGGAGGCAGGGCGACCTCGGCGATCGGCGCCAGCACGTGCCGGAACTTCGCTTCCTGCACGTTCTTGAGCATCACCCGCTTCGAGCCGTGCTCGCGGACCACCCGCTCGTCGTTCGGCAGGTTGAACGCCGCCGTCTGTACCCCGCTGTTCGCGTCGCCCGCCGTGAAGACGACGTTGACCACCCGGATCGGTGCGAGCGCACCGATCTCGGGGTCGCGGAAGGCAGGGTCGATCGGCAGCGCGTCCTCCAGCCCCTGGAGCTCCGCGCCGAAGCGCGCCAATTGCGCCGTCTCGGCGTCGTCGCGAATCGTCACGAACGCCTCGAACGCCGCCTTGTAGTTGAACCAGCCGTCCTCGTAGACCTCGTAGGGCCCGATGGTCGGCTCGAGCGCCGCGTCGAGCTGCATCCACGCCACGTCGCTGTCGTAGTAGTCGTTGGAGGCGAACGCTGCGGCGCGCGCCCGCAGATAGCGGGCCAGCGTGGGTTCCGCCGTCAACTCGGCCGCCGCACGCAGGTGCTCGGCCGCGACTGCCAGCTCTCCCTGGTACTCCACGCTGTAGGGCACGGCGGTCAGCGAGCCGCCGGGGCCGCGCCGGATGGTCGTGAAGAACCCGGTGGCGGCCTGCCGCGCGTCGCCCGCGAGGCCGTCGATCCACGCCGCCACCTCTTCGCGGCCGGCGTCCGGAGGATAGTAGGCCGCGCCGGCGGGCTTGGCCGGCACGCCCGGAAGGAACGGCCGATCGCCCTCCAGGCGCGACCAGGGTCCCTTGTTGACGAGGAAGTAGTCGAGCCGGGCGCGGCCGGCCGGGCTCCGGTCTCCGGTGAGCGCCAGTAGCAGTGCGGGATTCCCGGCCCAGACCTGCTCGAGGAAGAGCGCGTCCATGACCCGCGCGGCGTCGACGATACGAGCCAGCGCCGCGCGCTCGGAGTCCGGAAGCGCCGCGATGTCGGCGCCGATCTCGACTGGTGCGTACAAGCGGGTCATCGTTGCTCCGACCGGCTCCTGACCGTGCGCCGCGGGCGGCACGGCCGCGAGGGCGCCGACCGCGAGCAGCACGGGCACGACGCCGGCAGCTCCGCGCGAGGAGGTGCGGGTACGAGCCATGGCGAGCCGTCCTCTCCGCCGCGGCGCCTTGCCGGCGCCCGATCATCGTCGGTCCCCCGTGGACGACGCCCGGTCGGGGGGGGCGGCCGGTCGCACCGCGGCCTCTCCCGTGACCGGCCTCCGTATAGTACCGTAGGCGTCCGCACGGTGCGGTGCGCGTCCGCAGGCGGCCGGTCGGGGCGGGCAGACACCGGCGGCTATGGGCCGCAGAGCATCCGGCCGTTGGTGAAGCAACGGGAGGCGAAGCGGGACGCAGATGACGGAAACGACGGACAAGACGGACCTCGTGGTGATCGGGGCAGGGCCGGGAGGGTACGCCGCGGCCTTCGACGCCGCCGACCGCGGACTCTCGGTAACGCTCGTCGACGCATCGGCGCAGCCCGGCGGCGTTTGCCTGCACCGCGGGTGCATCCCGTCGAAGGCGCTGCTGCACGCGGCCAAGGTGCTCACCGACGCGCGGGACGCGAGTCGGTGGGGCATCGGTTTCGGCCCGCCATCCATCGATCTGAGCGCGCTGCGGGAGTGGAAGACGCAGATCGTCGAGCGGCTGACCGGCGGCCTCGGCCGCCTGGCTGCGCAACGCTCGGTACGCTACGTGCAGGGCCGCGCCGCCTTCACCGGACCGCACGAGCTGGCGATCTCGCCGGTCGTGGCGGGCGGCGAGGTCCCGTCACGCATTGCGTTCGAGCACGCCATCCTGGCCACCGGATCGCGTCCCGCCCGTCCCGGCCCGCTGGCCCTCGACGACGCCCGGGTGATCGACTCGACCGGGGCGCTAGCCCTCGAGCGGGTTCCGCCGGCGCTGCTGGTGATCGGCGGAGGCTACATCGGCCTCGAGCTGGGGACCGTGTACGGCGCCCTCGGATCGGCGGTGACGGTGGTCGAGGCCACCTCGCGGCTGCTCCCGGGCGCCGATGCGGACCTGGCCCGGGTCATCGCCCGGCGCTTCAGCAGGCTGGCGTCCGCTGTCCATCTCGACACGACGGTCACGAGGCTCGCCGCCGGCCCCGCCGGGATTGAGGTCACGCTCGACGGTCCCGACGGCTCCACGGAACCGCAGCGGTTCGACGCCGTGCTCGTGGCGGTGGGGCGCGTACCCAACTCGGACATCGCCGGACTCGAGACGACGCGGGTCGAGCGCGATGGGCGCGGGTTCGTTCGGGTCGGCGACGGACAGCGGACCGCGGAACCTTCCATCCTGGCCGTGGGCGACGTGACCGGGGAGCCGCTCCTGGCGCACAAGGCGTTCCACGAGGCCCGCGTCGCGGTGGACGCGATCGTGGGTCTCGCCGCCGCGCCGGCGCCGCGGGCCATTCCGGCCGTCGTCTTCACCGACCCGGAGGTGGCGTGGTGCGGCCTGACCGAGGCCGATGCCGCCGCGGCCGGCCGGGCCGTCGCCACCGCCACCTTCCCGTGGGGTGCGTCGGGCCGGGCGCTGACGCTGGACCGGCCAGAGGGGGTGACCAAGCTGGTCGTCGACCCGTCGACCGAGCAGATCCTCGGTGTCGGCATCGCGGGCACCGGAGCGGGAGAGCTGATCGCCGAGGGCGTGCTCGCGGTCGAGCAGCAAGCGACCGCCTCCGACCTGGCGAGCGCGATCCATCCGCACCCCACGTTGTCCGAGACGCTCACGGAGGCGGCCGACGCCTTTTTCGGCCGCAGCGTGCATCTGCCCCGCCCGCGGCGTCTCGCGTGAGCGCGCGCCCTTCGGGCGGGTTGGGCGTTTCGCTCGCGCGAAACTTCTGCGACGGGCGTGTTCCGAGCGCGAAACCCCTGCGACGCACCCTGTCAGCCTGGAGCATGGGCCGAGCAGGCGTCCGCCTGCTCGTGCGCATGGTAGGAGCTGCGCACGAGCGGACCCGACTCGACATGGCGGAATCCGAGCGCGAGGGCGTGCGCCTTGAGATCCGCGAACTCGTTCGGGTGGTAGTAGCGGGCCACCGGCAGGTGCGCGGCAGATGGCCGAAGATACTGGCCGATGGTCAGGATGTCGCAGCCGACGACGCGCAGGTCGGCCAGGGTTGTCCGCAGCTCCGCCCGCGTCTCGCCGAGGCCGACCATGATGCCCGACTTCGTCGGCGTCGCCGGCCGATGGCGGCCGGCCCGCTCGAGCAGGCGGAGCGCCCGCCGGTAGCGCCCACCGGGTCGCGCGGTCCGGTACAGGCGTTCGACCGTCTCGACGTTGTGATTGAGCACGTCGGGCCCCGCGTCGAGTACCCGCTCGAGGTCGGCATCCCGGCCCCCGAAGTCGGGGACCAGCAACTCCACGCGGCACTCCGGCGCGCTCCGGCGGATTTCGCGAACCACCGCGGCGAAGGTCGATGCCCCGCCGTCGGGCAGGTCGTCGCGGTCGACCGATGTCACGACGACGTAGGCCAGACCGAGGGCCCCGACGGCGTCCGCCACCCGTTGCGGCTCGTCGCGATCGACGGCGCGCGGGGTGCCGTGGACGACGTTGCAGTAGCCGCACGAGCGGGTGCATACGTCGCCCAGAATCATGAAGGTGGCGGTTCCGTGGTGCCAGCACTCGCCGATGTTGGGGCAGCCGGCTTCCTCGCAGACGGTGTGCAGATCGAGGCCGCGCAGGATGCGCTTCACGCGCAGGTAGCCGCTGCTGCCGGGGGCGCGCACGCGCAGCCAGCGCGGCTTCGGCTGTCTGGGAACGGTGGCCCCGCGGGGCATCCGTCCCCGGATGAGGGGGACCGGAACAGACCTCGTCATCGATGATCGATCGTACCGCGATCGTCTTCGCGGCGTCCATCGCCCGTCGCCGACTCCCGCGCCGCCGTTCGCGCGCGCCGAAGGGCGCGTACGGGAGCTTCGCGGGCGCGCGACTCCTGGCGCGACTCCTGCACGCCGCGAGCTCCCGGTCCGGGACCGTCACCCGTGTACACCGGCCCGCTCACCACGCCGGTCCCCCGCCCGCCGTATACTGTCGCGATGGCCGCAGACCCGTCGTCGAGCCGTACGTTCACGCTGAAGGACGCGCAGCTTCTGCTGCCCGCGGTACGCTCGCGCACCGCCGATGCCGTCGAGCAGGCGCGGGCCGTGGCCGAGCGGCTCGATCGGCTGCCCAACGGCCACCCGGACCGCGATCTCCTGCTCACGGCCCTCGACCGCGTGATCGCGGAGTGGACCAGCGCCATCAAAGCGCACGGCGCCGAGGTGAAGGGCCTGTGGCTGGTCGACTTCGACACCGGCGAGGGCTACTACTGCTGGCGCTACCCGGAGGCGGCGGTGCAGCACTATCACGGGTACGACGAGGGATTCGCGGGACGCATGAAGATCGTCTGAGCGCGCGAGGTCCCGCGATTCGCCGGGGGGGGACCTGTCGGAGCGGGGTCGGCGCCTTGATTCGCGGACTGGCCGGATGTATTCTTGGTGCGGGTTTGCTGGCGTAGTCGGAGGAGTGAATGGCCTATTCGATTTGTGAGCCGTGTGTGGGCACGAAGGACACCGCCTGCGTGGACGTCTGCCCGGTGGATTGCATCCATCCCCGCAAGGACGAGGACGACTTCGAAGCGGAAACGATGCTCTACATCCACCCGGAGGAATGCATCGATTGCGGGGCGTGCGTGCCTGCGTGCCCCGTGGAGGCGATCTTCGCGAACGATGAGGTGCCGGACCAGTGGCAGAGCTTCATCGACACGAACGCGCAGTGGTACGAGGGAAAGTAGGCGCAATTGCCTCAAGCGCGGCGCCGCCCGCGGGCGCCGGGAAGACACCTGCATGGGTCTGATCGAGCATCGCTTCGAAGACAACTTCATCACGACCAACGTGGACCGGGTGCTGAACTGGGCCCGCCAGTCGTCTCTCTGGCCGATGGGCTTCGGGCTCGCGTGCTGCGCCATCGAGATGATGGCGACCTCGACCTCCCGGTACGACATCGCCCGCTTCGGGGCCGAGGTGTTCCGCGCGTCGCCGCGCCAGTCCGATCTGATGATCGTCGCCGGGACGGTCACGAAGAAGATGGCCCCGGTGCTGCGGCGGCTCTACGATCAGATGCCCGAGCCGAAGTGGGTCATGTCCATGGGCAGCTGCTCGAACGCGGGCGGCCCTTTTCCGACCTACAGCGTGCTGCAGGGCGTCGACAAGATCGTTCCGGTCGATGTCTACGTATCGGGCTGTCCACCACGTCCGGAGGCCCTCCTCTACGGGCTGATGCGCTTGCAGGACAAGATCCGCAAGGAGAACACGATCCTGCGGAAAGAGCGCGTGATCATGGCCGGCCAGAGCGAGCCGATCGTCGTCGACGGTCGAACCTAGGAGTCTGCGCCGCAGAATCTGCCATGAAAGAGCTCGTGCCCGCGCAGACTCTCAACGCGCCCGGAAGGGCGCGCTAGGACTCGAACCGTGCTGTTTCTGCAGAAGTTCTTTCGCACCGTCCTCTTCGTCGACCTGATCAAGGGGCTCCTGGTCACCCTCAAGTACACGCCGCAGCCGGCCTTCACGTTCCAGTATCCGCAGGAGCGCAGGCCGGTGGCTCCGCGCTTCCGGGGCGTGCTGCGTCTGCAGGTGGAACCCGAGACCGGGGCGCAAACCTGCATCGTGTGCGATCAGTGCGCCAAGGCGTGCCCGGATGACCTGATCAACCTGGGCGGCCACCGTGAGCCCGGCCACAAGATCAAGGTTCTCGACTACTTCGACTTCAACCTGTCGCGGTGCAGTTTCTGCGGGCTCTGCTCCGAAGTCTGCCCCACGAAGCCGGTGAAGGCGCTCATCATGAGCGAGGACTACGAGCTGGGGACCTACAGCCGGAGCGCACAGATCCTGCGCGTCGACGACATGTACGACGGTGTCCCCATCCAGCACTACACCCGGTGAACCGGCCCGCGGCCGGCTTCGCGCCTTCGCCGGCGCAGCCCAGGCCCGGCCGGCGGGGCGGGGCTCGTCCAGGGAGGCTTCCATGCGCGTTGGTCTTCGAGGCGTGGCGGTCGCGCTGGCCGTCGCCGCGGCCGCTCCCATCGTCATCGACGCCAACTCCACCCCGGCATCGGCGCGCAGCGAAATCCGCCTCGAGCTGGGCGACCTGCTGTTCGGAGACGAGCGCTACTGGGAAGCGATCGTCGCCTACGAGCGGGCCAAGGAGGGCGCCAAACCGGGCCAGCTCGTGCGCGCGGCGCGTGGCCTGCTCCGGTCGCTGCTCCAGGTGGCGGAGTTCGCGCGCGCCTACCAGGAGGCGGAGATACTGGCCGAGGTCGCCGATCCGGCCGATTCCGCTTCCCGCACTCTGTACGCCGATGCCCTGTGGGCCTCGGGACTGTTCGCGGAGGCCGAAGCCGCGTATCGCGACGCGCTGGCCATCAATCCGCAGGCGGGCGGCGCCCGTCACGGCCTCGCGCGGGGGGCCCCCCCCCCCCGGCCGCGCGCGGGGGCGGCCATCGCCGCATCCAGCGCCCCGGAGGCCTACCACACGCTGAGCACCATCTACCGCCGACTGCGGCGGTACTCGGAGGCGGCCGAGGCCCTGAACGCCTACGTCGATCGGCTGCCCGGCACGCGGCGCACCGAGAAGGCGCAATGGGCCCGCTCGGAGGTCCGGTTCCTGCGCTCGTTCGGAGACCGGCCGCCGCTCGACATCGCACCGGAGCAGGCCGACCGGATGCACACGATTCCGTTCCGCCTGGAGCGCGACAAGGTGGTGGTGCGCGGCCGCATCAACGGCGGCGCCGAGATGAACCTGGTCATCGACACCGGCGCCGAGCAGATGGTGCTGTCGAAGCCCACGGCGGAGCGGCACCGCATCCGGCCGATCGTCAACACGCTGAGCGCGGGGGTGGGCGATATCGGGTTGCGTGGCCTCGAGATGGGGCGCGCCGACTCCCTCGAGATCGGGACGCTCACCATCCGCAACGTGCCGGCGATCATCAAGAATCCGCCGCTGTCCGGGCTGCCCGACACGCGCGTCGAGAACAGCATCTCGCCGCTCGCCTTCGGCATGTCGGCCATCATCGACTACGAGAGGCAGCAGATGCTCGTCGGCCGCGAGATTCCGGAGGAGCCGGCCAACGTCGTGCTGCCGCTCCGGTTCAACCGGCTGGCGATGGTGCGCGGCGTCGTCAATCAGGACCACCCGAAGAGCTTCATCGTAGACACCGGCGGCGAGGTGATCTCGATCAGCCTCGCCACGGCGAACACCCTCGGGATGGTGCCCGTGCGCCACATCCCGCTGCAGGTGTTCGGGACCTCGGGCTGGGACATGGACGCCTTCCTGCTACCGGGGGTCCACCTGGCCTTCGACCGCATCCAGTACGAGAACTTCTCGGTCGTCGTGCTCAACCTGCACCGGCCGAGCGCGCTGCTCGGCTTCCACATCGGCGGCATCGTCGGCCACCGTTTCCTGAGCAACTACCGCGTCGCGCTCGACCTGCAGCGCTCCACGCTCCGCCTCACCGAGATCTGATCGTCGCTTCGCACGGAACCGGCACGAGGGGACCGGCGCGCCCGACGGACGGTCAGCGGTACGCCGTGGCCTGCAGGCGATAGAGCTCGGCGTAGCGTCCGCCGGCCGCCATCAGCGCCTCGTGCGTGCCCGACTCGACGAGCCGGGCTCCATCGAGCACGACGATCAGGTCGGCCATCCGCACGGTCGAGAAGCGGTGGGAGACGAGTAGCGTGACGCGGCCGGCGGCGCCATTCCCGTTGCCTGCCGCACCCGGCGCGCGGCGGGCCGCGGCCGAGTAGCGCTCGAACAGCGCGTGCTCGGTCTCGGCGTCGAGGGCGGCGGTGGGCTCGTCGAGGACGAGCAGCAGCGGGTCGTCGCGCATGAACCCGCGCGCCAGAGCCAGCTTCTGCCACTGGCCGAACGACACCTCCACGCCCTCCGGCCAGGTCGATCCGAGCTGCGTATCCAGCCCTGACGCCAGGCCCTCGACCACGTCCTCGGCGCCCGCTCGGCCGACCGCCGCCCCGACCGCCGGCGTATCGTCGAGCCGCGGCACGTCACCGACCCCGACCGCCCACCGGGCGCGGAACTCGAAGCGGAAGAAGTCCTGGAACGCACCCGCGAGGCGTTCGCGCCAACGGTCCGGAGCGATGTCGGACAGCGGCGTCCCGTCGACGAGGATGGCTCCCGACGTGGGCTCGTACAGCTTGGCGAGCAGCTTGACGAGCGTCGACTTGCCCGCGCCGTTCTCGCCGACCAGCGCGACGACGGAGCCCGCCGGGAGCGTCAGCGACACGTCGTCCAGGACCAGGCGCGACCTGCCCGGGTACGCGAACGAGAGATGCTCGAGCCGGATCCCGTCCCGGAGGACGGCCGGCGCCGGACGGTCCGCGGTGGCGACCGTAGCCGCCGCGTAGTCCTCGAGCCAGGCCAGCCGGCGCGAGCCGTCCATCCAGATGCCGCGCAGGAAGCCGATCTCGCCGACCGTGGCGCCGACGTACGCCGACAGCCGCGCTCCGGCCGCCAACACCAGCAGCACCTGTGAGGCCGGCGCTCCGATCCCCGCCGAGACGAACACGATCGCCCCGACGTACGCGCCGCCGAAGACCAGCCAAGCCGCTCCGTGCCATGCCGCCGAGCCCCACCGGGCCGCGGCGACCGTGGCGTGCCCCCGCTCCCAGGCCGCGCGCCGATCCGCCGCCACCCGGTCGGCGACCCCGGCCACCCGCACCTCCTTGCCGGATGCGGCCGTCGTTGCCGTGGTGAACAGGTGCCGGGCCAGGCGGGTGTGCGGCGCGGCGTGCTCCTGCGATTCCCGCTCGACCGCCGGCCGCCACGTCGACGTCAGCACCGCAGGCAGCGCGGCCGCCGCCAGCAACGCCAGCGCCGGATGAATCGAGATCAGAAGGCCGATCGTGACCGCGAGCCGCAGCAGCCAACCGCAGGTCGAGAAGAGCGACATGTACAGGTGGTCGAGGACGAAGACCTGGTTGCGCAGGACGGCAAGCCGGTCGAGGTAGTCGGGCCGCTCCTGATGGGCGAGGGTCGCAACCGACGCCTGGAGACCCGCCACGTGGGCCTCGAGGGCGATGGTCACCCGGTCGCGAAAGCGGCGCTGGACGCGCGTGCTGACCGTCCGCAGCACCCAGGTGGCGGTGAGCGACGCCCCGAGCCCGACCGCGGCGACGCGCACGAGGTCCGGCCGGTCCTCGATCACCCCGATGCCGAGCAGCATGAACCACAGCGCCAGCAACGCGTCCGGAAGGGCGGCGAGCAGGGAAAGCGCGAACGCCGCGGCCATCAGCCGCGGCTCGTGGCGGTAGCCGAGACGGCAGAGGCGCCACATCGACGGCAGTGCCGGCGGCAGCTCGTCGGGCGCGCTGGCCGCGCCGCCGTGCCCCTCAGGCGAGGACGTCATAGGCCCGTCCCTCCTCGTCCTCGGCGGCGTGGAAGCGGCGCGCCTGCAGGTCGAACATCGTCCGGTAGCGGCCGCCCTCGGCCATCAGCTCGTCGTGCGTGCCGAGCTCGATCACGCGACCCTGCTCCAGGACGCAGATGCGGTCGGCGTGGCGGACGGTCGAGAAGCGATGCGAGATCAGGATCGTGGTGCAAGGCCGCGTCGCGGCGAGGATGCGGTCGAAGATCTCCGCCTCGCCCCGCACGTCGAGCTGCGCCGTCGGCTCGTCGAGAAGGACGACGCTCGCCCCCGCGCGAACCGCACAGAGCGCCCGGGCCAGCGCGATGCGCTGCCATTGGCCGCCCGACAGGTCCGTCCCCCCCGCGTACCCGCGGGCCAGCACGGTCTCCAGGCTGGCGAGCCCGGCTCCGCCCGCCGCTTCGAGGGCGTCGCGCACGTCGGCGTCGGGCGCGCCGCCCGGCGCCACGTTGTCGCGCAGCGGCCACTCGAAGCGGGTGAAGTCCTGGAAGACGGCCGTCACGCGACGCCGCCAGCCAGCGATGTCGAGCTCGCGGAGGTCGACGCCGTCGACCTCGATGGCGCCGGCCTGCGGGTCGTAGAGCCGGCAGAGCAGCTTTGCCAGGGTGGTCTTGCCGGCGCCGTTGCGGCCGACGATCGCCAGGGACGACCCCGCCGGGATCGTCAGGTCCAAGCGCTCCAGCACCGGGGGACCGCCGGCCGGGTACGCGAAGGTCACGTCCCGGAACCGCACCTCCCGCGCCGGGCGGGCGCCGGCGGGACGCCGGCCCGACGGCAGCGCGCCCTTCGGCGCCATCGCCCCCTGGAGGCGCAGCACGGCCGCGACGGGCGCCGCACACCCGTCGATCGCCCAGTTGAGCCCGCCGAAGGCGATCAGCGCCGTGCCCGCGGCGGCCTGGGCATAGACGACGACCTCCCCGAGGGCGAGGTCTCCGGCCGCTGCGGCACCGGCCAGCGACCAGCACACCGCGACATTCGCGCCACTCACGATCAGCACGCTCAGCAGCACCGGGCGCTCGCGGAGCCGCGTGGCGGCGTACTGCAGCTCGTGCAGCCGGGTACGGCTGGCCACGAAGCGCGCCAGGGTCCACCTCGCGAGCCCGAACAGGCGCAGCTCCTTGCTGGCCGGCGGGTCGACCGCGAGCCGGTAGGCGTAGTCGGCCTCCCGCTGCGCGCTCCGCACCGTATCGGTGGCGCGGTCGTGCCACACGGCGCTCTCGCGCAGCAGCCAGTGCGTCGCCAGCCAGCCCCCGCCCAGCACGAGCGGAGCCCACCAGGCGAAGCCGAAGAGCAGCACGGCGCACGCAACCCCGGCGATCAGGTCGACGAGCCCCCCGGCGATGAAGTCCATCGAGATGTAGAGCGGCGGGCCGCTCACTCCCCGATCGAAGTCGCGCGCCACCGTCAGATCTCCGGTCAGCGCCGGGTCCTCGAGGTGCGCGAGGCCCGGCGGGCGTATGCACGCCGCCGTGAGGCGGTCGTAGAGCCAAGCCGCCGTCCGGTCGCCGAGGTTGGCACCGAGCGCCTGGTGCAGCGGGGCGAGCACCTGCAGCAGCACGAACACTACGCCCGCGAGGGCCAGCGGGCCGGCCAGCCCGGCGCCGCTCTCGACCGCGCCGACGAGGCCGCCCATCGCGATCGCGAACAGCGCGGGCAGTAGCCCGCGGGCCGCCACGACGAGCCACCAGAGCGCCGTCATGCGCCCGTCCGCCCGCGGCAGCGCGGCGAAGAACTTCCACTCGTTGCGGGCGCGCAGGCGGGCGAGCACGGGCGCAACCATAGCGTGTCGGCTGCAACGTTGTCACTCGCAAGCGTGTCGGCTGCAACGTGTCACTCGCGGCCCGCCGCTCGGGTTTCGGGTACGCTCTGAGTCCGCATGAAAGTGCTGGTCACGGGCGCGGCGGGGTTCATCGGGGCGGCGGTCGCGATGCGCCTGCTCGAGCGCGGCGACACCGTGGTGGGCGTCGACAACCTGGATCCGTACTACGACGTCGACCTGAAGCGGGCCCGGCTGGCGCGAGTCACGAGCTTCGACCGCTTTCGGGACATCCGCGCCGACGTCTCGGATCCGGGGGCGGTCCGGGAGATCTGCGACCGCGAGCGGCCCGATACAGTGGTGCACCTCGCGGCGCGGGCCGGCGTGCGGCACTCGCTGGAGCGACCCCAGGCCTGTGTGGACGCCAACGTCGCCGGCTTCCTTCACGTCCTCGAGGCCTGCCGGGAGCACCCGCCCGCACATCTCGTCTACGCGTCCTCGAGCTCGGTGTACGGCGCGAACCGCGCGTTGCCGTTCAGCGTGCGGCACACCGCGGATCATCCGCTGTCGCTCTACGCCGCCACGAAGCGGGCGAACGAGCTGATGGCCCACTGCTACAGCCATCTCTTCGGGCTGCCGACCACCGGGCTGCGCTTCTTCACCGTCTACGGCCCGTGGGGCCGGCCCGACATGGCGCTCTTCCGCTTCACCCGGAACATCCTTGCGGGACGCCCCATCGAGGTCTACAACCACGGCCGTCACCGGCGCGACTTCACCTACATCGACGACGTCGTCGAGGGTGTCGTCCGCGTGGTCGATCGGCCGGCGTCCCCGGACCCGGAGTGGCGGGGTGAATCGCCGGACCCGGGAACGAGCGCCGCGCCGTACCGCGTCTACAACATCGGCAACCGGCGCGCGGAGCCGCTGGAGCGTTACATCGCGGTGCTCGAGGCTGCCCTCGGCCGCAAGGCGGAGCGCCGCCTGCTGCCGCAGCAGCCCGGAGACGTGCCCGACACCCTGGCCGACGTCGACGATCTGACCGCCGCTGTCGGCTACCGACCGGACACGCCGATCGAGGCGGGCGTGCGGCGTTTCGTCGATTGGTACCGTGCCTTCTATAGCGTGTAGTGACTCGCGCGTCGACCTCGTCGCGCCGGATGGGCCCGCGCCGGAAGCGGAGTCGCTTCGACCGATGGATTCGACGGTCGCGCCGCAAGCACCTCGCGGCGCGCCCGGCGGGGCTGTTGACGCCGACCCGCCGGAACGCGGTAGAATGGCGAATGTTGCACGAAGTCCTCCGGCGGCGGCCACGCAGCCGTCGGAACGGTGCCTGGCGTCCTTTTCCTGCCTTCTCACGGCGGCCTCGCTCGTGACGGCTGCCTGCTCCTGACCCATGTCCACACGCCGTAGCGCCGCCATCACCGAGGGACCCTCGCGCGCGCCCGCCCGCGCCATGCTGAAGGCGGTCGGCTTCACGGACGACGACCTGCGCCGGCCGCTCATCGGGGTGGCGAACACGTGGATCGAGATTGGTCCGTGCAACTACCACCTGCGCGATCTCGCCGAGGAGGTGAAGGCCGGCGTCCGGGCCGCCGGCGGCACGCCGCTCGAGTTCAACACGGTCTCCATCTCCGACGGCATCACGATGGGGAGCACCGGCATGAAGGCCTCGCTCGTGAGCCGCGAGGTCGTGGCGGACTCGATCGAGCTCGTCGCACGCGGCAACCTGTTCGATGGAATCGTGGTGCTCGTCGGCTGCGACAAGACGATCCCGGGTGGCGTGATGGCGCTCGTCCGCCTCGACATTCCGGGGCTGGTGCTCTATGGCGGCTCGATCGCGCCCGGCCGCTGGGAAGGGCGGGACGTCACCATCCAGGACGTCTTCGAGGCGGTCGGCGCGCACGCCGCGGGCCGGATGACCGACGCCGAGCTCGGCGCCCTCGAGAACGCGGCCTGTCCGGGTCCCGGGGCCTGCGGCGGGCAGTTCACCGCCAACACGATGGCCACGGTCTGCGAGCTGCTCGGCCTGTCGCCGATGCGCGCCAACGGCGTCCCGGCGATGGCGGCGGAGAAGGCCGGGGCCGCCCGACGCGCGGGGGAGCTGGCGTTGGAGCTGGTGCGGAAGGACCTGCGCCCGCGCCGCATCGTGACCCGGGAGGCGCTCGAGAACGCCGTCGCCTCCGTCGCCGCCACGGGCGGTTCGACCAACGCCGTGCTGCACCTGCTGGCGATTGCCCACGAGGCAGGTGTCGACCTCCGGATCGGCGACTTCGACCGCATCAGCGAGCGGACGCCGCTCCTGGCCGACCTCAAGCCCGGGGGGCGCTTCGTGGCCACCGACCTCTACCGCGCGGGCGGGATCGGCCTGGTCGCAAAGCGCCTGCTCGAGGCGGGGAGACTGAACCGCGACGCGCTCACCGTGACCGGCGAGACCATCGGCGCGCTCGCCGCGGAGGCGGATGAGACTGCCGGCCAGGAGGTGGTGCGGCCGGTGGACGATCCGCTGACGCCCACCGGGGGCCTCGTCATCCTCCAGGGGAACCTGGCGCCGGACGGTTGCGTGGTGAAAGTGGCCGGCCACGAGCCGGCGGTGCACCGTGGGCCGGCCCGAGTCTTCGACAGCGAGGAGGAAGCCTTCGCCGCGGTGGAGCAGGGCCGCATCCGAGCCGGGGACGTCGTGGTGATCCGCTACGAAGGGCCGCGCGGCGGTCCCGGGATGCGCGAGATGCTCGCGGTGACCGCCGCCATCGTCGGCGCCGGCCTCGGCGAGTCGGTGGCGCTGGTGACCGACGGCCGCTTCTCCGGAGCCACCCGCGGGATGATGGCCGGTCACGTCGCGCCGGAGGCGGCGCGCGGTGGCCCGATCGCGGCGGTGCGCGACGGCGATCCGATCGTGTTCGACGAGCGGAACCGGACCCTGCGGCTCGACCTGCCCGGCGCCGACGCCGAGATCGCGGCGCGGCTGGCGGACTGGCAGGAGCCGGCGCCACGGTTCTCCAGCGGCGTAATGGCGAAGTACGCGCGGCTGGTCTCGTCCGCCGCGTCCCCGGGTCGGTCGGCCGGCCGCCAGAATCGGCGGATCCTACAGACCGGACGAGAATCAGCCGATCAACCCGATCAGGTCGATTACCAGGAAGCGAACGGCATGGCTTCGATGCGAACCGGCGCGCAGATCATCTGGGAGGCCTTGGTGCGCGAGGGCGTCACCACGGTCTTCGGCTATCCCGGGGGGGCGATCCTGCCCGCCTACGACGCGCTCCTCGAATACCCCGTGCGCCACGTGCTCGTCCGTCACGAGCAGGGGGCGACGCACATGGCGGACGGCTACGCCCGCGCCAGCGGTCAGGTCGGCGTGGCCGTCGCCACTTCGGGACCCGGCGCCACCAACATGGTGACCGGCATCGCCACCGCGATGCTCGACTCGTCGCCCGTGCTCTGCATCACCGGCCAGGTGGGCAGCCGCCTCATCGGGTCGGACGCGTTCCAGGAAACCGACGTCACCGGCGTCACGCTGCCGATCACCAAGCACAACTACCTCGTCTCCGAGGTCGACGAGATCGCGCCCACGATTCACGAGGCCCTCTACGTCGCTCGCTCGGGCCGGCCCGGGCCCGTGTTGATCGACATCACCAAGGACGCCCAACAGGCCTCGACCGAGCTCGAATGGAACCCGCAGGACGTGAAGCTGCCGGGGTACCGGCCCGACCTGCGCGCCTCGGACGCGGAGTACCGGCGCGCCGCCCGCCTCATCAACGGCGCCAAGCGGCCGGTCATCCTCGCCGGCCACGGCGTGATGCTGGCCCGCGCCACGGCCCAGGTGCGGGAACTGGCCGAGCGGGCCGACATCCCGATCGCCATGACGCTGCTCGGCATCGGCGGCGTGCCCGCGCGGCATCCGCTCAACATGGGAATGATGGGCATGCACGGCGAGTCGTGGGTCAACGCCGCCATCCAGGAGGCCGACCTGCTGCTGGCGTTCGGGATGCGCTTCGACGACCGCGTTACCGGCAACGTGCGAACCTACGCCCCGAACGCGCGCAAGATCCACATCGACATCGACCCGGCGGAGTTCCACAAGAACGTGCGCGTCGATGTGGCCCTCGCGGGCGACCTGTCGGCGGTCCTCGACGATCTCGGTCCCCTGGTGGAGTCGGGCGACCGCGGCGCCTGGCGCGCCGCCATCGCCGGGATGAAGGGAGATGTCGCCGTCCGCGACATCCAGAACCTGCCCGACAGCGGCCACCTCTACGCAGCGCATGTCATCAACGACATCTGGCGCATGACCGGCGGCCGCGCGATCGTCGTTACGGACGTCGGCCAGCACCAGATGTGGGAGGCGCAGTACTACCACCACGACGAGCCGCGCACGCTGATCACGTCGGGCGGGCTCGGCACGATGGGCTTCGCCCTGCCGGCCGCGGTCGGCGCCAAGCTGGCCCGGCCCGACGCCGAGGTGTGGGTGGTGGCCGGCGACGGCGGGTTCCAGATGACGATGGCGGAGCTCGCGACGATCGCCCAGGAGAAGATCAAGATCAACGTCGCCGTCATCAACAACGGCTACCTCGGCATGGTCCGCCAGTGGCAGGAGTTCTTCTACGAACGGCGCTACGCCGCCACGCCGCTGCTCAGCCCCGACTTCGCCAAGCTGGCCGAGTGCTTCGGCCTCCGCGGCGAGACGGTGCGCACGCGCGCCGCGGTGGAGCCGGCCGTGGAACGGGCCCGCAGCGACGAGCGGACCGTCGTCATCGACTTTCAGGTCGAGCAGGAGGACACCGTCTACCCGATGGTCCCCGCCGGCGCCGACCTTCACGACATGATCCGCCGGCCCAGCCCGGCCCCCATCGTCGAGACGGCGCGCGATGCCTAGGAGTCTGCGCCGTGGAACGGCGCGGACTCCTGCAGGCCTGGCTGGGCGCCCGGCGGAGCCGTACGGCAACGACTGGCGGGCGGGCGGCAAGAGCCGCGGAGGTCGCCAATGACGGGGGGCGTGCTCCGGCGCCATACGTTCGTCGTCTACGTGGAGGACAAACCGGGGGTCCTGAACCGCGTTGCGTCGCTCTTCCGCCGGCGGGCGTTCAACATCGAGTCGCTCACCGTCGGTCACTCCGAGACCTCGGACGCCTCGCGGATGACGATCGTCGTCCGCACCGACGCCAGCGGCGCGCGGCGCCTCGAGGCCAACCTCTACAAGCTGGTGAACGTGGTCCGCGTGCAGGACATCACCGCCAGCCGGGCGGTCTTCCGCGAGCTGGCGATGATCAAGGTGACCGCGACGGCCGAGACGCGCACGCATGTCCTGCAGCTCGCGGATGTCTTCCGGGCCCGCGTCGTAGACGTCGCGCCCGACGCCGTGGTCATCGAGACGACCGGCACAGAGGACAAGATCGACGGCCTCGTCGAGGTGCTGCGGCCCTACGGGATTCTGGAGCTCGTGCGCACCGGCCGCGTCGGAATGACCCGCGGGGCGCGCAGCGTCATGATCGATCCCGACCCGGCCGAGCCCTTTGTCCCGGAGCCGGGCGCGGACGGCGATGAATCGCAGGGCGCCGGCGACGCCGGCGAGACGGACGAGTCCGACGAGACGGACGACCCCAACATCTCCTACTCGGTGTAGGTCACACAGCGTCGCGAGGGAACGACGAACATGGCCACGATTCACTACGACAACGCTGCCGATCTCGGGCTGATCCAGGCGAAGAAGGTCGCCGTCTTCGGGTATGGCTCGCAGGGGCACGCCCACGCGCTCAACCTGCGGGACAGCGGCGTCGCGGTGCAGGTGGCGCTCCACGCCGGCAGCCGTTCGCGAGCCCGGGCCGAGGCCGAGGGCCTGACCGTCGCGTCCGGCAGCGACGCTGCCGCCTGGGCGGACGTCATCATGATCCTCGCCCCCGACACGAAGCAGGCCGGCATCTACAACGAGCAGATCGCGCCGCATCTCACCGCCGGCAAGATGCTGATGTTCGCCCATGGATTCAACATCCGCTTCAAGACCATTCAACCGCCCGCCGACGTCGACGTCACCCTGATCGCCCCCAAGGCTCCCGGCCACCGCGTGCGCGAGGTCTTCCTCGAAGGTGGCGGCACGCCGGCCCTGATCGCGGTGGAGCAGGACGCGACGGGGCAGGCGCAGGCTCTGGCCCTTTCGTACGCCAAGGCGCTCGGCCTGACGCGGGCGGGCGTCATCGAGACGACCTTCGCGGAAGAGACCGAGACCGACCTGTTCGGCGAGCAGACCGTGCTCTGCGGCGGCGTCAGCGCGCTGGTCAAGGCCGGCTTCGACACCCTCGTGCAGGCCGGCTACCAGCCGGAGGTCGCCTACTTCGAGTGCATGCACGAGTTGAAGCTGATCGTCGACCTCTTCTACCGCGGCGGCCTCAACTACATGCGCTACTCGGTCAGCGACACGGCCGAGCACGGCGACTACACCGGCGGCCCCCGCGTGGTCACCGACGAGACCCGCGCCGCGATGCGGCAGATCCTGGCCGAGATCCAGGACGGGACCTACGCCCGCAACTGGATCGCCGAGGACAAGGCCGGGCGGCCCTGGTTCATGGCCCAGCGGAGGCGGGAGCAGGGCCATCCCATCGAGAAGGTCGGCGCGGAGCTGCGCGCGATGATGCCCTTCCTCGACGCGGTGACCCTCAAGGAACAGGTGTAGTCGCCGCCCGCAGCACGAGCACCAGCAGCATCGGCCAGCCGACGTAGCGCTCGGCGCGCGGATAGCGCCGGGCGAACTCCGCATCGGGCGCGTGCTCGCCGACATCGAGCAGGGTGAGGCCCGCAGCGACCGCGGCCAGTACGACCTCGCCGCACGCCGGCAAGGGGATCGGGTGCGCCGGTCCGGGCCATGGCATCGCGGGACGGGCTGACGGGCTACGGGTTGCGCCCGATCCAGTCCAGAATCGCGTCCTGCATGACGGCGTGGACCTCTGCCGGGGACGGGGTGCCCTTCCCGCGAACGCGGAAGGAGTGGTCGCCGCCCTCGACGACGTGCAGCTCGGCCCGCGGGCAGGCGGTGAGAACGGGGCGCAGTTCGTCGGGCGTGCCGAACGTGTCGCGGCTGCCCTGGACGAAGAGCATCGGCACCGGAATCGACGGCAGGTGGGCGGCGCGCAGCTTGTCGGGGCGGCCCGGCGGATGGAGCGGATAGCCGAGGAAGACCAGACCGTCGACGGTGGGGGAGGAGCCAGCCTGTGCTGCTCCGGCGACCACCTGCGAGGCGATGCGCCCGCCCATCGACTTGCCGCCGGCGAGCAGCCGCAGGCCGGCGACCTCGCGCTTGCGGACGAGTTCAATCACCGCCCCGTAGCATGCCTCGAGCCGTGCTCGCGGATCCGGCGCGCGCCGGCCCCGCTCCATGTACGGGAAGTTGAAGGTGACGACGCCGATGCCGCGGCTCGCGAGGCCGTGCGCGAAGCCGGTCAGGAACGGGTGCGTCTGCGGTGCGCCCGCCCCGGGCGCGAGGATGATCGCCGCCTCCGGTCCGCCGGTACCCGCACCCGTGTAGGCGAGCGCGCTGACCGTCTCCGCGGCGCCGACCGGTACCGTGAACGGCTCGGGCATCAACGGACGCTCGCCAGGAAGCGGCCGGCCGCCTCGCGGAAGGCGTCCGTCCAGGTGTGGCCGCCGTCGAAGACGATCGGCGTGACCGCCGCTCCGGCGGCCTCGAGGCAAGCCCGGTCGGCGTCCATCTTGTCCGCCGTGTACCAGTCGTCCGTCGTGCCTCGCCCCACGAGCACGGGCGGCCAGTCGGCGTCGGACGCGTCCCCCAGCTCCGGAGGCACGTCCCCCGCCAGAACGATGACGCCGCGGCACCGATCACCGACCTGCCTCGCGGCGCGGTAGGCCATGGCCACGCCCTGGGAGAAGCCGCAGTAGACGACGGCGCCGGTGGTCGCGTGGTCTCGCCGCACCGCGTGCACCACATCACGGACATACGTGATGTTGTCCGTGATCGCGAGCTCCCGGTCCTGTCGCGTCATCCAGCTTCCGACCACGTGCCGCCGGTCCGCGCTGTAGTACCGGTGCAGCGCCTGGACCGCGACGCGCGTCCACCCGCTGCTCCCCGGAATCCGCCGCAGCTCGGCGAGGTGGCGCTCGGCGTGCTCGCCGTAGCCGTGGAAGCCCACCAGGAGGGGCGCCGCGCCGGGCCGGTCGGCCGGCTCGACGAGGTAGCGGCCGTGGATGCGGGCCGGAATCGTACGGACCGCGGCCTGAGCGGGCGCGACGGCGTCGGCGAGGGGCGCGACCACGGCCCGTACTCTACTGCAATGCGGTTACAGCCGGGTGTACTGAAACAGGTAGAGCAGCCCCACCGCCACGCAGTACAGCGCGGCGCTGAAGGCGACGTTGCCGCGGGCGACGCGCCAGTTGTCGACGCCGTAACGGCTGCTCAGCACCATGTTGATGCCCGACATCGGATTGACCGCGCAGCCGAGGCCCCAGCCCATCGCGAACGCCGTCGCGAGCAGGGTAGGGTCGGCGTCGATCGTGCCTGCCAGGGGCGCGGCGACCCCCACGATCACGACGGGATGGATGCCGACCAGCGACGTCACGAAGAAGGCGAGCAGCAGCAGGCTCGCGTGGAAGGCATCCAGGCGGGCGAACAGCGTCCAGCCGCCCGCGCTGGCCGAGGCGGCGATCAGGCCCGCGGCCATCACGCCCGCGCTCAGGAAGAGCGCCAGCTCCGTCCCCATCTGCGGTGCCCGCACGAAGACGTAGTCGGCCAGCCCGTCGCGCAAGTTGCGCAGGCCCCCGCGCCGCAGCAGGACGAGGGCAACCAGCAGCGGCGTGAGCATGGTGATCAGCGCCAGCACGGAGTAGCGCGACGTCGTGGCGGCCGCAGCGAGGACCGCGGCGCCCAGCCCCACCGGCACTCGCAGACCGTCCAGGGTCACCGGGTAGCCGCGAAAGCGATCGACGTCGGGGAACCGGCCGCTCCGCGCCTGCCAATACAGCAGCAGGCAGGCGACTCCGGCCAGCGGAAGGCCGAATGCCGCCATCACCAGCGCGCTCGAGCCGGGGGTGGATGCCAGCGCCAGCGCGACGCCGCCGATGAACGGCGAGTAGAAGGCAACGGAGCTGAATGCGCGGCTGATGAGCTGAGCCTGGTCGAAGGCGAGGCGACGCGTGCGCGCCAGCCGATCGGCGATGAGGATGACGGCGGAGATGTTGATGACCGCCCCCAGCGCCTGCACGCCCAGCATGCTCTGCACGTAGGCCCGGCGGCCCTGCGGAAGCTCCGGCTCGCCGGCGCGCGGCGGCGGGTTCAGCAGCCGGAGCAGGGTGACGGAGGCGAGCATCGACAGGATCGGCTGGTTCTGGCCGAGCAGGCCCTCGACGCGTGGCGGCGCCCCGTGGCCCGCCGCCCACCCCATCGCCGCCAGCCCCGTGGCGATGAACGCCAGAGACTGCACCCGCTGCCACCGCTCGACGCCCGGCCAGAGAAGCGCCAGTGCCACCCAGGCGAGCGCCGCCGCCGCGAGGGTCGGGACGGCGGGCCACACGGCGCCCGCGATCGCGAGCGCCAGCATCCCGGCGATCGCCGCGCCCGCGGCGTGCCCGGCTGTGGTGCTCGCGCGCCCTTCCGGACGTGTCGGGAGCCTCCGCGGGCGCGAAGCTCCTGCATCGCGAGTGCTGGCGCGCCCTGACGGCGCGCTGGACGTCTGCGCGGGCACGGAGTCTCCAAGGTGGGTGGGTCCTGGGCGCAGACTCCCGGGGCGGAGACTCCTGACGTCCAACGGCTGTTCCGGTGTGGGTGGTCGGGGCGCCGAGGTTCGAACTCGGGACCTCCTGCTCCCAAAGCAGGCGCGCTACCAGCTGCGCCACGCCCCGCAAGACCGATGCGACCTTAATCGTAGCGCATCCGGGCCGGCGACCGGCGACGGTGGCCTGCGGCGCGCGCCTGGGATTGTCGCGGAGACGACGGAGGGGACCCACTACCGGCGATGGTCGAAGGCGTGCTCGACCTCGACGGCCTTCGTGCCGGCCAGCTCGATGACGTTGTTGCCGCCGAGATGCTCGCCGAAGGCCCCGTACCGCGCCTCCACCTCCGGCGGCTGGGGCGGCAGCGGAAACTGCACGACGACACGGACGGCGCCGGGCGGCCAGTTAAAGGTGTTGATGCGCGTCCAGTACTGGCCGTCGCGCACCGCGGCGCGTCCCGAGCTGATGAGGTTGGCGGTCGGCCACTCGTCGGCCGGGGCGCGCTCGGCCAGCTCGTGGACGACCTGGTAGTTGACGGAGGCTCCGTCGGGGAGATCGGTCGCTCCCTCGATCCAGAGCTGGCGCCACTCGGAGCGGTGTGTCACTTCGAGGCGCACCGTCTCGGTGCCGCGGCCGTCCTGCGCCGCACCGGCGGCACCGTCGCCGCCGCCCGACGGGCCGCAGGCACCTGCGAGCACGGCCGCCACTCCGGCCGCGATCAGCCTCGTCGCCGAACGCCGCGACCGAGCCTGTCTCATGACCCGGGATTATAGTGAGGGCGCAGATGGCCGAGTCCGGCGAGCGTCTCCTCACCCGTGCGCCGGGTCGGTTGCCGGTGGTGGGTGTCATGGGGTCGGGCCGCGACCCGCACGCGGCGCGAGCCCGGCGCGTCGGGGCCTGGATCGCCGCCGCCGGCTGTCACCTGGTGACCGGTGGGGGAGAGGGCGTGATGGAAGCCGTCACCGAGGCGTTCGTCGGCGTCCCGGATCGACCCGGCCGCGCGATCGGCATCCTGCCCGGCTCGGGGGGCGGGCCGGGAGCGCCGGCCCCCGGCGAGACGCCGCCCGGCTATCCGAACCGCTGGGTCGAGATCGCCATCCGCACCCATCTCGACGCGCGCGGCGCCCGCGGCGACGGCGCCGACTCCCGCAACCACCTCAACGTGCTCACGTCCGACGTCGTGATCGTCCTGCCGGGCGGCGCGGGGACGGCCAGCGAGGCCCGGCTAGCGCTGCGCTACGGGCGACCGGCCGTCGCCTACCTCGCGAACCGCACGGACGTCCCCGGACTGCCGGAGGCCATCCCCGTGGAGACGCGTTTCGCCCGCGTGCAGGCTTTCGTGCGCGCGGCGTGTCGTTGGCAGGCGGCGCCGCCTGACGCCCTCACACGTTGACGGGCCGCGACGCGAGCCGCCGGCGTGCCGCGGCCAGGGCGACCGCGTTGACGAAGACCGGCATCGCGCGGTCGATCTCGTCGCGCGACGGGTAGGTCGGTGCGATCCGGATGTTGGTGTCGTCCGGGTCGCGGCCGTAGGGGAAGGTCGCTCCGGCCGGGGTCAGCTTGACGCCCGCCTCCGCGGCCAGCGCCACCACCCGCGACGCGAGCCCCGGCGGCGTCTCGAACGACAGGAAGTAGCCGCCGCGCGGGTTCGTCCAGGTACCGAGGCCGTCCGGCCCGAGGCCCGCCTCGAGGTGCCGCCGCACGAGGTCGAACTTGGGGCGGACGATGGCCGCCTGGCGGCGCATCAACGCCCGGATGCCCCCCGCGTCCCGCAGGAAGCGGACGTGCCGGAGCTGGTTCACCTTGTCCGGACCGATCGTCTGGACGCCGAGGTGCTTCGTGAAGGCGGCGAGGTTGGCGGGCGATGCGGCCAGGAAAGCGACTCCGGCCCCCGCGCGGGTGATCTTCGAGGTCGAGGCGAAGAGCACCACGCTGTCCTCGGTGCCGGCCGCGCGGCAGCGTTCCATCAGGTTCGCAAGCACCGGCGGGTCGTCGTCGAGGTCGTGCACCGCGTAGGCGTTGTCCCACAGGATCCGGAAGTTGGCCCCGGCCCGCCGGCCGAGCTGCGCGAACCTCTCGACGACCTCGTCCGAGTAGACGTGCCCGGTCGGGTTCGAGTACTTCGGCACGCACCAGATGCCCTTGATGCACGGGTCTTCGGCGACGAGCGTCTCGATGCGATCCATGTCGGGACCGCCGTCGCCGATCCGCACGTTCACGAGCTCGAAGCCGAGGCTCTCCGTGATCCGGAAGTGGCGGTCGTAGCCCGGCACGACGCAGAGAAACCGGAGCGGGCCCGGCTCGCGGCGCCACGCGGTCTCCGCGCCGAGCGGCCCGTGGAGCCACGCATGGAGCACGTACTCGTACATCAGCGCGAGGCTGGAGTTCCCGCCCGCGATCACCTCGTCCGGGCGCACGCCGAGCAGCTCGGCCCCCACGCGCCGCGCCTCCGGAATGCCGGTCAACCCTCCGTAGTTGCGGACGTCGGTGCCATCGTCGAGGCGGTAGTCGCCGCCGAGCACGTCGTCGAGCCCGTCGGACAGCGCCAATTGATCCGGTCCGGGCTTTCCGCGCGTCAGGTCGAGCGCCAGCCCGGCCTCCTTCAGCGCTTCGAACCGCGCGGCCAGCTCGCGCTCCCGCGCGGCGACCGCTTCTTGCGTCAGACCATCGAACATGACCGCGGATTATAGCTTCGGGGGCCGGCGCGGCGCGGTCAGTAGCGGAAGAGGTACTGCAGCTTCGTGAAGAACGCGCGCTGGTGGCGCTGGAGGTCGCGATTCTCGAACTGCTCGCGATCGAGGTAGATGCCCTGCTGCAGGCGATCGTCGAAGCCGGCGTAGAACACCGTCCCGGAATTCACGCGGTAGGTGACCAGGAGGTTGATGCCCACCTTCCCGTTGCCGGTGTCGTGCTCCAGGATGTTCCGGACGAGCAGGCGATCGGTGAACTGGTAGGTGGTGTACGTCCGGAGCAGCTTCACGTCGAACTCGAGCGCGCCCGTGCGGGCATCGGTGAAGCGGGCGGTGTCGAGGCTGAACTGCGTGCTCAGGCGCGTCGTGGGACGCAGCGTGAGATTGACGTTGTAGTCGAACATCCTTCCGAGGAAGGGAGAGTCCACGAAGCGGACCTGCTCGCCCCAGTCGATGCCGTAGAAGATGGAGACGCGGCGGCTGGACTGGATGCCATTGCGCACCGAGAAGCGGCTCTTGTGGAAGTCGAAGCCGTTGAAGCGCTCGAGCTCGCGACGGCCGTCGGCGCGGAAGAAGACGTTGCGCGCGAAGCGCACGTTCACGTCGCCGCGGAACTCCTCGTCCTGCAGCACGCCGGCGTGATCGACGTTGCGCGAGTACCGAAAGCCCGGTCCCCACGAGATGATCCAGCTCTCGGGCCACCACTCGTACTCGATGTCCGCGTCGAAGCGGCGCATGTCGACGCGGCGGACGAAGCCGGTCGCGGTGCCGAACTCGGGATCGATCTCGTGGTACTGCAGCCGGTAGTTGAGATGGCGGCTGTCGCGGCGGAACTGCAGGTCGTAGAGCGGCCCGTTCCGGACGGCGCCGTCGAGCTCGCGGTTCGCCGAGGTCGCGGCCAAAAACGCGGCGCTGTGGGTCTGTCCGATCCGGAAGCGCCCGTCGACGGCCGCCACCCGGCTGAACGAGTCGAGAAACTCGCGGTCCGTCACCAGCGCGCCGACGTAGGACTCGGAGTACATGTCGTAGCGGGCGCGGCCGACGACGAACTGCGCCGTCCGGCCGAAGCCGTACTCCTGCGGGTCGTCGAACTTGCCGGGGGCCGCGTCGTTGGCGAGCAGGACGCCGAGGGTCGTGTTGCCGACCTTGCCGGTGAGCTTGCCCCCGACCTGCGGGTCGACGATCGTCTTCGTGTGCAGGAGCGTGGTGCGGCCCGGGGTGCGGAAGATCTCCTGGCCCTCGAGAAAGAACGGCCGCAGCTCGGGGAAGAAGAGCGGGAAGCGCTGGTTGGTCTCGATCTGCGGCCGGTCGGACTCGATCTGCGAGAAGTCGGGGTTGAGCGTGAAGTCGGCCGTGAGGTTCGACGTCACGCCGTACTTCACGTTCACGCCGAAGTCGGGTTGCGCGGCGTCGTCGACGTAGCCGCCGTCGGTCAGTCGGCCGACCTGGATGCCGGTGGCGGTCGGCAACACCTCCAGGTTGCGGCTCACCGACAGGTCACGCAGGCCGCCGATCGTGCCCATCTGCGTCAGCTCGCCCGCGATGCGGCGCGTCACCGGGGACCAGACCACCGTCTCGTCCTTCGTCTGCAGGGTCCGGCTGATCTGGAACCCCCAGCGGTGTTCGCCCTCGCCGCGCGACGGGTAGCGCAGGCTCTTGAACGGGATGGCCATCTCCGCCGTCCAGCCGTCGTCGACGATTCGCCCGCCCGATTCGAACAGCGCGTCCCAGGACCAGTCGCCGCTCCCGCCCACGGGGCCGATGCGGCGCCGGCCGCCCCGCAGTATGGCGTCGCCCTGGACTTCACCGAGAAGCGGTAGGCCCGCTGCTGGTCGAGAAACGTGTCGAACATCACCGCGATCCAGTCGTCGCGCCAGGCCTGGTCGCGGTCGACGCGGTTGGCGCGCATCTGGGTCGGGTCGCCGTAGTGGGCATAGAAGGCGAAGTAGAGGTGGTCGGAGTCGTACGCGATGCGGACCTCGGTCCGTTCGGTGGGAGGGGCTCCTTCGATCGGGTTGGTCTGCGTGAAGGCGGTGACGAGCGTCGCCGAGCGCCAGACCGC
Source organism: Acidobacteriota bacterium (assembly GCA_021296475.1). Taxonomy (GTDB): domain Bacteria; phylum Acidobacteriota; class Vicinamibacteria; order Vicinamibacterales; family UBA8438; genus JAGWAJ01. Next base: position 92,595 of record JAGWAJ010000002.1, read on the forward strand.
GTCGTCGAGGCGCCCGTCGATGCTGGGAGGTTCGTCCGTGCGTTCCGCACGCACGAACGGTCGGGCCGGGAGGGCGAACCCGGCTCGCGGCCCGGTCTGCGCGGCCGGCGCCGGCGCCCTTGCCGGCGGCGGCGCCTGGCGGCCCGGCAGTTGCGCTCCGGCCGCGCCGAACCCCCCGAATGCGCCGGTGTCCGCATCGCCGGCGCCGGG